>RGDM01000003.1 GCA_009918675.1 bacterium
TCTACAAAATGTGCCTGGTCTTTTGAGTGACCTTCTGTAAATGCGCGGATGTCGAGAGTCGAAACTTTCTGCGGCTTGGTAAAACGCATGTCAGCCTCCACAGCGGTTTAATTGGTCAAGGAACTTTTCAATCGAATTTCTGAATTTACGGGCTCTAGGGCCAACCAGTACCATGGTTTGCCGCGGATGTGTGAGAATTCGTTGCGCGGCCTGTTGGACCTGAAGGGGGGTTATTGAACGAACAATTTCGGCTTCTTGTCCCAACGAAAGAGGCGTTTTTAGAAAAAGCTGCGTGACCTCGCGCGAAATCACCCGTGGATGGCTTTCATGAAGGATCTCGAGATCGAAAAGGTATCGAAATTTCAAGCGCTCGAGTTCTTCAGCCTTGGGCGGTTCAAGACACACCCGAATCAGTTCAGCAAGAAGAACATCGAGCAGACGCTGTAAGGAATCTTGAGAGATAGTTGCGTCAATGCTGAATGTTCCAATGTCGGCATAGGACTGGGCATCGGCGCTAATATCATAAACAAGTCCATGTTTTTCGCGAATTGTTGCAGGAAGACGCGAAGAAATTCCATCGTCCAAAAGGCGCTCGACGATAATGTCCTGCACCACTCGTTCGTTGAGTCCTCCCGAACCGGGGAGCATTAATTTAAGTGAATATTGGTTGTCGGAGTTATTCTGCAGAAGGAGTGTGCGTTTTTGTTTTGCTTGGCTGAAGTAATCCGCTGGAAGCACGGTTCGCGCGGTAACGTGTTGCTCGGTGTGTGTCCAACGTTGGCCAAAGGCACGTTCGGCAAATTGCGCCACTTGTTCTGTTGGAAGTGAAGAGACGAGGCTTAGGATGCAGTTTTCAGGTTGGTAATATTGAGCGTGTTTCTGCTTGAGTTCCGCAAGGCCCATGCGCTGAACAGAGTCTTCAGTGCCGATGATAGGTAGGCCAAGCGAGTGATGAGGAAACATGCATTGCATTGCAAGAGATTCACAATCGATGTTGTCGCCCGCTTCGTTATAGTCGCTTGCGAGTTCTTGCAGAATGATTTCTCGTTCAATATCTAGGTCGGCAAAGTTTGGGCGGAGAAAAAATTCAGCGAAAATATCGAAGGCTTGATCCATTCTCCGCGCAGATCCTTTGAGCCAATAAACAGTGTTTTCAGCTGAAGTCATCGCATTGGCTTCGCCGCCAAATGATTCCATGGCAGCGGCAAGTGCCACGGAGTTGGGAAATTGCTCGGAACCGCGAAACATCATGTGCTCTAAGAAGTGCGAAACGCCGTTGTTTTCCGGGCTCTCATCGCGCGATCCGGTGTCGATATGAGCAGATAATTCAAAGCTCGCGCTGTCTGGGTTCTTGCAATGAATGAATCTCAGGCCGTTGCTGAGACGAATCATATCTAGGTTCGCATTGGCCATTTTTATTTGCTCCGCAGCAAAAGTGATTCGGGCAGCGAAAGCAGTAATTCGAGTGCATGGGTGCGTAAAGGGTCGGGTGGAGGAAGTTCTTGGGTTGCTTTGCGCAGAGCATTTTGCGCAGCTCGCACGTGGGTCATGGCCTGTTCGCGGGCAAGCTCGACGCCACCAGAGGATTGAACGGCTGCAACAATTTTTGAGAGTTCTTCGTCTGTGCAGGTGCCGTCGGTGAGAACCTTGCTCACAAGATCCGACAGCGTGCGTTGAGATTTTTGTTGTTCATTGGTGATGCCACAAAGGACGGGAAGGGTGACTTTGCCTGCACGAAGGTCGGCTGCAACAGATTTACCAACGTCCTGTGCCGATCCTACGTAATCAAGGACGTCGTCAGCAATTTGAAAAACAAATCCTACATGGCGGCCATATTGACCGAGAGCCGTACAAACATCACTGGGCAGTTCCGCTAAAAAACCAGGAGTTTTGCAGCTTGCTTCAAATAAAATCGCCGTCTTGCCTTCTACAACACGGTCGTATTGTTCTCGTGTGATGTCGGATTTCCAAAGGAGTTCGAGTTGAAACAATTCGCTTTCGCTCATGAATCGAATGCATTCTGCGAAAGTATCAATGAGGTCGAGACTCCTGGTTTTGACCATCAACCGACAAGCTGTGGAATAAATGAGGTCGCCAGCCAGGACTGCAGTTTCATCGCCCCAAATAGCATTCGCTGTGGGCTTGCCGCGGCGTAATGATGAATTGTCGATGACGTCATCGTGGAGAAGGCTTGCGGTGTGAATGTATTCGCAGACGGCAGCGATGGGCATGCGATGAGCGCCCGAGTAATTGATGAGTTGAGAGACAAGAAGAAAGAGTCCGGGCCTGATCCGCTTGCCACCTGCCGCAAAGATATGTCGCAACACATCATTGGTTGGTTCATTGGGAGTGAGCAGATATTCAACCAAGAGCGGTTCGAGAGCTGCTAAATCTGTGCGCGTTGCTTCGATAAATTTCTGCATGACTTTGGCAATTCACTTTCTCGTTTTGGATGGCTGTAAGCTCAGCCCGCTGTCGCGGCGGCGCGGAGTGCTTGAACCGACTCAACAGTGTTACCGCCGTTGAAAACAGCTCCACCTGCAACCAGTATAGTTGCTCCGAGCTGAGCCAGTGTGCTTGCGTTGCCGAGGTTCACCCCACCATCAATACAGATGTCTATCGCATAGTTCTGAGCGCGGCAAAAGTTGGCAAACTCGCCAATTTTGTTGTGCATTGAGAGGATGTGCTGTTGCCGTGAGTAGCCCGGATTGACAGTCATGAGGGTGACCTGGTCGAGCTCGGGCAGGAGAAATTCTATATTTTGCCAATGTGTCGCAGGGTTGAGCGCAATTCCGGCGCGCTTCCCAGCTTGCCTTATACGCGTGCAGAGCCGGTGCGCATGCCGAGCGGCTTCAATGTGAAAGCTGAGCGTGTCTGCACCCGCTTTAAGGTAATCATCCAAAACATCGTCGGGGTTGGTCACCATGATGTGCACATCGAGGTGCAGACTGGTGACAGCACGGACCTGCTCGAGGATTGGGACGCCGATGGTAAGCAATGGAACAAAATGGCCGTCCATCACGTCGAAGTGAATGGCATCGACCTTTGCTTGTTCGAGTTTTTTTACTTCGTCGCCCAATTGGAGCAAGTTCGCCGCTGCAAGCGAGGGAGCAATTTTGATTTTAGTTGGCGAATTTAATTTGCTCATACGAGAATCTCCAAAGCTCTGCACGTTGAAGTTGCTTCATTCAGGTTGAAGGTAGGTGTGTAAGAGTTTTTTAATTCCCACAACGGGAAAGCGCACTTCGAGACGAAATCCATCAAGACTCTTTTCAACCCGTTGAACAATTCCCGTTCCAAAAAGCTTGTGCTTTACGCGTTGGCCTTCAAACCATTCTGACGGGTTGGCTGTGTCATGAGAGACTGATTGCTTCGAAAGTTCGTCTGCTGGTTTTAAAAATGAAAAGACGTCTTTTCGAATGTTTTTGAGTGATTCTGAAGTTGCGCCTAATTTATCGGCACGGCTCAGATCCGCATCGAACGCCATGCTGTTTTCGTCGGTCTGCGTATGCCAAGAATTGGCGCGTGGCGAGCGACGTTCCATGTGAACCCCCTCGGTTGGGAGTTCTGCCAGAAACCGACTCGACTCTGCGGGAAGATCGGGACGAAAGCGATTGCGTCGGATGTTGGTCAGGGTCAGCGATTCGCGAGCTCGGGTCATGGCGACATAGAGAAGCCGACGTTCTTCTTCGATCGCGGGTTCACTGTCGAGACTATTGTTGTGCGGCAGGACGCCCTCTTCGAGACCACAGATATAGACAACGGGAAATTCCAGACCCTTGGAGGAATGGATGGTCATAAGCGTGATGGCGTCGGATTGACCCGCTTGAACGCTTTTTACAGTGGGCTCAACTGTGAGTAGGGCTTGTTCGAGAAAGCGGCTGAGAATACGCGAGCCGGGACTTGCAGAACTGCTTTGAGCGAAAATATCTGCGGGCGTATTGAGCTCAGCTTCTAGGTCGTCGAGCGTATCTTGCATGGGCCGGTTTTCAGCCTCAAGTATTGCGTTTTGTAATTCAACAACGTTTAACCAGCGTTCATCGAAGTCTTCGGGATGAGCGCTGCGGAGAAACTCTTCAAACTGAATGTCGTTAAGAAGATCGCGAAGAACCAACGAGGGTTTTCCGGTCAGATCGAGGGAGCTTCGAGCTTTGCTGTACATGCGTTCAAAATTTTTCAACGCATTCAAACCGCGACCAACATCGGCACTAAACTCATTGCGCGCCAAAGAACAAGCAACCCGAAGCAGAGTTTGATTTTTTTCCTGAGAGAGTTCTTTAAGTTTCTCAAGGGCCTTGTCGCCAAAACCGCGCCTTGGAGTTGAGATTGCACGTGCGAAGGCGTTATTATCGTCTGGGTTCACAATCAGGCGGAGATAAGCAAGCAGGGTTTTAATTTCTGCGCGTTCATAGAAACGCACTGAACCATAGATGATGTAAGGCAGCATTCTTCTGCGCAACTCATCTTCAAGGACTCGGCTTTGTGCGTTTGTTCGATAAAGAATTGCAAAGTCAGAAAAGCGTTTTCGTTGTTCATATTTCGTGAGCAGCTCTCCGCAAACATAATGCGCCTCTTCGTACGGGTCCACTGCAGCGCGGCAGGTGACATCTTCTCCCGAGGTTGCATCTGTCCAGAGGGTTTTTGGTGCGCGGCGTATGTTGTGGGCAATGAGGTGAGTCGCAGCTTTTACAATATTTCCTGAGCTGCGGTAGTTTTGCTCAAGTTTGATAATTTTGGCTTCAGGATAGAACTTCTGAAAATCCAGAATGAATGAAGGTTCAGCCCCACGCCAAGAGTAGATCGATTGATCATCATCACCAACAATGCACAGATTTTGAGTGTGAGATGAAAGCATTTGAATGAAGCGGAACTGAATGGGGTTGGTGTCTTGAAATTCGTCGACAAGAAAATAGCGGAATCGATTTTGCAGTTGTCTGAGAACCGATTCGTTGGATTGAAGTAGGTTAACCATAACCAAAAGGAGGTCGTTGAAGTCCATCGCATTCTGTGACTTCAATCTGTATTGGTAGAGCGCGTAGCATTTTTGAATCAGCTCTGCGTTTTCGTCTTCACCATATCTGCGAAAGCGTTCACGTGCAGCGTTGAGTGCATCAATTGCGTGCTCGCGAATCTGTTTCGCATAGTCTTCTGGTGAAATTCCGGCATTTTTGAGTCTATCAATTTTGTTTTTGATTGTTGCGACGCTGAGGAGTTTGTCGGGCACATTGAGAGATTGTGAGACGTCTTTGATGAGAGCTTTTTGATCGTCATCGTCCAGGATACTGAACGACTCACTGTAACCTGCTTCGCGTGCAAAAATTCGCAAAAAGCGAGCGCAGGCGGAGTGAAATGTTGAAACAACGATACTTCGTGCGCGGCCACCAACAATGTGTTCGACACGTTCGCGCATTTCTTTGGCGGCTTTGTTGGTGAAAGTGACGGCGAGAATTGAGCTTGGCGGCGCACCATTGTCGATGAGCGCTGCAATGCGGTGACAGATAACTCTGGTTTTTCCGCTGCCGGCACCCGCGTACACAACCAAGGGGCCCGCGAGAGTCTCGACCGCCTGCTGTTGGGCTGGATTGAGAGTCGCGGTTAAGGCAGTGCGGGCTTGGGTCATGGCTCAATGTTTCCCTATTTTTTTCTTTTTCTTTTTCCGCTTTTTCAGCTTCTTGCTTTTCTTGAGCCGATTCTTTTCATCATTTGGTCCATTCGTCCAGCGTCCTGCAATGTCCTTACGGATTTTTTTCTTCATCCGCTCGGCCGATTGCGCCGCGGCACGCGATTTTTTGAGCAAGGGAGCGTAGTGCGGGTTATGTTCTAGATTGCTGCTCAAGTAGAGGTGCGGCTTAGTGTCGGAAAAGCCTTTTTTTGTAAAAAATCGGACCGCTCGATGATTGTCAGGGTCGGTATCTGCCATGATGATGCGAATACCATCCTCTTCGACCATGATTTCGACCAGCTTGTCGACGAGTTTTCCAGCAACTCCTTCGCGCGCCCAATCATCATGTGAGCACAGCCAAAGGACGTAACCATAACTCCAAGCTGAGCCTGGTTTTGAAATGACCGTGCCAAGAACAAAGCCGACAATACGTTTTTCTTCTGAGCCTGGTGACCAGTCGTCATTTTCCGCAACCAGGCAGTAATCACCGTCCGTATTGAATAAGGTTGTAACTTCGTATTCATCCCAGCTGCGATAGAGCATGGGCCATAGATCCGCTTTGAAGTTCATTGCACCAAGCTGGTAAACCTCAGCCAAGTCTTCAATTTCCATGGTTCTGACAGTGAATGATCGGCGTTGTCCGCTTTGTTGGCTATTGAATTGCTCGCGTTTTTCTTGAGCCATGATGAGTGGAACTCTCCTGCAACGTCTGTTGTCCGCTGGGGTGGAGTTGCAGCCCACAGACTAAAACAGTGTTTCCAATCGTGGCGGTGCAAACACCTGTGCGTCAATCCCCCTGCGTGTCAGATGGTGGACACAGGTCTGTGCTCCGTCGCCACAGACAAGCACTTGCCGAGGACGAATCTCGCGAATCATGTCATCGATTTCGCTTAAATCAGGGGAAAACTGAACAGCAAAGCTTTCGGCAAAGGTCAGGTGCGCCATCCAAGGGCACTGCAAGGCGAGATGTTGATCAAGCCCCGTCCAGACCCAAATCCCCTGCGGGAGCGTGCGTTGTCTGCGGGCGAGAAGGTGGTCTTTGGAGAGAATCAAGACGCAAGGTTGGTTGCTATTGGGATCAACAAACTGAGTTCGCGCCCCTTGATTCCAGCTGCCTGCGGGAGGTGTGTTTGGGTTTGATTGTCCTGCAAGCGCGGCAAGAACCGAATGTCCATCTGCTTCAAAATCAACCAAAGGTTGCAGGTGTTTATCGAGAGCAACGGGAAGACGCTGCTCGGTGAGAAAGGAGAGAATGTGATGCGCGGTGCCACAGGCATCAGCAACCATGACGACCCGTTCACCCGCGCGCAGTAGTTTGCTACAAAATTCGACAAGTCGATCAAGTTCCCGCCGTACTGATGTGGCAAAAAGTGAGGATGGGTCGCAATGCAGTTTCAAAAGCAGAGTTTCTGCTGGGCGAAACGCTGCTCTACGAAGCAAAGAGTTGGGCCGCATTGACCAATGTAAGGCGTAGAGAAGTGAGTCTTTTGATTTTTGAATGTGCAGAAAGCTTGAGCCCGGGCTGTGTCCGCTCGGAAGTAATTCAACCTGGAGATTGCCTAAAACAATCGGCCGAAAATAGGTGCAAGGCAGAAACGCAGCTTTCGGAAATTTTTGGGCGAGAATTCTGTGAGCTTCATGGCTCACCAGCATCTGCTTTCCGCCCATTTTGCCCGAACAGTAGGGCGCTCCGATGCTCGAAAGAAAATTGATATGTCCTGAGCTTTGAGCGTCTAGGGCAAGGATTGCATGTTCAACCGTGATGTCGCCGTCTTCGTGATTAAGAAGGATTTCGTCGAAAACCGTGAACATCTTAGAACCCGCCAGGCCGTGACCGTTTGCTAGAGCACGTTGCCATATGGGGAGCAGAAAACAAAGCGCGGCCCGAGGCAAATGTGGATTGGCGCAGTGGTGGGTTCGAGGAGATCTCCATCAAGCGAATAGTCAATCGCCTGTGTGGGAGTCAGAGTTGCATTTTCGAAAATATGGCTGTGAATTGTTTCGGAGCGACCGCGTCCTCCGGTTAAAAAAGTTTTTACTGTCTCGTATGGAAATTTCTGTCGACTGGCGTAGACGGCAAGCAATTCGGCTTCGCTCCGGTGTGTGTTGAGCGCGCGAAAGAAATGCACACCAAAAGGCATTTTAGGAATGGTAGATGCAACCAACATATTGGTATTGATTGGATTTTCAAAGGGCCAGGGACGTGGCGAACAGTCCACGTGCACACGCTCTGTGGAATAAAGTTCGTTGTAGGCACCGCCCAGCCGACCACCAAAGGCGCCATCGGTAAGCACTTTGCCCAAAAAAAGTCCGGCCCCAAGTGTCGACGATTTGATTTTATAAAACTCGCGAAGAAACCGCGCGGCAACTCCATCGGCGAATATAAAACCGAGTCGTCCGTTGACTTTGAGGGTCTGCAGCGACATTTCGGCAAGTCCGTTTGGTGTATGGTAGGCCTCGAGCGCATCCGCAAAGACATCTTTAGGGCTTCCAAAGATTCCTAAATTTGCGGCAAGGACATTGACGGTACCGCCTCGGAGGACCAGGATGCGAGGGAGTTTGTCTGCGGGATAGGCTTGTGCCAGTGCCGAAAGGGTCAGGCTGATTGTGCCGTCTCCACCGACAACGCCAACGGTGTCTATTCCGCGGGCACAAAATTCCTGGCAGACGCGCGAAAGATCTTGCAGGGAATTGGTGACCTCGAATTGACCCTGGTTGCCAAGAATGTACCACATGAGGGTGTTGTGCTCTGGATCGCGCTTATTTATCTTCGCGAATGGGTTGGAGATGATTCCTAATCCTGGCATCGAAGAGTGTTCCGCTTGGGGTGAAAGTAATGAGCCGTCGCGGTGAGAGTTTGCCATCAAAGGACGTGAAAGCAAACGCTCCTGGTAAGAACGACAAAAAGAAAAAATCCTTTGTTAGGGTCGCCCGCACAAAGGGCGGATCGTTCGATCATCAAAACTCCTCATCGACTGTTGCAGAGCCCGAGGTTCTTGACGCTGAAATCGTTGAAGACGATGAGCTCTCCGAGCGCTCAAGCGACACGCTTGATGTGGATTCGGTGGATGGGGATTGGTCTGACACAGATCAGGAATCACAGGCACTCGCACCACGAGGTGATGTTGAAGCCGTCGATGATTACGAAGAATCAATCGAAGATTTTGACAATTCGACAAGTCTTGTTCCGTCCTCTGTTCTCTCAAGGTATCTGGCGGAACTGCGCAGATATCCGTTACTAAGCATTGAAGAAGAGCGTCGACTGGCAACTGAGGCTTATGAAAAAAACAGCGTTGAAGCGCGGCAGCGACTAGTGACCGCAAATCTCCGCTTGGTTGTGAAGATTGCGATGGAGTATCGACGCGCCTACGCGCAAATGTTGGATTTGATTCAAGAGGGAAACGCTGGGCTTGTGCAGGCCGTTAATCGCTTCAACCCCTATCGCGGCGTGAAATTGAGCACATACAGCGCATGGTGGATTCGTGCATATATTTTGAAATTCTTGATGGACAACAAGAGTCTTGTCAGAATTGGAACAACAGATGCGCAGCGCAAGTTGTTTTTTCGGCTGCGTGCTGAAGCAGAAAAAATGTATGCCCTAACTCAACGATTTGATGCACGACTTTTGGCAGAAAAAATTGGTGTCAAAGAAAATGAAGTCGTTGAAATGAATCAACGGCTCTCGAAGGGTGATCTGTCGTTGGATACGCCCGTCTATGATGATCAGCCCGGCACACGGCAAGTTGATTTAATCATGGACGAAGAAGAGGGCATTGACGAGAAATTAGCTCGCGAAGAGATATTGAGTATCCTTAAAGTGCAGGCAAAAGAGATCGAAAACGAACTCAATGATCGCGATCTATTTATATTCAGAAATCGCATTATCGCTGAGGATCCTATTACTTTGCAGGATGTCGGGGATAAGTTTGGAATTACGCGCGAGCGCGCTCGCCAGCTTGAAGCAAAGGTGCTTCGCAAAATTCGCGAGCGTCTTGAGGACGTCGGCATTGATGCTTTTTAAGTTCAGTCGCCCTTGGTTTTGGCAATTTTTTATTCGTGTGAGTATTCTTTTTCTTGTGATGATGTGTGCGTCGCCAAGCTGGGCCGGAATTTCGCAGCAACGAATTGTAAGCCTTGCACCCAGTGCGACCGAGTGGATCGTTGCTTTGGGGCTCGAGAATTCTCTCTATGGAGTTACTGAGCAGTGCGACTTTCCTCCACGGGTCAGTGGCAAAAGTAAAGTTGGAGCATTTATGCGCGTCAGTGTTGAGCGTGTGCTTGCACTCAAGCCAACAGATATTGTCGCTGTCGATGGATTACCTGCAGCATTAAAGCAGAGATTCACAGAGTCTGGAGCGCGTGTTCATTTGTTCCATGCTGGTAATTTGCAGTCGTTTCCCCAGGAAATTTCCCGCTTGGGTCAGAATTTGGGAGTCGCCGATCGAGCGAATCTTCTTGCGGAGTCGTTTCGTGGGGGCTTGCGCGGATTGGCGCAAAAAAAATCTAAGGGAGCTTTGCGCAGAGGGCTTTTCTTTGTCAATTTGAATCCCATGTTTGTGGCAAGTTCAGCGGCTTGGTTAAGTGAATTGTTTGAATTCGCCGGTGTTGCAAACGCGCTGGCACCGACTCCGCACGCCGATCTTTTTCCAAGAATTTCCTTCGAAGCTTTGGCGATGTCTAAGGCGGATCTCTGGGTCGGTTTTGCTCGTGATGCTCGAGAAAAAGAGCAAATTAACAGCTCTTTTTCGCAGCTGAATTTGAAACTGAGCCGTGGCAACAAGGTCAAAACCCGCATTTATCCAGCAGATGAATTTCAGCGTCCTGGGCCAAGATTGCTCGAAGCGATGCGCCAATTGCAAGGTGAAGAGTTTTGAAAGCAATCGTCATTTTTTCTGTGTGTTTGATGTTTTTTGCGTTATTGGCCTTGATGTTTGGTCCTGCAACGCCGTTGAACGTGTGGTTTGAATTGCTCAGTGGGAAGCGCAATTGGCTTGATTTTTTGTCCGACAATAGTTCGGTTTTGAAGCTCCGTCTCGTTCATGTGATTCTTTCCATAACCACAGGAATGGCGTTGTCGGCAGCGGGACGCGCAATGCAACAATTAATGCAAAATCCTCTTGCCGATCCACATGTGGTTGGTCTGTCCGCGGGAAGCACCTCTGCAGTTCTTCTGACTATTGTGTTGTTTCCCGCTTATTCGGCGACATTGTTGTGGGATGTTTTTCCGGCGTTGTGGATTTCTGCGGCTCTAGGTTCATTTATTGCGTTAATTCTTGTTCAAGTGGTTTTTCAGCGGGTTGTGCGCCGTTGGGGAGTGGCCTCATTGGCGTTGGTTGGATTGCTTTTGAATGCGAGCTTCTCTGCGTTTTTGATGTTAATTTTTGCGAGATTAAGTCCGGATTCGTTGGCCGAGGTTCAGGCTTGGACGTTGGGTTCGATTCAACCCCATGGTCTTTTTCAGGTCGTCTTGATTGCACCGGTTTTGCTCCTAGGTGCGCTTGCATTTGTGGTCCTCGACAAAGAACTCAAACTTATGTCGTTTGGGGTTGAGTTTGCTTCTTCACATGGCGTAAATGTGCGGAGACTTCGGCAAAAGTCACTTGTTATATTGATGCTCGTGAGTGCGGCGGCCGTGTGTGCGGCTGGGTCGGTTGGGTTCATTGGTTTGCTCATTCCTCACCTAACCCGTCGGTTGTTTTTTCGTTCTGCTTGGCTGTGGGCGCGTCCTTGGTTGAATGTGCTACTTGGCGGTGGATTTTTGTTGATCGCCGACCTGTGTTCGCGGACGTTGACTTCGCCCCTGGAGCTGCCCGTTGGTGTTTATACCGCGCTTTTTTCTGCGCCCTTTCTGATGGCTGTGCTGCTGCGAAAGGAGCGAGTCGCGTGAGCGTGTCGAGCGGGCAGCGCCGCGTTTTTCTGCGACGGTTTTCGGTGTGGCGTCAGCCGCGATGGATTTTGACGGATCTTTCGGCCGAACTTTATGCGGGCGAATTGTGCGCGCTGGTTGGTCCAAATGGGTCGGGAAAATCGACTCTTTTGCGTGCACTTGCTGGAGTTTTGCAGCCCCCTTGGCAAGTGTCCGGTGAGCTTGAGATTGCTTTTTTTGAACGCGGCGCAGTTTTCCAAGGTGCTGTTGAGTTGGAGATGCGTAAAGTGAGCTGGGTTGCGCAGTCATTGACACCCACTGACGAAATGACCGTGAGAGAGTTTATTTGGCTCTCACTTGCTCATTCCAATAAGGGTCGGACAAAGTCGCCAGAGGTCTTCGAGGCTCTTCCTGTTCTTGAACGATTTGGGGTGGGGCCTTTGCTCGACACCCTTATCTCGGATCTGAGTGGCGGACAATGGCAACGGGTTCGGCTGGCCTGTGGTTTGGCCTTGCGTGCAGGAGTTTTTTTACTCGATGAGCCTGATACTTACTTGGATGAACGATGGCGCGAGGTTTTGTGGAGCGTTTTGGCAGATCTTTGCGCTCAAGGGGCGTGCATTATTGTCGCTCTGCACCGCTTTGATGATCTGCAGACTCGAGTGGATCGATGGTGGGGCCTCGCGGGAGGGCAATTGATGTTTAGTCATCAGGAATTAGGTGTTTACCCAGGCGCTTTGTTAGAGCGGCTTTTTTTGGGAAAAGGTCTTGACTCGGCTAAACGCGTGGGCTAGTCCACCTCTCACCAAATCCAAGGACATCCTTGCGGTCTGGGTGTGCGCGGTTAGCTCAGCTGGATAGAGCACCAGACTACGAATCTGGCGGTCAGGCGTTCGAATCGCTTACCGCGCGCCATTTTTTTTTTACGACTTTTCGGTACACTGTTTTAAGCCGCGCTGGAGCGATGGGTGAGTGGCTGAAACCACATCCTTGCTAAGGATGCGTAGGGGTAACTCTACCGAGGGTTCGAATCCCTCTCGCTCCGCCACCATTGCGGGGCCACTCGTGAGAGGGCTCCGCAATTTTTTTTTCACCACGTCTTTTTAAAGATTTAATGAGCAGCGAGCATCTTTCAAAAACCGATGAGCATTGGATGACTCTCGCCCTTGAAGCGGCCGCGCAGGCCGAAAATGAGGGTGATGTTCCCGTCGGGTGTGTCATTGTCCACCCCGATCACGGCCTACTCGCCAGCGGCTACAATCGCCGTGAGGTGAATCAAGATCCAACCGCACATGCTGAAGTCATTGCCTTGCGTGAGGCATCAGCAAGACTGGGACGCTGGCGGCTTTCTGATTGCACAGTTTACGTGACTCTCGAGCCTTGCTTTATGTGTGCAGGAGCGCTCGTCAATGCTCGGGTTGCGCGGGTTGTTTACGCTGCAACAGATGCAAAAGCAGGTGCGTGCGCGAGTCTTGCAAATGTCCTTGAGGATGCGCGTTTGAATCATCGCTGCCAGGTGAATGCTGGGGTGTTGGAGGATAAGGCGCGGCTGCAATTGCAACAATTTTTTCGCAGCCGACGCAAAAAACCACCTCAGGAATAAACGAGACCTTTGTGCGCGGGTGCGCACGTGAGTACTTCGCCGCCGCCAGTTCGCAATGCAGTTTCCACTGCCGCCTTTTGCGAAGGATGATCGACCATCATCACCAGCACTCCGCCACCGCCAGCTCCACACACCTTTCCGCCTGTAGCTCCTGCGCGCAGTGCTGTCGTGTAAAGTGATTCGAGAGTTGGCGTGACAATTCCTGGAGCAAGATTGCGACGAATATCCCATTCTGCGCTTAGCAACCTTGACACAGCTTGCCAGTTTTTATTTTGCAGCTCTTTCTTCATATCAGGAACGATTTTGGCGATTGCTGCGCAGCGTTCGAGAACACCTGCATCAGCTGTGAGAACTTTTTCCAGCACAAGCCAATTATTGAAAGCACTGAAGTGCTGCTGGCCACTGTGGGCAAGCACGAGGTGCCGCGACAGATCATCGATATCGCTTGGTATCTGTGATGTCGTGCTACCAAAAGCGGTGTGCTTGACGGTTTGCAGACCGCCGAAGTAGGCGGCGAAATGATCTTGATTGCCAGCGAGATTGCCCAAGATACCAGCTTCAAGTGTTTGAGCTGTGCGGCAGAGTTCTGTTCCGTCTACAGAGTGGCCGAGTAGTTTATTGAAGGCGGCGAGCAGGGCGATAACCAGAGAACTTGAACCACCCAATCCAGAACCACGCGGAGCTTGTGCATTTGTCTCGATGCTCACCCGACCATAACCCTGTCGGAGAATCTCGTTTCGGTAGAGCCGAGTCACTGCACGCAACAAGACGAAATCAGCACCGTCGTTTTGATTGAGGGTGTTGCCGACAGCGCTGCGTCCCAGCGATTTGTCGTTGAACTCCCATGCGAAATCTTGACCTGGGTAAAAGGTTACTTTGGCCTCAGCGCGTAGTTCAATTGCAAGGTTGACTGTTTCAATGGGCGCGTTCCACAGTTCGAATTTTTCCTGTAGAATTGCAGCTAACGGCCAAATATCAAGGGTTCCACCGGCCATGTCGATGCGCGTTGGAGCGCGAGTGGTACAAGTGACGGGCTGAGTGGCAAGTGTGGATGATCCTGCCATGGTTTGTCCTTTCCTTTTGGAACCTGAGTGCAAGTTGTGTTGAAAGCATATTACCGAGGTTATGAGTGTCTGAGAAGCATATGAAAACGCAAGATGTGGTGGGGATTATTTTAGCTGCTGGACAGGGCAAGCGGATGAAAACGACTCGTCCTAAGGTCGCGCACACGCTTCTTGGTCGCCCCCTCATCGAGTGGTCGATGAGCCATTTTGTTGAGGCAGGTGTTGCAGATCTCAGCGTTGTCGTGTCGCCGGCTCAACCTGAGGTGCATGCCATTGTTGAGCGTTTTGCACAAAAAGTCGCCACACGTTGTCGTGTGCAACACGTGTTTCAAGATGTCGCTCTTGGAACGGGTCACGCGGCACTCTGTGGAGTGCGTGCACTTGAGGCGCAAGGTGTTCAGTCCGGGACGGCACTCATTGGATTGGGAGATGTTCCGGGTGTGTTGCCAAATATTCTTGATGGTCTGTTAGGTCGCCTTGCCCTCGACAAAAGTGCTTTGACAGTCCTCGCCTTCGATGCCGAGGATCCTTCCGGCTATGGGCGAGTGCTTAAAACCATGGACGGACAGGTGTACCGGATTCAAGAAGAGAAAGATTGTAGCGCTGAGCAGCGACAAATTCGCTCGTGCAACAGTGGTTTTTTTGCCGGCGACTTTCAGACGCTGAACGAATTTCTGCCGCAAATTAAACCCGAGAACGCAGCTCGTGAATTCTATCTGACCGACCTTCCTGTGTTGCTCACAGGCTCCGGACGTCGTGTCACAGCGTTTGAGGGTGTTCCAGAAGAAACCGTCTTGGGTGTGAATTCTCAAGCTCAACTTGCCGATGTGGCCGCCCGCTTGCAACGCCGAATTGTCCAGCAGTTGATGGCTAAAGGTGTACAAATTCTCAATCCTGAGCACGTGTATATTGAGGACTCGGTCGTTTTTGGGCAGAACGTAATCGTGGAGCCGTTTGTTTCTTTGGCAGGAGACTTGCAGATTCCCGATGAAGCGCGAATCCCTTCATTTTCGCGTTGGACAAAACAGTCCGACGTGCGTCCGTAAAGGAACAACATATGTGCGGTGTCATTGGTTACGTTGGTCGAGGAGCATCTCCGGCTTTTTTTCTCAATGCTCTGCGCCGACTCGAATATCGCGGCTATGACTCGGCTGGAATTGCCATGCTGACAGCAGACGGTGTTGTTATTCAGCGTGCCGAAGGAAAGCTGTCGCAGCTCGAGCGTAAGTTGGACAACCTTCCTGCAACTGCGAAAGTTGGTATTGGACATACGCGTTGGGCGACCCATGGCAAACCCACCGAGAACAATGCACATCCTCATCGTTCAGGGCCGATTGTATTGCTGCACAATGGGATTATCGAGAACTATCGCCAGCTCAAGGAAATGTTGGTTGCAAAAGGCTACGAGTTTTTGAGCGAAACCGATACCGAAGTAGCCGCCCATCTTTTGCATGACGAATATAAAAATCAAACTCAGGGCAATCCGGAAGAGCGCATGCGTTTGGCCTTGAGAGAGGTTGTTAAGCAACTCAAAGGAGCGTTTGCTTTTGGGATTTTGTGCCTTGATACCCCGGAAGTTTTGTACGCTGCAAAGCTTGGAAGCCCACTTGTGGTTGGTCAGGCTGAAGGTGAGAGTTTTTTAGCCTCAGGTATCACTGCACTTGTTGAACACACACGGCAATTTCTTGTCGTTGAAGACCATGAGTTGGTTGTCTTGAAATCGACAGGAATTGAGATTGAGCACTTTAATGGCTACGCGGTTTCGCGTCCATTCAGTAAAGTGGAATGGTCTGTGGCGATGATGGAGAAGGGTGGTTATCGCCATTTCATGCTCAAAGAGATTCACGAGCATCCGCAGGCGATTGCACAAACGCTCAATGGTCGAATTCAGCGCGACTCTGGGACAATCAACATTGCCGATTTGGGCGTTGAAAAGCTGCCATTGAAGAGTCTTTCCCGATTGCAAATTGTTGCCTGCGGAACCAGCTTTTATGCAGCTTCTTTGAGTAAGTATTTTATTGAATCAGTGACGCACTTGCCGGTGGAAGTCGATTTGGCGAGCGAATATCGCTACCGCACCTCAACTGTGAATGCTCAGACGTTGGTTGTTGCTGTTTCTCAAAGCGGTGAAACAGCTGACACTCTGCAAGCAATAAAATCCGCCCGAGCCGCAGGTGCGCAAACACTTGCGATTGTGAACGTTCCTGGCAGCACTATTGCGCACGCGTGCCATGCCGAATCACTGACGAAAGCTGGGCCCGAGATTGGCGTTGCAAGTACAAAGGCATTTGCAGCCCAGTTGACTGATCTTTATCTTCTTGGATTGGCTCTTGCGCAAGAGCGACAAGCTCTTTCAGCGAGTGAGCTTCGTGGATACGTTGATGAGCTTGTGAAAATTCCGAGTCTCGTTGAGCGCGCTCTTGGACTCTCCGAGTCTATTGAAAAACTGGCAAACCGCTATCATCAGCTCAGCAGCTTGTTGTTTATTGGTCGAGGGCCTCAGTGGCCCGTTGCGCTTGAGGGCTCGCTTAAGCTCAAAGAATTGTCCTATATTCATGCCGAAGCTTACGCAGCTGGTGAATTGAAGCACGGGCCAATTGCTTTGATTGATGAAAATATGAGTGTTGTTTGTCTTGCGCCACGCGATGCCTATTACGAAAAGACTCTTTCAAATATTGAGGAAATCAAGGCGCGCGGGGGGCGAATTCTTGCAATCGGGCAGGAAAATGATGCCCAGCTGGCTGCGTTGGCTGACGACTATATTGGAATTCCCGAATGCTCAGAGACGATTCTACCATTTATGACTACAGTTCCCCTGCATTTGTTTGCCTATTGGATTGCAGTCCGTAAGGGGACAGACGTCGATCAACCCCGTAATTTGGCGAAAAGTGTCACTGTTGAGTGAATTTATCGTCGCCTGAGTGACCAATTCTTTGCGCGGAATTTCGCGGTAACTCTTGCCCAAGCAACTGAACTGTTGTCGCTCTGCAAGCCTCACTCTCTGTTAAGCTCGCTTTGAGTGGGGTGAGCGACGTGAGATTGGGCGTTTTGCAAAAGCAGCTGTATTTTTTCCGAATTCATGCGCATGGAATTGCAAGGCTTTTGGTATTTTTTCTTGCCGCTCTGCCTGCAACCACTGATCTGTTGAGCGTGTCTTTGTTTTCGTCTTCGACTTATCGTCGGGATTTTTCTTCGGGTCAGGCCGTTGTTCCTTTAGAAGAGATCTTTCCTTCGTCCACGAGTGAGCCCGAAGTTGATGTCACTCGTCATGCGTTGCGCATCATAGAGCAACACTACGTTCAGCGGGAAAAGCTCGACGTGGTGCGCATGTTAGTTAGCGGAATTCGTGCACTCGGACGTGAACATGGCGGAGACATAGAGGTGACTTTTCTTCGCTCGGTGGCGGGAGAGCGCTTACAGTTGTCATCGCATCGGACGATCTCTCTGTGTCCTGGATCTGGCCAGCAGAGCGCACAAATTTGTCCAGATTCGGGAGTCGTTTCGGCTGCGACCGTGGGCGGTGAGCGGCCCGATATGCAGGCGGTTGTGCGCATCGGTCTGCGTGTTTTTGGTATCCCAATTTCTGCCGGACCAGGATTGAAAAACCTTGATTTGGTCGGGCGTTTTATCGTGCCTGAGTTTGCGCGCTGGAAGGGCATTTCTGTGTCGCAGGCAATCCACACTTACATCAACGGCCTTCTTGATGAATTGGATCCGCACAGTTCCTACATGACGCAAGATGAATATCGCGAATTGCGCAGCGGGACTCGCGGGCAATTCGGCGGCGTTGGTTTGGTCATTGATGAGTCGCAAGAGCTTCCGGTGATTCGTGAGGTTGTTCCCAATAGCCCTGCTCACATGTCTGGAGTTCGACCAGGTGATGTTTTGTTGCGTGTGGGTCAGCGGATGTCTGCATTTCACACTCTTGATCAGGTGTTGAGAGAGGTTCGCGAGCTTTCAGTTGATTCGGCTTCTCCCGTGTGGTTCTTCCGACCATCAAGTCGGCGCGTGTATCGTGCTTTTTTGGCACGCGAAGAGATTCCGACACGCAGTGCCGAGGTGCGTGTTGTTGAGGGACATCCAGAAATTCTGCACGTCCGAGTGACAGGTTTTTCCAACCACACGGCTGAGGATGTGTACTCTTTATATGAACATTCACAGCTAACCTCGCGGGGAAAAATCAAAGTTTTTGTGCTTGACCTGCGAGGTAATCCTGGTGGCTTATTAGACCAAGCTATTCAGCTTTCCGATCTTTTCATCCGCCACGGCCGAATAGTCTCGACGCGATCGCGTTTTGAAGAACAGGTTGAGCAAGCAACCCGTGGAGTTAAAATAGATCTTCCGCTTGTTGTTTTTGTGAATTCTTCTTCGGCTAGCGCAAGCGAGATTGTCGCCGGAGCGTTAAAAGATCATGGTCGGGCACTTGTGGTGGGCGAGAGGACATTCGGAAAAGGAAGCGTACAAAGTTTGTTTGAGTTGAATACGGGAACTGCGCTCAAGCTGACTGTGGCCCATTATTTTACGCCGCAAGGGCAGAGTCTACAGGGGGTTGGTGTCGAGCCTCACGTCAACATCAAAATGGTTTCTCCGCGCGAAGGGTTTTTCTGGATGTCTGGCAGCAGCGAGCTGGATCGGGAAGAACATCTCACATCGCATTTGCTTAATCCCGCGAAAGCAAAATCCGGAGTGATGAACGGGGCGTGTGCGCTTTCTTTGAATATGTGGGCAAAGACGACGTCGGAAGGAAATATTCTTGATGCGCTTCGGCCAATTAATTTTTCTTACCCGCCTGGAGACAACACTCAGACTTTGCTGAGGGTGGATGATGATCCGGTTGCGCGGGTTGGAATCGGATTGGCTCAAGTCTTGTTTGCTGGTCGGAGCGTTTATTACTCATTTTCTGAAAAACAACTGAGGGACGCTCATAAAAGGGTGGCTGCTGAAGAACTGCAGCGGCTAAAACTCGCTATTGAAACCTCAGCGGTTGCCGATGGGTTGAAGACTCTGCCAAAGAATTTTTTTGATCCGTCTGTCGAGGAGAGGACGCCATCATCGAGCGCGCAACAGACTTTGCCAACACCCATGCTTCTTCCTTATGCCCGGCAAAATCAAAGCAATCGATCGCCGGTGCGTGGGTTGCGCGACATCATGAGATTTCTCAATATTTTTGCGCCATCTTCTGAGCGTTATTCGCTCGCGGTGAGTCCAAAGATTTCTTTGTCAGCGAGCTCGCTGCTTGCCTGGCAAAGCGACTCGCAGATTCTCCTGTCGATACCTTCTCAGGATGTGAAGGTGGGGCACCGAAGTGGTTCCCCCGTTGGGGTCGTTGGTCTGCGTCTTGATGATTTACATGATGGCCCCTCGGTTTGGATTCCGGCTCATTTTGCTAAAGCAAACGACAAGCAATACGTTGCGCCGATTGTTTTGCCCAAGGCTGTCCGCACCTATCTTTCTAGTGTTCAGCCTGCGGGTGAGGCTCCTTCTGTTGCCGTGATGCTTAAATGGCGAGTGGGAGATGAGCCTTCCCCGCTTGGAGTTCTTCGCCTCGCCGCTGTTGCCAAGAGACATGGTCGGCTTTCAGGTCAGTTGTTGACCCGAAATGGGAGACATTTTCTCCAGATACTTTTTAATCGAGCACTCGATCCGTTGTCGCGTGCGGAGAGTGGCTCAGCCGTTTCTTCGGATGTCTGGGCCTCCGGACAAGGTCGCGTTGAGGTCTTGATTGCGTCTTTGTCTGATGATCGGGTGAAGGTAATTACCGAGGTTGTCCCTCTTCAGAAGATGGCCGAGGGCGAGTATTTGGGCGAAACAGAGCTTAAGCTTCAACCCGTTTTAAGACGAGGTCTTGAGTTTGGTGGATTGATTGGCGGAATAGTACGCGGTGCCGGAGGAGATATTCTCGCGTCGGCACCGTTGCTGGTGTTGAGCGACGAAGGAATTGAGCCTATTCGCGACGATGAACTGCGGGCAACTCCGACGTCCCCTTGGTGAATTAAGGGCGAGCGTTTCGCACTACGTGTGTTGGAGTGAGAGTAAACACAGCAACCTGATTGGCATCATAGGCTGGAATGAATAATTCGACACGTCCGTCGCCATCAATATCGCCCACAGCCGATTGTCCTACTGTTGAGGTCGGGTTCCATAGGATGTATTCGCGATAATTCCAGTCATTTGAATTGCTATCATCATTAGGTACGAGAAGATGTGCCTTTTGCGAACCGTCGCCCGAGACCAAGATCCAGGGTTTGCGTGTTGCGTAACCCGGTTTGCTGGTTGGCGTGAATGAAATGACGGGTCCGGGCGAAGAGGCTTTGAAACCCTTTTGGCGCGTTGGAATTCCAGTCAAGAGCGTGTGTTTGCTTTTCACTTTTAGGGTCTGGTGATCGATTTCATAGGCAATCACGGATGCCTTTTCGTTGCCCTCGTGGTTTGTCACAAGCAGATCAATTGTTCCGTCTGCATTGAGGTCGCTCAGTTGAATATCAAACGCGGAGCCCAGTTGATCGTCAAGAGTGACGTGATTGAATTCGCCGCTTGAGGTTAGCCTATGTGCTGTCAGGCGCTTATTGAAAAACTCTGTGGTGAAAATGGTTAGCGGCTGATCTGGCGAGCTTCTTAGGATTCTGAAGTGAACATCGGGCCCGCGGGCGATCACGTGTTCCTTCCAAGGGGTGCTTTGGTTTGAGTCTTGTGGACCTGGATTCTCGAGCCAAAGCAACTCTCCATCAGAGGCTCCCATCATTGGCTTGAATGCCCGAGCGGTCATGATGTCTTGCAGACCATCTTCGTTGATGTCGATCTCTTCGGTGCGGTGATAGAACCATCCTTTGCGCGCAGCGGTGAGCGTGCGTGCATCTTCGGGATGTGCCCATGGAACAAAGGTAATTGCGCCCGTGCTTTTGCCTGGAACGAGAAAACCACCTGAGACTAGGATTCCTTTTTCTGCAAACAATTCCGAATTTGCCGTGCGGGCTTCGTTTGGCCAAGTGATGTTATTATTGAGCAGTGTGGTGTCGAGTTCTTCTGGCTTGGCTAATCCGCGCTGCCAATTGGTAACCGAAAAGAGGCTGTCGGCACCAAACAGTTGAAAACTTGAGATGAGCAAGTGGTTTTGTTGATTGGTTGGGTCGAAGGCAAGACTCAGGTAGCCGGGCCTCTTGATGCTTAATATAGATCTTTCTTCAAGTGTGAAATCTTCGGTGACAAAAGTTTTTGCCAGAGCCAGTGAAGAGGAAAAGGCACACAACATGGAAAAAAATGTGGGCACGCGCGTGCCCACGCAACGGTAAATCATGACAGGTCTCCCTTATTTCTTACCTGTCAAATACCCTGAGAACGCAAAAACACCAAGCTCTCCCAGGTTGTGTGTTGTGAATATCCAAAACGACGGTTCAGATTTTCGAAGGTCTCATCGCAAGAAAGAAGAATATCTGCGGGAAGCTTTTTATAGTCTTCGGTCGCAAAAGTCAGCATTGCGTTTTTGATTTTTTCAATCATTTCGCGCTTGCTCTCATAAATGCGCTGCTCAACTGTTTGAAGTTCTGGTCGGAAAACCTTGTTGATGTCGAGCTCGCCACCCGGATTCTCGACCCTCCAGGACGCAATTTTTGCAACGAGGTTTTCGCGAATCTCTCGCTTGTCGCCAGTTAGACCAAGAAGACTCTCCATTTCTTCCATGACATTTTCGTTTGCTGGCTCAAGTTTTTGGGTGATTTCATTCTCAACGTTTTCTTTTTTGAGAAATGCAACAACGTGCTTTAGGTATTTTTGAAAGGAACGGTTGTATTGTTGCTCGTCAAAAAGATTGAGAGACATTATTAATTCGCGCTGGAAGTTTTGCGCATAAGTAAATCTAATAAATTTGTGGAATTCTTTGAAATCGTGATAGCCGTTGCGCGGTTCGAATTGCAGATAATCATAGACCGAGCGATCGCGCATTAGGTTTTCAATTTCATCAAAAATTGCCAGAGCACTGACCTGGTCGCGGGTTGGGTGTTGTGAAGCGAAATAGAGAAGCATCTTCATTTCGCGAGGCGAGGCACCAAACCGCCCTTCGTAAAAATGTGAAGCTTGAGATTCGCGCTTGATTTCTGGAACAACTTTTTTAAGCTGACTTTTCTCTGCATCTGAGAAGTGCAGGGACGGTTCGAGGCCATCATAAAGAGAGAGCTTTTCGAATGGATCGACGCGTGCAATCAGATTTCTCAAATTGAAGTCGAAAAACTCTGGGTCGGGTGGGCGCAGGCGAGTGAGAACCGCCCATTTTGCAAGGAGATCGAGAGCATGTGGGCCAATTTTTCGACTGCGCGAAATGGTTTTTACGTCCAACTCGTATATTTTCGCCTCGAGTTGCGAGGAGAGCAGGTATGGCACTCGGACGAGCTCAAAGCGACCTTTGAAGGAAGGCCAGTCGGGTGACGCTTTAAAGGCATCGAGGTGCTTTTCGTTTGCGCTTGCCATCATGACCAAATCGAGATCAGCATATCCTGAAGCAAGGTTGATGCTCATCTTCTCTACAGTTGTAAGAAGATATTTGAAGGCTTCAACAGGTCTCTTCAGCAGGTCTGCGAATTCAATAAAACCTCGACTTGCATCAATGAGATCTCCAGAGGGTTCAAAGAATCGAATGTTCTGCAGTGCCGGAGGGATATTTTGCAGATTACGTTCCATGGTAATTTGTTTGTCTTGTGCGTCGATGGTCATTTGCGGTTCAACGGTTGCAATACCTGTGCGGTAGCGCGCACTAAAGAAGAATCGCTCAACCTGAACGTGCCGTAGAACCTTTTCAAGATCTCCGTGGTATGCAACAAGAAGTGCTTCGAATATTTTCTTATTCTTAGTGCTAAGGTCACCTTCTAGAAGAAGGGTAGACAGTTCTTCGTTTTCTTTCTTGCCCATCAGCGTTTTCAGGAACTGTAATCTTTTTTGCACCGGAAGTAGGAAAATTGGATTTTCTCTGAGTTCACTGACAATTTTGCAGAGCAATTCATCGTCTTCGAGGTGCGCGAAAGTTCCCTTCGAGTTCCGGGATGATGGTAGGTCTCCGAATCCTATCTTTTTTCCACCCTCAGTTGTACTCAGACCTTCATGACCCAGCTTCTCATTTGGGAAGACCCAGTTGAATCGGTAGATGGCACCTGCGTCGGTGCGAGAATATTCTTCAAGTGCTTGAGCAAGGGCCTCAGCAGTGGATGACTTCGATGATCCGTTAGGTCCATGCAGCAGAATCAATTTGTCCACATGTCCTTGTCTGACAAACTGTTCAAGGATTTTATAAATATGCTCGTGCGCCTCGTGTTGGCCAACAATCGGTGGTCTGTTTGGACCCCTGTTGCGTTCGAAGATCAAAAAATGTCTGCGCTTGCCCTCGTGACCAATCTCTTGTTCCTCAATTCCAAAGGAATCGATCATATCTTTCATGTATTGGGCCGAAGAGCGCAGAAGGAGCTGCGGCTTTTGCGCGATAAGTTCCAGATATTCGTCAAATGACAAGAGATAGTTCTTTTCCTTGAATTCTCGTTTCGATTCGGTGCTGATCGAGTCGAGGATATCTCGGGTTATGCTCGGTTGTACCATGGTGGTGTCCTAGTTGTGAAAGTCTTGCTGCGCTCCCTTGTTCTCCTGTGATGATAGTTTAATATCTTTTGCAAGGTAAGCGCAGAGTGCCAAACGAGCTGATACGAGGTGTGGGAATTTGAAAAAGAAATTTGTGCTCGACACCAACGTTTTGTTGTCTAATCCAAACGCAATTTTTTCTTTTGAGGACAACGATGTCTACATTCCCATATCCGTGATCGAGGAGATCGATACATTCAAGAAAGGCCTCAGTGAGACGGGCCGAAATGCAAGGCATCTTTCAAGAATAATGGATGATTTGCGCTCACGCGGTTCATTGAGCACGGGGATCCCGTTGTTCCCTGATCGCGCTGATAGCGGTCATGTTTTTGTGACCTTAGATTCCGACATGGCGTTGCTGCCGTCGTACTTCGAAAGAAAAGCAGACAACCTTATCTTGTCGGTTGCCCTGATGTTGAAGTCAAAATCGACGCTTCCTGTGGTGCTGATTACGAAAGACTCCAATCTCCGCATTAAAGCCGATGCTTTAGGCGTGGCTGTTGAGGATTTCGAGGCAGATAAAGTTAATATTGATGAACTGTACACAGGAATTGCTGAATTTGAGGTAGATGGCAGTCTTTTGCGTGATTTTCTTGCAAATGGCTCCGTGTCTCTCGAGGGCTTCGAGTTGATGCCAAATCAGTACGTGATTTTGCGCGACTCTGAGCAGGCGGCGCAATTTGTGTACGGAAAGTTCGATCATGTGACTGGCAGTTTGCGGCCGTTGAATTTTGGCGGCAAGGACTATGTTTGGGGTATTTATCCGCGCAACCTTGAGCAGAGCTTTGCGCTCGATTTGCTCTTGGATGACGATATCAAGATGGTCACTCTCGTCGGTACAGCCGGCACTGGTAAAACGCTTCTCGCAATTGCCGCTGGATTAGAGAAGACAACCGATGAGGCCCGGTATCAAAAATTGCTTGTCAGCCGTCCGATCTTTCCCCTGGGTCGAGACGTCGGTTACTTGCCAGGAAGTCTTGAAGAGAAACTCAATCCTTGGATGCAGCCCATTTTCGACAACCTGGAATTGTTGCTGGGCGGTCATACACAAGGACGAGGAAAGCGTCTTTCACAGAGCTACCACGAACTCATTTCTCAGGGCATTCTTGAGGTAGAGCCGCTGACGTATATTCGTGGTCGTTCAATTCCCAATCAGTTCTTCATTGTTGATGAAGCGCAGAACCTGACGCCTCATGAAATCAAAACGATTCTCACCCGCGCCGGAGATAACACGAAAGTTATTCTCACTGGTGACCCATATCAGATTGACAATCCATACGTGGATGCGGCTTCAAATGGTTTAACCTATGTGGTTGAGCGTTTTCGTCGCGAGGCGATTGGCGGACATGTGACACTGGTGAAAGGTGAGCGCTCTTCGCTCGCAACAATCGCTGCCAATTTGTTGTAAATTTCTTTCGTCCGCTGGGGTTTTTGAAGCATGAATTTTCTCGATTCCGTGTTGCTTTCTGTTGTTGAAGGTGTAACCGAGTTTCTTCCCATCAGTTCAACCGGTCATATGATTTTGGTACAGCGTCTGTTGGGGGTCGAGGAAACCGATGCTGTTAAGGCATTTCTGGTTATTGTTCAATCGGGTGCCATTCTCGCGGTTGTCACGGTATTTTGGCCTACGCTGTTGCGTTGGTTGAGGGCTTGGATCGCATTGTTTTTAAGCCGAGGCCATGACTCGAACGCTTCCGCGATTGGAGAGCGCTCGCAGTCGTTGTTTTTTGCTGCGTCGGTTATTCCTTTTGCGGTTATCGGATTTTTCAACCGAGAATTCATTAAGTCACTCTTTCAGGTCAGAGTTGTTGCCTATGCTCTGCTCGTTGGTGGTGCGATCATTCTTTTGGATGAATGGGTTTTGTCGCGGCGGCGAGAAAGCAAAGAACGCAGCATTGAAGGCTTTTCTTTTATAGACGCTGTTGCGGTGGGTTTTGGACAGTGTTGTGCACTTTGGCCTGGTTTTAGCCGCTCTGCTGCGACGATTATCGCAGGTCGCTGGCGAGGCTTTTCAAGGACGGCTGCAGCCGAGGTGAGTTTCTTGGTGGGTCTGCCTACGCTTTGTGGAACAGCTCTTTATGAAATGAAGAGCTCTTGGCATCTCATTGATGATGAAATGCGCCTTCAGTTGGGCTTGGGTGTGTTGATTTCTTGGGTCACTGCCTACGTCTGCGTGCGTTCATTTTTGTTGTTTATGCGTCGCTTTCCGTTGACGATATTCGCGTATTATCGAATTGCGGTCGCAATTGTTTTGCTCTATTTTGCGGCCTAATTTCTCAAACATTTGCAAGCTGACGAGTTGAATTTGCACTGGCTGTGCTCAAAAGCTTAAGCGTTGACGAGTCGCGCTGGATATTCATCTGCCCCAAAATTTGTGCGCCTTCGTGGCTTATCATTGCTGGGGAGGTGACCGAACCTTCTATTCTTCCTGTTGCAAGAATTTCTGTGCAATGTTTGGTCAAGATATCGCCGAGAACGCGTCCACCGACGATTGCAATTCCGACCCGAATCGTGCCCTCGACAACTGCTGTTTCACCAATAATGAGCGTGTCCTCGGAATCTATATCGCCGCGAAACAAGCCATTAAGACGAACGACCCCTGTGAAATTAAGCTTGCCATCGAATTCGCATCCTTCTTCGAGAAAGGCTCGTATTTCACGGTCATTGTATGAGGGCTCTGTTTTTTTCATGGACCTGTCCCGACTCCTGATGGCTTGTTTGAGAGCGACGGGGCATTGGCTTATCCCATCGGGCGCCTCGCATTTAAGCCTGGTGCCAGCATGAGTTCCGCAATGCGTTCGAGGTCCTCAAACGTGTAGTAGGAGATCTCAATTTTCCCGCGGTCAGCTGTTCCCGTGATTCGAACTTTTGTTCCCAAATGGCCCTTGAACTGGTCGCAGAGGTGACGCAGGTCGGGGGAGAGTTGGGGTTGAGCCGTTGTATCAGCCGAATCGCGATCTTTTTTGAGCTCTTTCACTATGTCTTCAGTTTGCCGGACAGAGAGTTTCTTTGAAACAATCATGTCGCGAACTTTGAGCTGCAATTTTTTCTCATCGAGTGAACACAATGCGCGCGCGTGTCCCGCTGTGAGGACTTTCGCCTGAAGATCAGTAAGAAGCTCAGCTGGGAGACCCAAGAGTCTTAGACTATTCGCAATGGTTGCGCGGTCTTTACCGACTTTCGCAGCGAGGGTGTCTTGAGTGTAAGAGTGCTCGTCCAGAAGTCTAGAAAAGGCGCGAGCTTCATCAAGAGGACTGAGCTCTTCTCGTTGAATATTTTCAATCAGTGCGAGTTCCAATGAGCTATGCTCACTTGGTTTTCTCAGAACGCACGGGACTTTTTCAAGCCCAGCAATTTGCGCTGCTCTCCAGCGGCGTTCACCGGCGATGATCGTGAAACGCCCTTCTTGCTCCGCTGGGGCCACTACGAGTGGTTGCAGAATTCCATAACTTTTGATGCTGGTTGCGAGTTCATCGAGGGTCGTGCTGAAAAACTCGGTTCGTGGCTGGTCGGTGAGGGGCTTCAGGTTTTGCACGCTTAGCTCAAGCACAGATTGTTGACTCGCAGCACTGTGGCTAACCAAATCTTGGGTTTTTAGGGTGTTCAGTGTTTGTTTCGGTACATGTGCTTGTGTTGTTGTTGGTAGAGGAGTCGTTGCTCCAATAATCTTTTGCGGTTTGGCTGCGACAGAGCGATTCTCTGAGTCTGCCTCTGATGCCAAATTATGATCAGTGATTGTCAGGTCTGATTTGACGCGAGTTGGCGGTGCTTTGAGTAGATCGGGATTAAGGAGTGCTCCCAGGCCTCGGCCGAGTCCCTGCGGTTTCTTTTGCATACATGACCTCCCTGGTTATGGATGTGCTTCATTCGCTGTTTGTTTGATATTTCTGTGGGTTGAACGGTTGCCGGCTTTCAATTGGGTTCGCGCCAAGAGCTCTTGTGCTGCTTCCATGTAAGCAAGGGCTCCGGGGCTAGAGATATCGTACAAAATAATCGGCTTGCCGTGCGACGGTGCCTCTCCCAGCTTTACATTGCGGGGGATACGCGTGCTGAGGACAGCCTCTTTGAAATGCTCGCGAACATCGGTTTCAACCTGGTGCGAGAGATTGTTGCGTCGATCGAACATCGTCAGCAGGATGCCTTCGATTTCGAGGCTTGGGTTGAGGAATTTCTTGACCAGATCAACGGTCTTCATCAGTTGAGACAGACCTTCGAGGGCGAAATATTCACACTGAAGGGGTACCAAAACCCCATGCGCAGCGACAAGTGCATTCACAGTTAAAAGGCCCAATGCGGGCGGGCAGTCGATTAAGATGTAATCGTAATTTGATTTAAGGATAGCCAGTGCGTCCTTGAGTCGGTGTTCCCGACCGAGTGCTGAGACAAGCTCGATCTCGGCGCCAATCAGCTCCTGATTAGCCGGGATTAGGTCGAGATAGCTGAGTTCAGTCTTGACTACGCACTCAGCGGGAGTCGCCTCTTGAATCAACATTTCGTAGCTGCTCGGCTTGATATCCCGAGCTTCAATTCCCAAGGCGCTTGATGCATTTCCTTGTGGGTCGAAATCGACCAACAAAACCCGGTATTCAGCCGCTGCTAGCGATGCGGCAATGTTCACTGCTGAGGTGGTCTTTCCTACGCCGCCTTTTTGATTCGAAAGTGCAATAATTCGTGCATCTGCCATGTGGATGCCTCCGTGTCGCCCGACTTGGCATTCGGCAAAAAACATTTGAGAAAAATGAAATTCAATCGTCTTCGTTCTTCTTACATCGGACGAGTGACATGCCGCAAGGGGAGCGGGGGCTTAAAGTCGTTATCGTGTTGATTTCACGTTCAGACAAAACGTTGACATTGTTCCACGTGAAACGCTTTTTTTTGAAGCAGATCATCAGCAGAGAATCATTGTTCCACGTGGAACGCTCCCCGGGTCTCTCGAGCGAATTTTAAATGTCCATCGCGAAGAGAAAGCAAATTCCAGTACTCCGCTCGTCTGCAGAGGAGACACACATGCGTAACCAGATTTCATCGTTTCTTGGCCAAGTTCTTGCCCGACGCTTCGAGATAGAGGGGCAGCGTTGGTTTCATGCCCTGTCACATGCTTTCGATATTGTCGTCGTTTGCCACACGCCAGAGGTGTTGGCTGCAGTGCTGACATTCGTCACGAAACAGGCCCAAGCGTCAATTTCAGAACGCAACTATGACCTGAGCATAGTGAGTCACTCGAGTGGACATCAAAGCGACGCGTGCCTGCCATGCCTTGCAGAGAATCGGCGCAGCGGAAAGTCCCGCAGCCTGCAATTGACTCTGACTCGGACTGAAAATGACCTCGGGTCGATTGTCTTTGAACTGCCGACAATTGAGGCGCTACTTCCATCGCCAGCAAGCATGGTGACCCTTCTCTTGGAGGGAGCCGGACTCGGCCGATTCATCGATGCCTTTGATGGACGAAAAATGGCCCAGCTGAGAAAAATCCTCGAGCTTAACGGAGTTGAACAGTTCTTTGATGCGGTCATCCAGGTCGCGTATCTGGCGGGCTTCAAGGGCGACGACGCCGAGGCACATCGGCTTCTCGAGCGGGTGATTATTGAAGAGAGGCGAACAAACGAGGATGATTCCTCAGTAATTTCAGGCGACTGTACCTTAAATCATACGCTTGTCCGACTCTTCGAGACACTGATTAACTTTCCCGACCCCCATGACGTGATGAAGGCGACTTTGGCGCATTACGTTTTCCATAGAAGGAATGTCAGTCAGGCTGAGGCGAGTCGGATCCTCAAAGTCTCACGTTCGACCCTGCAAGCACACCTGCAAATGGCCGAACGTCTCAATGTTGCAGGCATATTCAAACTCAATTCGTAGCAAATATAGCTCGCTTGGCAGAGCAGCGAATCATTCGGCAAAAACCAGAAAAAATAGTTATGGGTCGGGCACCTTGGCACCCTTGCGCCGACCAAAACTTAACAGTAAGTAAGGCACGCATTAGGCCCGCAGGGTGCCCCACTTACAATGGTTTGATTCCATTTGCATAGGGAAATCACATGTCGGAATTGAAGTTAAAACCTGAGTTGCTTCCGATGGTTATACAGGGAGGTTTCTACCTTGCTGCCCTCGCGAGCTCGCACTTTCTACTCGTTAAACCCCTGGTCGCGCTGACGCTTGAGCGCAAGCGACGAACGCAAGGAGCTGTTGAGTCTGCAAAAGGGCTCGAAGCAAAACTGGAAAAGCTTGAGAAAACATATACATCTGCCCATCAAGCAGCTCTTTCCGAAGCGCGTGAGTTGCGCAACGCACAGATTCTTGCAGGGCAGGCCGAGGCTCAAGGTATTCTCGCCGAGGCTCAAGAATCCGCTAAGAACAAGTTGCACACTGTGCGATTGTCTCTCGCAGAGCAGGTTTCGACAGAGCGTACGAAAATTCCAGCGATGGTTGCCGAATTATCTGATTCTGTTCTTAAAAAACTGGTCCAAAGCTGTTTTATCGTTTCTGTTTTCGCGAGTTCTTTTTTATCGCTTCAAGCAAGCGCTTCGCAAGGAATGGTGGATCCCGTTTACGGAATTCTCTGGCCTTATTTTCAATTCATTGTTTTTGCAGCAGCCCTGACATATCTCGCGCGTAAAGCAATTGGGCAGATGCTTGAAGGACGTCGTGATGCACTTCGGACTCAACTTTCTGAAGCGCGCGAAGCGATGACTTTGGCGCAGCGAAAGTCCGATGAATATGAGTCGAAACTGAAAAATCTTCAGAATGAAATCGAAGCTCTTCGTAAAGAATTTGCAGATGATGGTGTTGCCCAACGCGACAAACTCATCACCGAGGCATCAGCGACGGCCGCGCAGATCATTCGTGATACAGAGCGTATTGGTCAACAAATGATCAGCGAAGGGCGTGCCGAATTGCGTCGCGAAATCTTCGAGCAAGTTCTTGCTGTCATCGATGGTAAATTGCACGGAGATACCCTTACAAATATCGATAAAACATTACGCCAAAATGCTATTGCGGCTGCCAAGGCATCTGCACAGACGTCGCACACGAACTGATGTACGTGGTGAGGAGTTCCAATGAAGGTTAGTACAGGACAATTGGCTCGCAGATATGCGACGGCGCTTTTTGAAAGTGCTCTCGAAAGCAAAGAAATCGACACACTTGCAAAAGAAGCTGAATCACTTCTGGCTGTAATATCACCTGAGCTTGAGAAGTTTTTTGCGAGCCCCGCGCGATCACTCGCTGAAAAAGATCAAATGGCTCAACTCTTGATCGAAAAGCTCAAGCTCTCGCAACAAACCGCACGGGCACTCAAGTTGATGAGCGAAAATAACCGTCTCGTTTTTTTGAAGCCGGTCTTGAAAAGAGTTCTTGCACGAATTGATTCGTTCAAAAATGTCGTTCGTGCACAAGTCAAAACCGCAACCCAATTGGCAGGTGCTGAAATTGCTGAACTTGAAAAGGTTCTGGTGAAAGCGACCGGCCAATCGGTTGTGCTTGAATGCGAAACTGAACCGGAACTGCGTGCCGGAATGGTTGTGAAAATTGGCACTCGCCAAATTGATGCGAGCCTCAAAACACGTTTAGCAAACCTCAAAGATACCTTGAGTCAGGGAGTTTAACACATGGAACAAATCCGGATTGACGAGATCAGCCAGCTGCTCAAACAAAAAATCCAGGCACTTGGCCAAACCGCTGAGGTTGCAGAAACTGGCACAGTTGTTTCTGTGGCCGACGGTATTGCCCGTGTTTATGGCCTCGACAAGGCAATGACCTCTGAGACTGTCGTTTTCGAAAATGGCACCAAGGGTTTGGTCTTGAACCTTGAAGAAGACAACGTGGGTATCGCGATTTTCGGTGAAGCCGACAAGATCCGCGAAGGTATGACGGTCAAGCGTACGTCTGAAATTAACCGTGTTCCCGTAGGTCGTGGTTTGTTGGGTCGCGTTGTGAACGCCATGGGCGAACCTTTGGACGGACTGGGCCCAATCAAGACCGACGCTACCTCGGTGGTGGAAGTTAAGGCTCCTGGCATCATGGCTCGAAAGAGCGTCCATGAACCCCTTCAAACAGGTTTGAAGTCCATCGACGCAATGATCCCCATCGGCCGTGGTCAGCGCGAGTTGATCATTGGCGACCGCCAGACGGGTAAAACAGCTGTCGCGCTCGACACCATCATCAATCAAAAAGGCAAGGGCGTTGTTTGTATCTATGTTGCGATCGGCCAAAAGGCTTCAACGGTGGCACAGGTGGTTGAAAAGCTCCGCAAAGCTGGAGCACTTGAATACACTATTATCGTTGTTGCAGGCGCCTCGGATCCAGCTCCTCTGCAGTTCCTTGCGCCTTACTCCGGCTGCACCATGGGTGAGTACTTCCGCGACAACGGTCAGCATGCAGTTATTTTCTATGATGACCTAACCAAGCACGCACAGGCCTATCGCGAGCTTTCACTCCTGCTCCGTCGTCCACCAGGACGCGAGGCGTATCCAGGTGATGTGTTCTATCTCCACAGCCGACTTCTTGAGCGCGCTTGTAAGCTGAACGATGAACTGGGTGCGGGCAGTTTGACTGCATTCCCGATCATCGAAACTCAAGCGGGCGACGTTTCTGCCTACATTCCGACCAACGTCATTTCGATTACCGATGGCCAGATCTACCTCGAGGCCGACCTGTTTAACTCTGGTCTTCGTCCAGCGGTGAATGCGGGTCTCTCTGTGTCTCGCGTGGGTGGTTCGGCGCAAATTGGTGCGATGAAACAAGTTGCTGGTAGTTTGCGCCTTGAGCTCGCCCAATATCGTGAGCTTGCGGCATTTGCTCAGTTCGGTTCTGATCTCGATGCGGTCACGAAGAGACAGCTCAATCGTGGTCAACGCTTGATGGAACTTTTGAAGCAGTCTCAATACAACCCAATGCCTGTTGAGAAACAAATTCTTGTCATCTTTGCTGCAACCAGTGGCTTTATGGATGAAGTTGATGTTCGTCATGTTGGTAAGTTCGAATCGCAGATGCTCGAATATTTCGAGAGAAATCATCGGGCTGAACTCGAAGAAATCGGTAACGGTAAGAAGATGAGCAACGATCTGCAGTCCAAGTTAAAATCTGGATTGGAGACCTTCGCCAAGAGGTTTGATCCAAATGCCGGCTAACCTCAAGGATCTACGAACACGAATTAAAAGCGTAAAAAATACGCAGCAGATCACAAAGGCAATGAAGCTTGTCTCTGCTGCAAAGTTTGGACGCGCGCAAAATAATGTTCTTCAAGCTCGCCCTTATGCGCGTGCACTTGAAAAACTTGTCTTGAAATTAGTGAGCGGTGGTCGGGAAGCTGAGGCACATAAATTGTTGCAAAGCAGCGACTCCGACCGCGTTCTTCTGTTGGTTATTTCGTCGGAACGTGGCTTGTGCGGTGGCTATAACTCGAACACGATTAAGGCTGCCATTCGTGCCGTTGATGAACTCGTGACCGCTGGTAAAAAGCCAGTCGTTATGTGTATCGGTAAAAAGGCGTTTCAGGTTTTGTCGCGCCGGCCACTGGCGGGCGGCGTTAAGGGCCAGAAATTAGTCACTCTGCCTCAACTGAGCCAGGACCCTGCTGGCCTGCTTGCAGAAAACGAAAAAGGCGTTCTCCATTTGGGTGTTCAGTTCGATAAACCGAACTTTGAGTTTGCCCAAACCGTATCAACTGCAATTGAATCGGCTTTTGCCGCTGGTGCAGTGGGTGAAGTCCACATCGTGTACAACCAATTCCAATCAGCAATGACCCAGATTCCAGTTTGTGAACAACTTTTGCCGCTGAAGTCTTCGGTCACGTCCGCGACGGCGGGTGGAGAAAGTGTTCTTGAGCCATCTTGGAGTGATTTGGCGAATTCGGTTTTGCCAAGGTATCTGACGACACGTTTTTATCAGGTCACACTTGAAGCAATTGCAAGTGAACATGGCGCACGCATGACCGCGATGGATAATGCGACACGCAACGCCAAGGACATGGAGCGTCGGCTTCAGATCAACTATCAGCGTGCTCGTCAGGCAGCAATTACACGTGAACTTATTGAGATTATCAGCGGCGCAGAGGCTCTTTGAGAGCAGCCGAAATAGGAGTGCACCAATATGAAAATGGGAAACATTGTTCAGGTTATGGGCCCAGTCGTTGACGTTGAATTTGAGAAGGGTCACCTTCCTGCAATCTACAACGCGCTCAAGACGACAAACGTGCAAATCAGCAAAGACAAAAACAACCTCGTGCTCGAAGTTGCTCAGCACCTCGGGGAAAACGTTGTTCGTGCGATTGCAATGGACTCAACCGACGGTTTGTCGCGCGGGGAAGCTGTGGTTGATACAGGCGAACAGATTACTGTGCCGGTAGGAAACAGTGTTCTTGGTCGCATTCTGAACGTGACCGGCGAACCTGTGGACGGCCTCGAGGCTGTGAAGGCCGAAAAGCGTTATCCGATTCACAAAAAGGCTCCAGAATTTACCCGCCAGAGCACAAAAGTTGAAATGCTTGAAACAGGCATCAAGGTCGTTGACCTTCTCGCGCCATACCAAAAGGGCGGAAAAATTGGCTTGTTCGGCGGCGCCGGCGTGGGCAAGACGGTTTTGATTATGGAGCTCATTAACAACATTGCTAAGAAACACGGTGGTTACTCGGTTTTTGCTGGTGTTGGTGAGCGTACTCGTGAAGGAAACGACCTGTATCACGAAATGAAAGACTCAGGCGTTATCAACAAAGTGGCGCTGGTTTACGGCCAGATGAATGAACCACCAGGAGCTCGTTCGCGCGTTGCTCTTACGGGTCTTTCTGTTGCTGAGTATTTCCGCGATGAACAGAACCAAGACGTGTTGTTCTTTGTTGACAACATCTTCCGCTTTACTCAGGCGGGTGCTGAAGTATCTGCTCTGCTCGGACGCATTCCGTCGGCCGTGGGTTATCAGCCGAACTTGGCAACCGAGATGGGCGAATTGCAAGAGCGTATTACCTCGACAAACACCGGTTCAATTACTTCCGTGCAGGCGGTTTATGTTCCAGCCGACGACTATACGGACCCAGCGCCTGCAACCGCGTTTGCTCACTTGGATGCAACGACAAACCTCGACCGTTCGATTTCGGAGAAGGGAATTTATCCGGCGGTGCACCCGTTGAACTCAACAAGTCGTATTCTTGATCCGCTGATCGTTGGACAAGAGCACTACGCGATCGCTCGCCGTGTTCAGCAAATTCTCCAACGCTACAAGGAACTGCAAGACATCATCGCCATCCTTGGTATGGACGAGTTGAGCGAAGAGGACAAGCTGACTGTGGCACGAGCTCGCCGTATTGAGCGCTTTTTGTCTCAGCCTTTCCATGTTGCTGAGCAGTTCACTGGCAACGCTGGTCGTTACGTCCAAATCGAAGACACCATCAAGGGCTTCAGGGAGATCTGCGAAGGAAAGTGGGACCACCTCCCTGAATCTGCGTTCCACATGGTTGGAACAATCGAGGAAGCTGTTGAGAAAGCGAAGCGCTTGCAAGCAGCCAACTGAGAATGCCCACTGAGAGGACACGCATATGCAAACGACAAACCAACAACCTCTGCATTTGACAGTCCTGACTCCCACCCGTCGTCTTCTTGAAGGCGTGGGATGCGGTGCTGTCTACTTTCCAAGCTCGCAGGGTGTTTTGGGAATTCTCCCGGAACATACCGACCTGGTGTGTGCGCTTGGTACGGGAATTGTTTATTATAACTCGGGAAATGTAACGTCGTTTTTGACAATTTCAGGCGGCGTTGCACAAGTGAACGGCAGTTCAGTGACCCTGTTGGCAGATATCGCTGAAGATGCGGCGAGTATTGACGTTGGTCGAGCTCAGCGAGCATTGGAGCGTGCGCGCGAAATGCTGACTGGTAAGAGTGATCCTCAGACACCAGCCGAGGTTCATGAGGCTGTCAGCGCTGAGGCGCGTGCATTGGCTCGAATCGAAGCAGCAACACTTCATTCCACAGGCCGCTGACACCTCGTTTGAGGCTATTTTTGCGCTTGATGTGATAGACTCGGGGGGACTCAAAGTTCCCCCTTTTTTTTTGGAGTCCATATGACGAGCCCAGAGGTTCGCCCCTTTTGGTTGGTGATCGATATCCGAGCCGCGGCGTCGGAGCGACACTCGGGATTGGCACGATTTGTCATAGGCTTGTCGCGCGCGCTGGGCGAAGCGCTGACTGCCCGTCGCGCACAGAATGATTCTTTGACCGAAAACGTGCGTGTTTTACTGATCTCAAAAATGGATCCTCCCAAGTGGGCGATTGAATTAATTCAGGAGCATCCATCCTTAGTTTCATTTTGGAGTGGAGGCCCAGGTGCGCTTGGACAAGCTTGGGACAAGCCTCAGTATTTCTGGTCAAGTCGAGTTTTGCACTGGGTTTTGAAGTGGTCGAAGGGGCGGTTTTATTGGATTGCGCCCGGTAATTTTGATCGTCCTGTGTTGAGTCGATTGCTGTTGCCGCGGAGTTTACGCGATCACATTGTGCAGGTGATTCACGACACCATTCCACTTGATCAAGCACGTTCGATGGGATTTTTATTTCGCACGCAGTTTTCCTTGTTGGTCAAGCGTACGCTGACGAGACTCCCATTTGTATTCACAGTTTCGCAGGATTCAGCTGAGCGTTTGGGTCGTCTTGCTCCGCGCCGGAGTCAACCAATTTACATTCTGCCCAATGGTGTTGAGCCCATTTTTGGCGCTCTGCCACGCTACCGTTCCGTTGCTGATCTCATGAGCGCGCGTCGTTCGTTTCTGGATATTCTTTTCGCATCAATGGGCGAATCGGCAGATTCAGACGAGCGCAAGCCTACCCAAGAAGAGTTAGAAGCAATGACGCGCCGACGTTGGATTATTGGAGTCGGGCGAGCACAGAAATATAAAGGTTGGGTGCTCGCAGAGGAAGTTGTGCAGCGGCTTCATAGCGATCTCTCTGAAGGTGTTTCATTTATTCGAGTTGGTGGCGACGAAGAAGGTGATGCAACGAAGAATCAAGTGAACGCGCGCAAGACATCATCTGAAGGCATAGCAACAGGTCATCGCGGCTTTCGCGTGCAAAGATTGCAAAATGGTCTTGTCGTCAACGTTGAGTCGCTTCCCGATGAAATGCTCGCACAACTCTATCGTTGTGCAGATCTTTTGATCCATCCAAGTCAGGCAGAAGGCTTTGGATTTCCGCCTGTAGAAGCGGCGCTGTCTGGATTGCCCGTGGTTTATCGCACAGGTACGGCTGTCGATGGACACTTCAAAGGACATTCCTTTCATCCGCATTTTTGGCAAGGAATTGATTCAGATGATCCGACGCAGTGGAGCAAAGCTCTTTTGTCGGTTTTGCGCGATAAGTCTGGCTTAGACAAGTTTATGGATGAGATGAGTCTTGCGATTCATCCCCGCTCGTTCATTTGCCAGCGGGGTGGTGGTCAGGATTTTCGCTGGGAACGTGCGGCGGAAAGCTTGCTCTCGGTTTTATTTGCCAATCAAGACAACAAGCGATTGGCGGAGGCCGCTGAATGAGAGTTATTTTCTGGGGTCGAACTCTTCCAAAAGTTGTTGAATCTGTTGTCAACGAGCTCAGCAACGGAACGCGGAAATTGCAGATCTGCATTCAGGTTGATCCGGGCGTTCGGGCAACAGAATTTTCCTCGCCATATTTGGACGAAGTGATCCGAGAGAATGCATTCAGTTTTGATGCATTGGAGAGAAAACTTGTTGAGCGCCGCGAACCCGCGCTTTTAGTATTGGATCTGTGGGGCTTTTTGTTTGTCGAAAATATTCTCAAGCTTATCCAGGACCTTCGTCCGGCGTTTAACCTCGCGCGCAGAACACTGATTTTGATGCCAAAGACCTGGCTTGGACAGTGGGAAGAATCGGCGCCCGCGCAGTCTTTGTCGCGCGGCCATCGGCAAGACATGAATTTGTTTTTTCAGCGCCTCGTCGGTGCATTTGAAGTTTTATGGAACACCGACGGACCGGAAATTTATTGTGTGCAATCTGCGCCAACCTTCGAGTTTCTTGAGCTCGCGACGGGGCAACAAGGGCTCGTTCCGCGCAAGGTCTTGGGCGTGCACTTGATTCCCAAGGAGTGCCGGAATTTTGCAGCACGATTCACAAGTGTTGCAAAGCTAACTCACGAAGTGTTGAGCTTTTTGAATTTGCCTATTCCCGCCCCAGGAGATCAGGTCGATCGCGACGGTGCGGCGCCTTGGGTGTGTCCGGTTGATTCAGATATTATTTATGGCCCCGTCCAGCAAAGAGGCGAGGGACGCTCTGCCTTTGCAAGGCTTTCTCCTGAGTTGATTGCAGCTGGGGTGCAGAGCCGCACACCCTTGCTTGAGCAGGGATTGTTAACTCTCTCCTGCCGCTGGGATCGCTATCTGCGCATGGATGCTGCCAAACGCCAATTTTGGTCGATGCCAGCGGCAACCTTGGCACGGACGGGTGCGCTGAATTTTCCATCGCCCGAAGCTGCGGCTTGGTTGCACTTTCTTGGCACGCTCGAACAGGCCGAGACACACCAATCTTCAAAACGTGGGCAAGCCACCTCGACGTCCTCACCCTTTCCATCGATCTACCAATCCACGGTTCCAAGCAACCTTGATAACGGTGTTCTGAGTTAATTTTTTAAGGTTTCATATCCGCTTTTTAGCAACGAATTGTGCATTGAAATTTAAAAGGGGAGTCACTCGATGTGTGCTCCCCTTGTTCTTGTCCGGAATTTACGAGTCATTAGCTCAATGGACGTGTTCGTGTGTCCTCCTTGCGGCGGAGAAATGCAGGAGTTTCGAAGTCGCCTTCATCAGGTGTGATGTCGGCCAGTTCGCGAGCCAGTCGAAGAGCCTTTTCGTTCTCGTTTTCGCTCTCATCACCTGCGGTCACGAGGTTCATCGCGCTGAGTCCGTTAAAGTGGTCTTGTTTTAAATCGGCGGCTGGCCCAACGTCTGCTTGTTGTCCTGCGTTGTTGGCTTGACGAGACAACTCAAGAGTCCATTGAGTCAATTCTTCAAACTCATTCTTTCCTGAGTTCAAATTCTGACGCAACAAAGCTTCTGAATTGCCTGTTTCGCTTTCCGATTGAACGCTTGTGCGCTGTTGATTTGCTGATGTGCCCGCGCCATTCAGACCATGAGAATTGTTTGAATAGGCGTTATTTTGGCTATGGCCTGTGAAATTGTTACCGCTGCCAAATGAAGTTGTGTTCTGTGAAACAACGCCCGAAGTGTTGCCTTGGAATGCGCGCTGCTGCATGCCCTGAGCAACGTCGTGTTGAGCTCCTTGGTTTTCCGTTCTGCGCATGTTGTTCACGGGCTGACCAACCTCGTAGGGTGCGCGCAAGGAAAGGCCAGCTGCAATGGGATTGTTTCCTGTCTGCATGCCCTGATTGAGGCCACCGCCACGATTGCTTCCCATATCCGAGCGCATGCCTTGATTGAGGCCGCCACCGTGATTCATGCGTGGATCGTTTTGTGTGTTTCCATAACCAAAACCGTTGTTGCCAGGGCGTTGGTTATGAGTATTTCCATTCATTCCGTAATTTGCTGAATTTCCTGCCTGCATTCCGTTAGTCGTTTGGTAACCATATCCATTCGTGGAATTGGAATACATTTTGTTATGGGCGTCAGGGAGTGACACGCGTGCGTGATCAAATCCTGTGGCAATGACTGTCACACGCAAGGTGTCGCCCATGGACTCGTCGACAACTGAGCCAAAGATAATATTGGCATCTTCGTGAACAGCTTCTTGAATGAGAGTCGAAGCTTCACTGATTTCGTGAAGAGTCATGGCGCTGCTGCCCGTGATGTTGATAAGAATTCCAGTGGCACCTTCGATGTCGACATCTTCCAGGAGCGGCGAATTAATCGCAGCGCGAGCAGCCTCAATGGCTCGGCTTTGTCCTGTCGCGGTGCCGATTCCCATCAGTGCCATTCCCATTTCAGACATAATTGTTCGCACATCGGCAAAGTCGACGTTCACTCGGCCTGGGATATTGATGATGTCTGAAATTCCCTTGACTGCATTCAGCAGCACTTCGTCGGCCAGCTTGAAGCCATCGAGCATCGACATTTGCGGCGGTGCAATGCTGAGCAAACGTTGATTTGGAATGGTGATCAGAGTATCAACGCACGCCTTCAAAGATTGAATGCCTTGCTCGGAATGAATCTTGCGGCGCTTGCCTTCAAACGAAAATGGTTTTGTAACAACACCCACAGTGAGAGCGCCGAGTTCACGAGCCACTTGCGCAATAATTGGCGCAGCACCTGTTCCTGTGCCACCACCCGTTCCGGCAGTCACGAAAACCATATCCGCGCCTGATAGCACTTCTTGGATAATAGCTTTGTCTTCGAGTGCTGCATCGCGACCTACTTCGGGGTTAGCGCCAGCGCCCAAACCTTTGGTCAATTCACGACCGAGCTGAATCTTCACGGGAGCGAGATTCGATTGAAGAGCCTGCACGTCGGTGTTGGCTGCAATAAATTCAACTCCGGAAAGTCCTTGTTCAATCATTGTGTTGATTGCGTTGCCGCCAGCTCCACCGACCCCGATGACTTTAATCACTGCATTGGATGAAAAATTTTCCCGTTCAAGCATGGTGGTTGCTCCCCTGTGCGATGACAGCACTTCGAACTGTTAAGCGGAATGTTTTGAAGTATATGGGGGTGCGATTTGATGTGTAAAGATTTCCGCGCTGTTCGTTGACAAAGGGGTTTGAAAATTGACTCCTACGTGTCAAATTTCTGGCAAAAGAAAAGCCGAACCGACACGATGGTTCGACTCAGTTCCGGAAAATCGTCTGTGCGTTCGGAAATTTTCAAGAAAAAACTTAATTTCCTTAAATCTCGTTCGGTTCCTTGAGCTTGTCCCAAACTGACCGCGCCCAGGCGAAAAGTCCGCCCCGCGGCATCTTCCAGACCGAGTCGGCCTCCTCATTTGCCGACGCAAAGACGGGCGAGAGCAGGCCAATGGTTGATGTGCATAGGGGTGAACGAAGGCCTTCAGTGACACCGGTTAAATTTAGGGGGTAGCCGACTCGTGCGCTGACCCCAAAGATATCTTCGGCTATCCAACAGAGTCCTGGCATTAAAGAACCACCACCCGTGAGAACAACACCTTTGGTAATGAACTGTGTTACCTTGAGTCGCTTCAGCTCGCTGTGGATGAATCCAAAAATTTCCCGAACTCTTGGTTCAACAATATGCATCAGCTGGCCACGGGTGAATTGCCGCATACCGCCAAGGTGTTCGGCGGTTTGAAATGTAAAGGTTTCATGCGCATCTTGAGAATTGAAATAGCCCTGAGCAAAATCACGTTTAATTCGCTCAGCCTCGGTTTGGGTTGTCCGCAATCCGATGGCAATGTCTTTTGTGATGTGATGTGCACCGAATGGAAAATCTTTGCTGAAGATCGGCGTGCCCGATGAATAAACGACAACATGAGAAAGATGTGCGCCGAAGTTAATACAAACCGATCCCATTTCGCGTTCATCTGAATCGAGTGCGGACTCCGCAGATGCCAGACTCTCGAATGCGACACTCTCTACGTGCAAACCGCCCTGATTCACAGCGCGAATGATATTTTGCAGTTCCGCATCTGGGGCAGCAATTCGGTGATAAAGAGCACCAAGAGAATTGCCGTACATACCAACAGGATTAATGATTCCGGGTCTTCCATCGACGATGTAGTGACCGGTGAGTGTGGCGATTTGTTCAAAACCTGCTTGCAGCGTGTGGCCATTTGCGAGTGCAAGTAGACGTTCACGATCAGAGCTTTTGACTTCACTCGACTTGAGGGCAATAGACTCAGTGAAATTTTCCGAGACAGCGTTTGTACTTGCAAAGCTGACGCGGGCCTCGTTTAGTTCGAGCCCTGATTGCCGTTCCACCTCATCAACAGCTTCCAGAATGGACTGAGCTATGGATTCCAAATCGACCATGGTTCCGCGGCGGATCCCGTTGTGCGGAACTTCTGCCGCAGCAAATATGTGAAACGAGCGATTTGAATGGCGCCCTGAAGTTGCCGCATCTTCTTCACCGAAATTGTATCCGCCATGATTTGAGAAGCCACTGAGGATTTCATTTGAATCAATGTTAGCATGACCAACCACAATGCGAGTTTGTGATGCTCCAATATTCAACGCGACATTAAATTCTGAATGTGTTTTCGTCTCGGTCATTGCAAACCTCCGCGCTTGGTTTCCGAGACAACATCGGACATGCGAATGACAGCTTTGTCTGAAAAGGCCAAGTCAATTTGATCTACATTTGCTTTTTTGAGTCTGAGATCTTGAAAGACTTGACTGAGTCTTTCGAATTTCTCAGAGAACTGGCTCTCGCCCAAAATGATTGTGACCTTGTGCTGCGCTACTGGCGGACTCATGTCCACCGTCGAAGCGCTGCTTCCAATGCCATCTACAGGCGCGTGTCCAGTGTATTCTTTCATTCGGACGATTGCAGAAAACCCACTTCCAGAGCGCCAAAGCACTTTTTCAACTTCAACCGGCAATTTGTTTGCCGTGAACAGCGAAGAGATCTTCATTGCTTGCTGACTCAGCCAGCGGATATTTGCAGTTGAAATTGAAGCTGGCCGAACGAAAAGTCCGCTGTGCGCTTTCTTCTTTTCGCGCAATGCAGATATGTTTAGCTGCAAATCAGGCGCTTCAAGCAGTGGAAGGTTTCCATAATCAGTTGCGCTCAAACCACGAGCAATGATTTTGAACTTACTTCCAACAAGAATGCGTTCATTGCCTTTCCCTTCCAACACAAGAAGAGGGGCTTGAGCTGCAACATCAATGCGAAGCCGCTTGTCGAGGCCCGCACGAATGGAAACTTCGTCGACACCATCGACCATTGAAATGCGCGAGAGGAGTTTGTCGGTGAGTGCAGCACGGCTCCAATTCTCAGCGCGGGCGGTTTGGAGTGTGTCGGACGAAAGCTTTGAGATTGCGAAAAAGAGTTCGGCCCGTGGGGTGCTTATTTCTAATCTAGTAGGCAGCGATTGGGTTAATGATTCTGCTGCCTTGGTGGCTCCATAACCAACTGCCCCCAGCATCGTGAGGCTCGCTAAAACAATCATTGAAGCTTTGGGCCATTTCTTCAGAGATGCCCGCAGCGGCCAGCTTGTAAATGCGGCGATTTGAGTGCTCCAGTGTGTAAGAGCACGGAGACGCGAGCCCAGACTCGCGCTGGGTGTTCCGGCAGATGAGGGCTTGTTGCGGCGCGTTGGTTTACGACCAACGACCGCCTGCTTTTTCAGCTGAGACATGAATCCTCACGATTTTCGCAAAGCTTCCAAGAGACGAGGTCCTACCTGCTGAACATCCCCTGCGCCCAGGGTGATGAGTAGCACACCGGTACAACCTTTCTCATCTCCATCATGCTGGCTTGCGAAGCTTGATGCGAGTGATACGGCTTGGTCGAGGTTTTGACAGGTCAAGACTGCGTCACCTCGGCCCGCAAACGATGCGCCTCGGATGGCCTGAGCAAGGCTGAGATGATCGCATCCTTCGATAGGTTTTTCACTTGCCGCGTAAACAGGAGTGACAATCACAGAGTCCGCACTGGTAAAAGATTTTGAGAATTCGACAGCCAGATGTTTGACGCGTGAATAGCGGTGCGGCTGAAAAATGGCACAGACCTTGTGGTGCGGCCAACTCTCTCGGATTCCATCGAGAACGGTGCTGATCTTTTTTGGGTTGTGGGCGTAGTCATCAACGATTGTTGTGCGGCCAACCTGTCCGAGTTGAGTAAAGCGATGAAGGACGCCTGCAAAACTAGAAATTGACTTGCACACCTGTGGTATCGGGAGCTCAAGAACAACGCCAACCGCCAGGCTCGCAAGCGCGTTTAGAACGTTGTATCTCCCTGGCATGCTGAGCGTGATAACAGGTCCGGGCTGACCAAAAATGAGTGCTTTGAAATGGCTCACTGAGCCTTGATGTTGAATTTCAATTGCGGAAATATCCGCGCTCTGCTCGAGGCCATAAGTGATACATTTGCGGCGAATCTCAGGAAGAATCTTCCGGACACCTGGGTCATCAACACACGCGCAAACAGCTCCGTAGAAGGGAACTTTATCCAAAAAGATTCGAAAGGCTGCGAGTATTTCCTCATAAGAGGAATAGTGGTCCATGTGATCTTTATCGATATTTGTGACCACCGCCACGGTTGGGCTGAGGCGTAGGAAGCTTCCATCACTTTCATCGGCCTCGGCAAGAAACCAATCGCCTTGACCCAGTTGAGCGTTAGAGTGAGTTGAATTGAGAATTCCGCCAATGACAACCGTGGGATCAAGGTTTGCGTCATGAAGAACATTTGCCATGATGCTCGTCGTTGTGGTTTTCCCGTGAGTTCCAGCAACAACAACCCCGTACTTGAGTCTCATGAGTTCGGCGAGCATCTCAGAGCGATGAATGATTGGGATGCGCGCCGTTTGAGCCGCTCTTATTTCTGGATTCCCTCCGTCGATGGCACTACTCACCACAACGACCTGAGCTTGAGCAACATTCTCTATTGCATGGGTAAGGTAAATTTTCGCACCCAAAGAGATCAATCTTTCAATGGTTGCAGAGCGCTTGATGTCGCTGCCGGTCACTTTGTAGCCGAGATTCAGCAAGACCTCTGCGAGTCCCGACATGCCTGAGCCGCCGATTCCAATGAAATGGATGGTGTCAATCGCCTTGAACATGAAGCGTGTGTCCTCCAATCTGGCGGATGTACGCTCTTGCATGGATTTGTGCCAGTAAACCCATCGCAAAAAGATTCGCGACCAGCGAGGAACCACCCGAGGAAATAAATGGCAAGGTCAGTCCTTTAGTTGGCAATAGACCTGCGCAGACACCCATGTTTACAAGTGTTGAGGCGGCGATCATGGCCAGCAAACCAGCGGTCACCATGCGTGAAAAACCATCTTGAGCAGCGAGAAGCAATTGCAGGAGTGAGTAAAAAAGCATTCCGTAGATCAGGACAATAATAAGCAGCCCGACAAATCCCATTTCCTCACCAATGACAGACAAAATAAAATCCGTATGTGCCTCGGGCAGAAAGAACAATTTTTGCTGACTGCCACCAAGGCCTTTGCCAAACAAGCCACCACTGGCAATTGCAACAAACGATTGAATCACCTGAAAACCTGAGCCAAGTGGATCGGCAAAAGGATCGAGGAAAGTCACAAGTCTTTTCATTCGGTAGGGTGCAGCCACCATAAGAACACCAATGACCGGAATAACCGCAGCAGCCCCACCAAAGAAAAACCGTTTCGGAACACCGCAGAAAAACAACACAGCCGCGAGGCCAATTATCAAAATTAGAGAACTACCAAAATCGGGTTGCTTGAGAAGAACCGCAAAGCTGAGAAAGACGGTGGCCAATTTCCAGAGCTTGACTTTCTTTTCAGAAAGTACTTGGCAGAAGTGGAGAACACCTGCAATTTTTAAAAATTCACTCGGTTGGATCTGTATCCCATGCACAGAAATCCACCGTGCGGCTCCCAAGACCTTTTTTCCCAAACCGGGAACTAATGTTAAAGTGGTTAGGAGAATTGCGGTAAGAAAGATCCAGGAGGTCCATTTTTGTATTCTCTCAATCGGCATGCGTGCACCAATGAAGGCGGCAAGCGCACCTGGGAGAATATAAGTGAGTTGTTTCTTGGCAAAGAGAAATTCATCGCCGTATTTCTGACCCGCGTATACACTTGATGCACTGTACACGAACAGCAGGCCGAAACTGAGTAATGCCACAACAGGAAACCAAAGTGTCTGGCCGCCATAGGCATCAAAAACACTAAAGGAAGGCGCAGTCGTCTCGTTTTGATTCGACATAAATGTCCCCTGTTCGAGAGTATGATTCATTGACCTTCGTCAACAGCGATACGCTGCAGAGCCCAGTGTCGAAAAGAATCACCGCGGTGTTCGAAGTTCTTAAATTCGTCAAAGCTTGCACAGGCAGGGCTTAATAAAATCACATCACCGTCGTTTGCTTCTTCCAATGCACATTGGGCGGCTTCCGTCATGTTTGCAGAAGGAGCCGCAAGTCGCCTGCCAATTCCTGAAAGCTGCTGACAAACCAGCGGAGCCGCTTTGCCAAACGGGTACAATTTTTCGATACTTTTTCCAATATAAGGGAGAAGATCTCCGTAATAATCGCCTTTAGGTTCACCACCCACAAGGAGGCGGATGGAGCTTGAGAAGCTTTTGACTGCAACCAGTGTGCTTTCAACGTTGGTTGCTTTTGAGTCATTGATGATTCGGATTCTTTTGATGGATTTGTCTGTTGCGAGAAACGCTCTTCCCTTGCCAACCTCTTCCAATCTGTGCGGCAGATGGTTGTAAGCACTGGTGCATTGATTCCACTGCGCACGCACGATGTTCGTATGAAGTCCATCGTATAATCCACTCAGACTGGCAGCAAGAATATTGAGTTGATTGTGCTCACCGGGTAGCACAGGGTTTTGAACCTCAAAATTCAGATTCCAGTTTGAATCAGCGGCTGAACAACTGTGAAATTGAACTGAGTTCGTAGCAGTTCCTTGTTGGAGCCAGACATGAATGAGTTTGTCTGGGTGAAGGAGCGTTTCAAAAGGGAGCGTTGCGAGCACGCCATAAGACTGTGTCGGCAAACACCGATGGAGATTCGAGGATTCCGCTGTGTTGAGCGCAGCTCTGACACGTTTCACTGAACTGCCGAGCGCCTGTCCGGCGGCTTCGTCGAGAAAACCATGACTCACGATTAGAGTGCATTCGGGCATCGCGAGTCCCAAAACCATTGCACGTCTGAGGACTGCAGAATCGACGACGGCAATGCCATCGGGACGCGTCAGAACAACAAGCCGCCACTTTGCCTTCAAATATTCATCCATGGTTTTATAGCGGGCTTGATGATCATTTTGCAGATTTAGGAAGATGCTGACGTGTGGACGGAGTGAATAGGTGGTCTCGAGCTGGTAGCTGCTCAATTCGACAATGAGTGCATTGAATCGCGCAGGGTCAATGAGAGCGTCGCAGAGTGCGCGGCCGTAATTGCCACAGGCAACAGAGTTGCGTTGTCCTAGGGCGAAGAGCTGCGCAGCATAATGAGTTGTTGTGCTTTTGCCGTTCGTTCCGGTGATGCCAACAACAATCGCCGAATCTGGAATAAACCAGCTTGCAACCTCAATTTCACCCATCATCGGAATTCCCGCTTGACGCACTGCGAGTGGCAAGGGTTGGTCGAGCGGAATGCTGGGCGAGAGCACCACGTTTTGTGCTTCGCTCAGTAGTTTATCAAGTGAATGACCGCCTTCTTCGTATGGAATTTTAAGCTCGTCGAGCGATGCTTTTGCTTCTTTCTCGATGATGTTTGCATCGCTTACGAAGACCTGTGCGCCTTGCTGCCGCAATAATTTCGCCGCAGCAACTCCACTGCGAGCCGCGCCAACGATCCAAAACCGCAGTCCTTTAACGTTCATGAAGTTTATCTCAGTTTAAGTGTCAAAATGCTAAAAAGTGCAAGCATAAAGCTAATGATCCAGGCGCGTACGGTGATTTTTTGTTCTGGCCAGCCACCTTTTTCAAAGTGGTGATGCAAAGGAGCCATTCGGAAGACCCGCTTCTGGCGCATCTTGAAAGATCCCACTTGGATGATCACCGAGAGTGCTTCCACGACAAAAACTCCACCCATAATGACGAGCAAAACTTCGTGACCGGTAATCATCGAAACCGCACCTAAAATACCACCGAGTGGAAGAGCGCCAGAGTCGCCCATGAAGACCTGAGCAGGCCAGGAATTATACCAAAGGAAACCTATTGAACTACCGATGAGCGCTGCCAAAAAAACGGTGATTTCACCGGAGCCATGCACAGTATGATAATAAAGATATTTTGCGACAACCACATTTCCTGTGACGTAGCTGAGTACAAGTAATGCGATGGAGCAGGTGATCACTGGTCCAATCACCAACCCATCGAGTCCGTCCGTGAGATTCACAGCATTGCTCGATCCCACCAGAACAAAATACGCGAAGGGCAGATAAAGCCAGCCCAAATTCAGAGAGACATCTTTGAGAAACGGAAAATAGACCAGCGAGAGAGTTGAGCGGCTCACGGACGAAGCGTCAATATATCCGGACTGATTTAAGTGCCACGCGATAGCAATACATGCACCAATGGATAGTCCAATATATTTATAACGGCTCGCGAGCCCTGTTGGATTCTTCTTGGAAATTTTAAGATAGTCGTCGAAGAATCCCACAAGTCCGAAACTGATTGTTACGATTGTGAGCGTCCAGAGGTGATGGTTTTTAAGATCCATCCACAGAAACGCCGACAAAAGAGTGGCGAATATGATGATGATACCACCCATCGTCGGGGTGCCTTTTTTTTCAAAGTGAGTCGCCGGACCAAGTTCGCGGATCGGCTGACCAAGTTTCATGGCTCGCAGACGAGTGATGAGGGGTGGATAAAGCGCCAAGGAAACTAGAATCGAAGTGATGAGAGCGAGTATCGCCCGGCTCGACAAATACGTGAGTGCATTGAGCTTCGGCTCGAATTGGGTCAGGTGATGAAAAAGTGCGAGAAGCATTGGCTATTGTGCCCTCTCTTTTTTTATCAAATGGTACGCGGGTTGATTAAAGCCTGTCGAGCCACGTCGGAGTCAGAGAACGGATACTTGGTCGTGCCAATGATTTGGTAGTCCTCATGACCTTTGCCCGCAATCAAGACGATATCCTTGCTCGATGCAACTTTGATGGCTTCGCAAATTGCCTGCCGGCGGTCAATTTGCAAGACCACATGTGTATTCCCTTGTGGATCCACGCCTGCCAAAATATCTTGCAGAATTTTCTTTGGATCTTCGGTTCTCGGATTGTCTGATGTCACCCAAACCTTGTCAGACAGCTTGGCCGCGATCCGCCCCATTTGTGGCCGCTTGCCCGGATCGCGATCGCCACCGCAGCCAAAGACACAAATCAGTTGTCCGCCCGTAGGAACAAGTGAGCGGCAGGTTTGAAGCGTCTTTTCCAGAGCGTCGGGCGAATGCGCGTAATCGACAAGAACACACGGAGAGCTGTCGGGTGCTGCAACCTCAACGAGTTCCAATCTGCCAGGAATGGCTCGGATGGCCTGCGCATTGCTGGCGATTTGGTTTAATGGGTAACCCAAAGCAAGCATCATCGCAGCAGCGGCAGCAAGGTTTTCATGCTGGACGTCGCCGAGCAAACGGACGTGATATTGGCATTGAGCCACGCTTGTTTGTTTGTCGAGCCAAAGCGTCCACTGTCCGGTGATCCCTTGAGTTGTTGAGCGGTGGTGACTCACTTCCAAGAAGCGTGTGCCCGAAAAACGACTGCGCGATGATTCAAAAAACTCATCTCGTTGCGACGCATAACCAAAGCCAACACAGAAGCGAGATTTCCCCCGTGCCGCCTCAATCACCTCCGGCCAATGCTTGTCGTTGCAATTGACAGCAACTTGTCCCGCGGGATGAAGGTAGATGCGAAAGAGGTCCAATTTGGCTTCAAGATAATTCTGCATCGTCACATGATAATCGAGATGATCTTGGCTTAAATTTAGAAAGGCCGCACATTGCACGGGCCAGCTTCCCAAGCGACGTTCATGGATTCCTATGCTCGTGGCTTCCATAACTAATTGCTGGCACGAATAGTGTTGCTGAGCCATGCGTAATGCAGCGATGAGGCCGGGGTAGTCGGGCATCGTTGGAAAGGGATTATCCCAAGCTTGATCTCCAAGCTGAATGCCCAGGGTCCCGAGGCGCAGAACGTTTTTTTGGCTGAGTTGCTCAAGAAGAGCAGCGGTGATTTGAGTTGTGCTCGTTTTCCCGTTGGTACCGGTGATTGCCAGCGTAGTCCAATCCGAACTGCGCACCGAGCTTGTGCTTCGCACTAATAGTTCACGTGCTTTCTCGGTTGAATTGACCAGAATGAGATTCGGATGTGAGTCAAGATCTTTGACCCACTGCTGTGCCGATTCGTGATCGCCCGCGGCGGAATTGTGAAGCTCTTGTTCCTCTGCAATAACGAAGTGACCTTCGTTCAAAAGTCGCGCAACAACATCGTGTGTATTATAGCGCGCTGTCTTGCGAGCAACAAAAAGGACATGTTCTTGCTTGTGATGTGGGTTAGAAAGTGTCTCGAGTTTGCGGATGTCCCAAACAATTTTCACCTCAGCGGGTGAATTGATTCGACGCAGAGGTGAGTCTTCACTTGGGGTACTTGTTAGCAAACTTTCTGCTTCAAGAAGCAAGAGTGCGCGGCCGGGTTGAATTGTGAACTCAAGATCAAGTTCAGTGCCGATCACTTTTGTCTCCTCCAATGCCGCGCTTGGCCAATGGACCTGGGATTTCTTGGCTGACTGTTGGGTCTAACCGAATGAGTCCACGTGAGTTGAGATAATTAATCGCTTTCTGACCAATTTCAGAAAAAACCGGGCCAGCAAGAACTCCACCATATGCGGGTCGCACCTGCGGTTCGTCAATGACAACAGTAATCGCCAGGCGCGGTTGGTCGGCAGGAACAACTCCCGTGAAAGTCGAAATTCGCTCACTGTACTGTCGAGTTTTGGGATCATATTTTTGCGCAGTTCCTGTCTTTCCAGCCACCGAAAGACCAGAAATGGATGCCAAACGTCCCGTTCCGCCTTCTTCTTCAACCACTCCGCGCATCATGTCTGTGATGGTTCGGCTGGTTTCTGCTGAGATCACACGCAGCGGCGGAAGCTCAAGCTTAAAATCGTCACGGCCTTCGCCTTGAGCAAGAATTCGAATTCCAGGATCTATTCCACCGCCCGTGAGAATTGCCATCGATCGCGTGAGCTGCAAGGGGCTTATCGCGATGCCCTGACCAAAAGACATGTTGGCAAAGCGCATTTCCCGCCAAGACTCAGGTTTATTGACTCGGCCACCCCATTCTCCCGGCAAGCCCGTTCCTGGTGAGCGAATGAGTCCATAAGCTCCGAGAGCGTCATACAAGCCATTCCGACCAAGCTTCTGAACAATTTTGTATGTGCAGATGTTGCTGCTAACTTTGATGATTTCTGCAGGAGTCAATGTGCCATGTGGATGGGTGTCGCGAATTTTTCCGCCTGGAACAACCATAACCCCATTTTCGCAAAAGAAGTTTTCATTTGCACGAATTTTCTTTTTGTCGATCGCGCGCGCAATGAACAAGGGCTTAACGACCGATCCAAGTTCAAGTGCATCCATCAACGGACGAAAGCGCCGTGCCTCGGGTTGGCCTGCGGGAGGGTTGTTGAGATCGTAGGTTGGGTAGCTTGCCATCGCAAGAACTTCACCCGATTGAATATCCATGACAACTGCTGAGCCTGCATGCGCACGTGCTTTGAGCACCCCTTCACGCAATGCAACTTCGGCAGTGCTTTGAATGGATAAGTCAATCGATAATTGCAGCGGCGCGCTTTGCGGTTCCGGTTGCACGGCTCCATTGGGAGTGGTCAACGTAATATGTCCACGAGCATCGCGAGTGACTTTGGCAACTTGGGGGCTTCCGTTCAGCGTCGAATTATAGATTGCTTCGACTCCCTCAAGACCTGTGTTGTCCAGACCAACAAAACCGATCAGGTGCGATGCGGTTTCCTTTTCTGGATAAATTCGCTTGGGCTCTTCAGCGACGCCAATAAATTCTCTCCATTGTTGCAAATCTCCCATGCTTTCAAATTCCGCGGGTGGAATGTGTCTGCGCAGCCATGCAAATCCGCGCTTTGTGCGGCGCAGTTCAACTAGAGTATTTGCCGGGATTTTGAGAACTCGTGCGATTTTTTCGAGCGCGGCGCGATCCGCTGGGAGTCTTTTGGGAATAGCAAAGACGCTGGGATGTAAGACACTCACAGCTAAAGTTCGGCCGCTGCGGTCGATGATCTTTGCGCGCGGCGGGAGAAGTGTGACCTCCGACTCGAATTGTTTTGTTGCCCGACTGCGCAGTTTTTCGTTCAGATTTGTTGGCAGAACAGCAAGCTGAGCATAGCGACCAACCATCAGCACGCCGGCCGTAGCGAGCGCGCAGCCAAAAATTACAACTCTGAGACGTGTGTCATTTTTGGGCTTCCGCGCGAACCATCCTGGTGTCTTACGCACTTTAAGGATTCCTTTCGGCCTTTGAGTTTTCGCTTGCTTTGAGTGAATTCGATGGACGTAAAACGTTCGTTTTTGAGGGTAGGTTGAGTTGTGATACGCCCGAATTCGTCGAGGTTTTCAATCGACTTTCGCGGACTGTGCGCTGAACGGCGGCCAGTTGGCTTTGCAGGTCGATATTTTTTTGCCGGAGTTGTCTCTCTTCAGTTTTGAGCCGACCGAGTTCGTAACCAATGCCGTAGGTTTTTGTTCGCAGTGCAGCCACAGGAATCGCTGCCAAGACCACCAGCGCAAAACACAAAAGACTCGCATCAATGCGTTTCCAGTGAATCTTCATCAGCTCTCCCATAACCATAAAAGCGAGTCAGTTTTCAGTACGAATGGGTTTTAATTACAAGCGTTGGCAAAAAATTAGGTTGATTTCAAAAAATGAAAGCCTCGCAGTCGAGCGGAACGCGAACGGGGGTTTCTTTGCAATTCATCTGCTTGTGCCACAACACCCCCACGTGGAGATTCCTCTCCTAAGCTCAAGCGATTGTCGCCTGCGACTGCCGATAAACCCATCTGTGCTTCCATCCATTGTTTCTTTTCCGATGCTTGTTTCGCCTGAGGTGTTAAAGCACCGGCCTCCCAAGCACGAAAATATCGCTTCACTAAACGGTCTTCGAGCGAGTGAAAACTGATCACCGCTGCCCAGCCATCTTCGGCCATCAATTCAGGAATCGCGCTGAGAAGATCTTCAACGGCCGACAGCTCTTCGTTGACTGCAATACGCAATGCCTGAAACACTCGCGTTGCTGGATGCACTCGACTTTGATGATATCCTAAGACGCGGGCAACGTATTGAGCGAACTCAACTGTATTTGACATTGGCAGCAGCCCGCTTGCTCTATCTTTCACAATCGCGCGAGCGAGAGCGCGGGCTCGTGGCTCTTCGCCAAACTCTTGAAAAATGCGAGTGAGTTCTTTTTCGTCAAGTTGCTCCAAAAGCTCCTTTGCGGTTCTGCCTTGACTGTTGTTCATGCGCATGTCGAGAGGCCCCTCGCGCAAGAAGGAAAATCCGCGCTCTGCTGAATCAAGTTGTGGTGAGCTAACTCCCAGATCCGCCATCAGGCCGTTGAGTTTGAATTCCTTCCTATTGTTTGCGAACCAGTGAGGGAAATCCCGGAAATTGATCGCTAAAAGATTCACATTAATTTGCTTCGCCGCAGCAGGGTTTGTGCGTAACCAATCATTGATACGTTCCTGCGCAATCGCCAACGCAAAAGCGTCCTGATCGCAACAGAGAACTTCGAATTCAAGATGCGAACCATGTTGTTTTTCGATTGCTGCGGAGAGTGTTTTGAGGAGCAGGAGTGTGTGTCCTGCGCCACCGAGAGTGCAGTCTGCAAAAATAGCACGACCGCTGTCAAACTTTTGACTCAGTCCGGAACAGAGCAAGTGAACAGTCTCATGCAAAAGAACTGAGATGTGATCGAAAGAAGTCATGCATTCTCCAGTTGCGCGAATGTCAAAGCGTTGGCAGCGTGCAAGATGAGTTGCCAAAAAATGCCGCAAACCGTTTAAAGCTTTTGAGAGTCGCTCCGAAGCAGATGCATGTGTCGTAGGACAAAGTCCTGAAATGGATCACCTGCACGAGGGTTTCCAGCAATGATGCGTTACAGTTCGCTCTCAAAGTTGAGAAGTTATCTTCTTCCCGCACTCGCAGCAATTGTGCTCGCCACAGGACCTGCGGGTTGCAGTTCGTCGGGAGAAGAATCGCCAAGTCCGGCACTCGAGGGAGCAGCCTCTGGTGAGCAGGCAGATTCTGGCAATGCAGCAAGCAATGCTGCCTCCGGCGAGAATGCGTCTGCCAACGCAAACACGGAAGCGGCCAACACTGCCAAACCCGAAGGCGCTGAGGCAGCTTCGTCGAACAATCCGATAGGCAATGAGCTAAATAATGCGATTAGCGGCGAAGGCAATGTAACTGCAGATGGCAAAGCCGCTTCCGGAGCCGCACCAGAAAATAATGATGGTGCTCTGAATGCTGAGGGTAACACCGCAGCGAACATGAAGTCGGATGCTGGCGCAACTGCTGCTGCGACCCGAAGTAATGAGAAAGATGAATCACCGATTGCAACAGCAGCTGATGCAAACTCAAGCAACCCATTTGCGAGCGGGAACGCGGCTGCAGCAGCAACTCCGCCGGTAAACGCAGCACCGCAATCTCCGAGTGCTGACGCATATCCAGCTGCCGCATCAGCGCCAGCAGCAGCTTCCTCAGCCGCTGAACCCCCTGCAGCTTCAGAGTCCTCTGCCGCCCCATCTGGGCCAACCTCGCTACCTGAAATTGGTTCCAAGATGGCTTATTACGTGATGCGTGGCGACACTTTAGCCGCAATTGCTCAGAAGATTTACGGATCAAAAAAAGGCTGGAAAGCGCTTCAAACTGAAAATGGTCTGACTGATCCAAATAAAATTTATCCAGGCGATGTTATTTACTTCACTCTTGATGAATCTTCCAAAGCCTTTGCTGAGAAATATGAGATGGGAGCCCGCCAGGTTTACACAGTAAGCAAAGGCGACTCGCTCGCGAAGATTGCTGGCAAGTTTTACGGAACTCAGGGCGCATGGAGAGCACTCTGGAAAGAAAACCCCCAGATTTTGAATCCCGATCGCATTCGTGTCGGTATGGTCCTGAGCTATCGCACAGCAAGCAAAGTTGCTCTTAAAGATGAAAATGAAATCGAAGAAGATTCTGAGAGTGAGTCAGGATTTGTTGAAAATACTGAAGAGCAAAATCAGGTCACCGCAGAATTGGCTACTGCTGCGATGGACTGAAGAGGATCCAGAAGATTTGTGCAGACGCGTGATTTGTGAGTTCTTGCGAAGATGCTGCAAAGAGCGAGCTGAGTGGAACGAGAATCGGGCGACTGATGAGCGGATGTGACTCAAGGGAGCGAGGAAGTGCGCAGTCGATGAAGCCACACGCCTGAAGCGGCGAATGCAGAGAGTCCGCCAATTGAGCGCTTGAAGAGAATGCCCCCGCCAACAGGGTTTGACCCTGAAGAGACCCCACCTGAAGAGTGTTGTTAGTTGCAGGACTTTCCATCCGGGCCACCAGAGCCAACAAGCCAGCTTCAAAAGATTCCGGAATTTCGTATAACCTTCCGAGCCAAGTCCAGGAGTGTTGCTCAAGCCTGATCAGTCTCTGTTGATCCTGCGCCGCCAAGACGTCCTTAGATTGATCATGCCTAGACAAATTTGCTTTTAATTGTTGATTTGCAGGAAAGAATTGATCAGCAATGCAGACTTTAATCTGCTGATTGATCAACACGCGCAGATGATCCGGTGAAGAATGAGAAGCGAGCGCCCGGGAGCATTTCAGATAGGACTCTGGCGTTCCAATATCAAACCAAGTCGCCTCAGGCGCCAGCGGGATGTGCACAATCGACTCGCCCTTGCGCAACGCGGCACGATAGAAAAGGTCAATGCTCGATTTCTTTTCAATCTTTGCTTGACTCAACAATAGGCCAGATATGATTTGGTGATTTGAAAAAACCCTTGCAGACCAGCCTTGTGATTGAGCTTCTTCAGCGCTTGCATCAGCACCGAAGCCGCAGACACGTGTGCCACTTTGATCGATCCAGGTGATATCTTTGCGCGGCTTGTCGAGTGGCAGGGTCACCATCAATGACGATTGATTGTTTGCGCGTTGACGCCATGCCTTCAGCATCGCATGGGTTGGAATATCAGCAACAATATCGCCCGAAACAACGAGCGTGTCCCACATCTGGTTGTGACCCATCTCACTGCTGAGTTCATGGACCATGCGAGCAATTCCTCCGCCGGTTTCCAGAAGCTCAGGTTCGTTCCAAAAACGCAGTCTGCTGCTTGGCCATCCGCGCGAAACGCAGGCTGCTTTCAGTTGTCGCTCAAGCTCGGGCGCTAAATAGTGGGTGTTGCAATGCACAATTGGAAAGCCTGCAGACAAGAGCTGCTCGCCGTTGCGCAGAGCCGCCGGGACTGTGCCCACCGGAATGGCAGGTTTGGGAATCGCTGAGGTCAACGGACGCAATCGCGTTCCCAAACCCGCACACAAAACCACCCCATGCATTGTTTCTGCATTCACGCTTGTCCTCTCCAAATGCTGAGGGATGCCTAGTCAAACCGAGCAGTGATGACTGCCCCTCTGGATCAAACCTACGAGCCTCTTGCTGGACAGTCCAGAATAGGCGTGATTAAACATGACATAGATCAGTGCATTTGATTGACGTTAGCGCCGAGATTTTCAAAATGTCGACTTCCACTTCACACCCACGATTGCCTGATTTCCTTGAGGGTGTGGCTCGCTATCTTTCAAGTTTTCGCGCGCGCGAGGGGTTGACGCAAAATGAAATGGCGATTCGCTTGGGCTTATCGCTCAATCGCTACCGCGACTTCGAACAAAACACGACCGACAATTCCAAAGGTATTGCTCTCGATCTTCTTCTTAAAATCGCCGACCTCGAAGGTTTTGAACTTCCGCAATTTATGAGCCGCATTGGTGCCATGGAGCAACAAACCGTTTCGGGTGCAACGCTCGAGCCCTGGCAAGAGAAACTGCTCAATTATTTCGCAGAAGTTTCTATTGAGGAGCGAGACCAATTTCTTCAGGTGCTCGAAAATCCCACCCGACCTGATGAGCGGGCTTTGCAAGTCGCAACCCGCCGAACCGACGAAACCCGTGAGCCATTAATGCCTCGTCGCGTGCGATGGTGGGTCAGGGTGGGCGTGCTGCTTTGTCAGCTTCCCTACGACACAAGACTCCGATTTGAGAGGCAGGTTCTTGAAGATTTTATCGACTTCAAAAAACCACACGGAGAAGATCTGCAATCACAGCAAGTTATCGAGCGATTGCGCGAGCTTTTGAAACACTACTTCACCCATTTTGACCTGATGCGACGTTGACGTTTGTAGACGCTTGGTGGGCCGCAACTTGCGGGTCCTGATTGTCCATGTTACATGTTTGGTCGACCGGCCAATTAATTATCTGGACGTCAGGGGGACCACGTGACGAATACGTTGCCAAGGCTACTTGTCAGCGAGCAGGTGCATCCGCAACTGTATCGCTTTATCAAGCACCATCCAGAGCTCATTGAAGTGTTTCACAATGTCGTAGCTGACCGTCCGTTGCATACGGGCGTTCTTCTCGCTCAATCGGGTGACTCAGAAATCGTCAAGATGTACATTGAAAACCTTCACATCCCCCTTCTTGTGCAACACGAAGCCATCCGCGTTTCAAAAAAGCATCAGTGTGGATTCGAAGTCGTGGTTCAGGGACTTGATTTCATGGGTCACGACTCAATTTCAGCAGCTCTGGTTGCCGCTGATCGCGCTACGGCGTTGTCGAAAATTGCATCGATAAAAGATACCTCTGAGAACAGTTTGTATTGCTATTATCATGGCGTTGGTGAAAGTGTTCGAGCATCCGAAGCACTGCTTGAAGATATTCGGCAACTCGTATTGAAGCACGCAGAGAATCCGGGACAAGCAGAGCCGGGCGAACAAAACTCTGCTTTTGATATTGTCATTTCTGGGAGGATTACGCGCCATGACAAAGCATAATTCATTGCACCGCGTCGTGTTGCTTTGCCTCGTGATTTTGCAGGGAGTCGTGAGTGCGACTGCACTTGCTGGGAGTATCGTTATCAACAATCCACCCGGTGCAAAGCGCCTCGCTTATTCCGACAACGATCGCTCGGTTGAATTGGAATTGACTTGGTCTGACATCGAAGTCATTGCTGGAGTGAAGCGTTGGCTTGACAATAAGTATGGAGCTCAGCGCAGCGATTATCCGTTTATGATCGACCAGCAGAGCAAAACTGTATCTATTCTCGTCGATCGTTCTGCCAATCGATATGAAGTCGTCAGCTTTGATCAGCTTCCCAAATGAAAGGGTTGATCAGAAGGTTTCAAGAACTCCATAGGCCCTGAGCTTGGCTTCAAAAAGCTCTCTCCTACGCCCCGAGAGGATTTCCGACAAGAATTCTATTGTTGCTGGAAATGCATCGGCGATTCTCATTCCAGATTCTTTTGAAAAATCATCTGTAATAATCGTTTCAATCGTGTTCTTAACGTACTTCAAATAGCCCGTCTTTTGTTTTTGAGTGGCGAGGTAGCCAAAGCTGCCGAGCGCTTTAATGTTCCGCTGCAATCCCATCAACGATGCTTCGTGGAAAAGACTCTCGTTGCTTATCGTCGCCTTGCCATCGCTCACTCGCGCTTTGTTGAGTTTGCTTCCGTAAAACTTGAGAAGTGAGGATCGGGTTGCGGGCGTGATGCGCATGTAGCTATCGCGCAGCAAACTCACAACATCATAGGTATGTGGACCCATGCGTGCGTCTTGGAAATCGATCCAACGCACGTTACCACCCACAACCATGACGTTGCGAACGTGATAATCTCTGTGACAAAGAACTCGCTCTGCGCCATGGAGCATCGTGCAGAGTGATTCAAGTTCTTTTGTGAGCTCTGCATCTTTTGAATCTTGGCTCGTGAAAGGGAGACCAAGCCAGCCTTTGATGAAATGCGTCGCAAAGAAATTCATCTCGAACATCAACTTTTCAAAATCAAAAGCACGCTCTTGGGCGGGGTGTGTCAACAATGTTCTGCGTGGATATTGCACCTGAACAAGAAGCTCGAGTGCTTCTTTATAAAAGCCAAGTGTTGCCTTGCATTCGGTGTCCTGTTCGTCGAGGGTGCGCTCGCCCAATTTAAAATTGAGAAAGTTGTCTCCGAAGTCTTCGGTCCAAATACAAGCATTTTGCTCATCAACGTGAAGAATGCGCGGAACTGGAATCCCAATTCCAACCAAGGCCGCTTGCATGCCAAGCCAGCTCAATGGATCTCCGCCGTAGCCGCCCTCCCACTTTGGAAACTTCATACAAATTGCATTTAAATCCCGGCTTGCAAGGCGATAAAATTTTCGGTCGCTTGCATCTCCTGCTATCAAGGTCAGCGCACTTTCACTGGCTTTGTGGCCTTGTTCGTGCTCTTTCAAAATAGATTCAAAGTCGATTTGCTTTGACACATCTGGACTCGCAATGTTTATAGCTGCGTTCATCATAACTACGTTCCGCTCAAGGCTGACAAGCCTTTATTGGGCTGCCAACAATTTCATTCAAGTCTCTGTGGTAGACGATTCAATCTTACCCGACTCTGGTATAGTCCGCATCGCGTCAAAGATCGTGCTTGGGAGGATTAAGGCAAAATGCAGACGATCCAGGTAAAAGGTGCACATGAGCACAATTTGCAGTCGGTCGATGTCGAGATTCCAAAAAACAAACTTGTTGCGTTTACAGGCGTCAGCGGTTCTGGAAAATCGAGTCTGGTTTTTGATACGCTCTATGTTGAGGCGTTTCGTAGATTCGCGGATGCCAGTCATGCTCCTGTCCAGCTGATGGGGCATTCGTTCTGGTCGCGAACCTCGCGACCCAAGTTTCAAGCCATTCGAGGATTGCCGCCTGCGCTTGGTTTGTCGCAAAGGCAAGGTGTTGCTGGAAAGCTCTCAACTGTTGGAACAATTTCAGGTGTCAGCGATCTTCTCCGCGTTTACTTTGCTGCGTTTGGTGATGTGCATTGCCGAAACTGCGATATCCCGTTGCGTGCAACCCCATTCAAGGAACTTATCACGCAGATTGAGGAGCTTTTTGCCGGACAAAAAGTAACTGTGGTTGCCCCTATCGTCGAGAAGCGTAAGGGCGCCTTCCGTGATGAAATTGAAAAGTTTCGTCAGCTTGGATTCTCAAAGATACGCGTCAATGGCGAATCTTATTCACTTCAAGATGAAGACGAGCGGATCAGCATCGACGCGAAAAAACTCAATACCATAGAAGTCCTCATTGATGCTCTTCAGGTTGTCCCCGAGCGGCGTGCGCGGCTCGAGCGCGCGGTTGGACAAGCAATCGAATATGGGCAGGGTGTGGTCAAAATTGAAGAGAAGTCTGTTCAGCAGAAATTCAACACAAAATCGGCGTGCCCACAATGCGGTGAAAGTGCACCTCGACTTGATCCGCGCTATTTTAGCCACTCTTCGCTTGCTCAGTGCACGACATGTGCGGGGACGGGAGCTGAAGATGAAGATAAGCCAGCCGATTTATTTCCATGTAAGAAATGTTCCGGCTCACGACTGACCCACAACCGCCCCATTGTGCGTGTGCAAAATCTTCGATTCGAGCAGCTGCATCAAGCAAAATTGCACGACCTCCTGCATCATCTAAAGACCAGCTTTGTTCCCGACGCCGGCAGCCAACGTGCAAAAGTCCAAGTTCTCTCTGAGGCGCTGAGACTCGTCGAGACAATGTGTCGATTGGGATTAGAGCATCTCAATTTAAATCGGGAAGGGGCGAGTTTGTCGCCAGGAGATCTGCAACGTCTTCGCCTGGCGTCGATGATTTCCAACCAGCTGCGCGGCGCCTTGTATATCATGGATGAGCCTTGTCAGGGACTCACCTCAAAGGAAGTGCAAAAGCTTGTGGGTGTTCTTCGCGGACTTGTTGATCATGGCTCTTCGGTCTTGGTTGTTGAGCATCATCCGCAATTTTTGAAACACTGCGACGAAGTCTTTTTGATGGGTCCGGGTGCAGGTCGTTTGGGTGGGCAAATTGTTTCCTGCTTTCAGGGTGAATCACAGATCCAAGATATGTTGTTGAAAAAAGAGCAGGCGTTATTCGACTCTGCAAGCAATATTGATCTCACACAAACTTTGCGCACGGCAAATGCATTGGGACTCCGGCGTCGCAAAGCATCGTCGGAAGAATCCGAGCAACAAAAACCAGGTGCACTGATTTTTGAAGATATCCGCGTGCGAACTGCAAAGAAGGCAAAGCTCCGTATTCCGCAGGCAAGTTTGACTCTCATTCGTGGCGAAGCGGGCCGCGGCAAAGGGTCTTTTATTGAGCTTTGTGTTTGGCCTGCACTTGAGAAATATATTGAAAGCGAGCGTGTGAGCGCGCGGGAATTGCCGTTTTGTCGGGTGAGCCCTGACGGACACATTGAGGTCAATTCGTTGCATGATATTCGCCCTGGAAGCCTTGTCCGGACCTCACGACGCACGGTTGCCGCTGCTCTTGACGTACTCGTTCCTATCCGCGAAATTTTCGCCCAACTTCCACAAAGCCAAATCATGGGACTCACACCCTCACATTTTTCTTGGAATTCAAAGCAAGGCCGCTGCCCTTCATGTGAAGGACGCGGCTATATTGAAATCCCTCAGCGCTTTGGTCCGCCGGTTGAGGTGAGTTGCGAAGAATGCTTGGGCACCAAACTTTCGCAGCGCAGCCTCGTCCCTCGCTTCAAAGGTTTAAACCTGGCAGAAATAATGAATCTCACACTCGAAGAGGCGAGACAGTTTTTCGCACATGTTCGCTCCATCGAAGCACGACTTGCATCTGCGCTCGAATTTGGCTTGGGCTATGTCACCATGGGGCAGGGTATGGATTCACTCAGCGGCGGAGAGCTCCAGCGTTTGACTCTCACCCTGGAGCTTCGCCGCGCTCAATTGCAGGGAGCATGGTTCCTGCTGTTGCATCCAGGGACAGGTTTGCACACCCCCGACATTGCAACGCTAGGTCGTTTGCTCCGCATGATGGTTTCTCGGGGTGCAAGCTTTGTCGTGCTCGAGAACCGGGAAGAGTTCCTTCGCTTTGCTGATCAGGTTGTTGAGTTCTAGGTGGCCGAATTTGCCGACTCGAAATTTCCTGCTGGCGCTGCGCATTGACGACCCTCGCTCAGTGAACATTTGTCTCTCACCGATACCCCTCCAAGGTTGTTAAATTGAAAGCAACCGGAAGGAGTAGAGTCCATGGTTGAGCGTCGCGGGAATAGATTTTATCCACATGCTAATCTCAGTGCCTCTGGAACTTTCAACCCAGAGATCGCTGAACTCACAAAGACTTTTGAGCACGCATTCGCGCGCGGAGACCTCAAAGCGAGCGATATCAAAAACGCGCTGCGTTGTTGTGAGCTCCTGTTTTGGAAGGGTGCATGGGATCGCGTCGAAGATATCGCCTCGCGCGCAATAGCCACGGGATGCGGTTATCGGGCCACGTTTAGATTCTATCGCTTTTGGATAGAATCACTTCGCTCAGACTACAATCTCTCCTCTTTAAGGACTCTCGGACGCCACTTGTTCAGCCTGCGTCATTCTTCAAAATCATTTTTGCCATTAGCTGTTCTTGCTTTTACCTACTCTGGTGATCGTCGCTTTAGCGCACGGATTCTGAAATCTATTAATGCAACGGGCGCAAGCCGCAGCATCACTCATGTTGAGGCCTTTGCGGTTTTCAATGCCGAGTCACCGCGCCGCAATTGCCGCGAAAAAGGTCTTCAATATCTGCAAGCATTAAATGTAAAGAACAAGACGAATTATTTCTTGGCCCGCAATTATTTGGTTTACGCTCTCGAGAACGATTATCTTGAAGAAGCATCGCGCGCCTTTGAACTTATTCATGAGCGCTTTCCACGCTGTCCAGAGCCTTTTTGGGGCGCTGCACGCTTGGCGGTGGCACAAGGACATTGGAACGAAGCAGCACGCGTGTTGCAGGAACTCGTTGCCGATCACCCAGACAACACAGATGCCCTCATTGCCCTTGCAAGTTGCCTTGAGAAAACCGGCGATCTGTTGGCTGCACGCGATATCTTGGTGTCATCACAATCACTCTTTGAAAGCAACGACTACGATTTCAATGCAACGCTTGGTGCTCTGAGCAAGCGGTTGTTTGATCGCTATGGTATGGAAGAACATCGTGATGAAGCAATTCGAGCGTTTTCTCAAGCAGTCAATGCAGCAGAGAAACTTGGACTTTCGGAAGCGCCTCTGCATGTTGCTCTGAACGATTTAGGTGCGGGTCGGTTTTGGCACGATACGAATCGTCCAGGATTGAAACAATCCTCAAAATCGAATTCAGAATCTGCATCTGCGGCTCCACGTGCGTGGATTCTATCGGCTGAAGATCACGATGTAGCGAATTTTCGCAAACACTCAAATCTTCTCATGAGAAGCCCAGACTCGGTGCATAAGGGCGACCTTGTTCTGGTGGCGCGTCGATTTGGTAGCGACGATTGGCGGAGCGGGCAGCAACAGATTGTTGGTGTGATGTGTGCCATGAGCGATGTGACACCAGATGCCCGCTATGGCTATGCAGTTTGCGTGGGTCGCTTTCAGGAGCTTGAAACACCTATCGATCTTCAGTTGGGTCGGGAAACCAGCGCGCTGCTCGACTTTTTTGGCTGTGAAAATTTCTCCGCTCAATCGCCCGTCTTTTTTCTCGACGCAGATCCCAAGACAAGTGAATCAATAGTCCGCGCCGTCGAGAGATCGCTCCGTCTTGCAGGTCCGGCAGGGGCTTTGCAGAATGTCGTTTAACTTGTCTTCATGGCTGAAAAACTTGGTTTTGCTCTTGAGTCTACTTGGCGCGGCGTCTCTGCCGCGTTTTGCTGTCGCAGTCGAAAAATCTGCTGTGATTGAATCAGCGAATCAGCAGTATTTCGAGTTCAAAGAGCCAGGACTTGAATTTACCATTAAAGTTCCTCCGCAGTGGCTTGTTGAAGCTGGCTCTGCCGGATATGCGGCCGTTCTTAGGCCATCGCCATCAGCTCCACGTGCGAAGCTACCAGGCGGACTTCGAGCGGATCCGAAGCTGACGATTGCGGCCTCGAAAAAGCCAATTCGATTTGATGCCGAAAGTCTCGAGCAAACCGCAAAAGAAATTGAAGAACGATTCATTCTAGTGAATGGTTCGGGCACCGATTTTCAGGTCTTTCAGAAGAATCTTCTTGATGATTTGCCTGAGGGGCAGAAGGGATTTCTTTACTACGTTTCATACAAGACTGAAGGCGCTGAAGTTGGTCAAGCGATTCTCATCACCGGCAGTGAATCCGGTCGATTCCGTGTCACACTTTCCGACCATCGGCTCAATTTTGATAAAAACCTTGAGCTTTATTATCCCTACATGACTTCGCTCCGCTTTCAGAAGTCTGGTAGCTCCGCTCAGAATGGGCTTTTCCGGTTAGACGGCTCATTGCTGCTTTGGGCATCAGGCGTCTTGCTTGCTGGGGTTATTTTAGGACTTCGCGCGCGAATTAGACGTACGCATGAATCGACCATCAAAAGCCGACACAATAAGCTCAATCGCAAGAGCAAGGCTCAAAGTGACGATTTGTCGGCTGCTCCATCGACCGAAGTTTCCGTGTCTCCGATGACGTCAATATCCGTAAGTGAATTTGCTTCTGCTGCCCCGTCGAGTCTTGCCTCGTCCGCGCGTGAAGGATCGGAATATCCGCTGTCTGAAATAAGCATTGCCGAGCAAGTGAAATCTAATTCGAGAGAAGAGGTTGAACCGGTGTTTTCACTGAGCGATTTATCGTCGCCGCCGCAAAGCATTCCGTTGAGTCAATTGGTGGATGAAAACTCTGCCCCTCCAGATCTGAAAAAACAATGGAAGATTTCACAGTTTGATGAAAAAAAAGGCTCGGAACGCGAGTCCGAGTCGAGAAAAAAGAACCAATAAATACGCAACAAATATTTTTCGTGAAATTGACTATCGAGAGAACCTAAAGTCTCTGCGGCTCACTTTAACTTTGCTTCTTTCGGTGCGCAGATATTCGTCGAGCCGCTCTCTGAATTTCACGTCAAGAAGTTTTGCTTCGAATTGAGGTCGAAGTTTTTCATATTCTTTTTGGTCACCAATCTCTGTTCCGAGATATTCAAAAAAGAAAATCGATGAACCCAATTCAATGGGACCGACAACCAATGGAGGCGTCTTGCCTTTCAGGCGAGTTCGAAGTTTCTCGGGTAACTCGGTCATTGGTCGGGGGGGCAAAAGACCTTTGTTTTTTATTGCATCTTTGGCCTCAGAATAAATTTGCACGAGGTCGGCAAACGAACGACCCGCATCAACATCTCTGCGCACTGATTCAATATTTCGCTTTTTAGTTTGCAGCTCCTCGTTCGAGAGACCCGCAGGAATTTCAATCATCAAGCTACGCAAACGAACGAGTTGGGTTTTGTCTTTTTCAATATTCTGTTGAAGATAATAACCTCTGACCTGATCTTCTGTCACAGAAACAAGCGGTCGGATCACTCGCCCGATAAAACGTTGTGTTTCAATCTGTCTTCTAAATTCCTCGCGGTGACTGTCAGGAGTCTCGCCTTCGGCGCGAAGAATTTCGTGAAATTTCTCTTCAGATATGTTCTGTCCTTGAAGAAAACTTCTCAGCTCACTATCAAGCTCGTCCTCGCTCAAATTAAGCCCGAGCTCACGGACGCGCAGAGTCAGAATCTTCTGATTGATCAACTGCTCAAGAATCTGCTCGGCATCGGCGGGAGTTAAATTTCCTCCAGTCAATTGGCCTTGTGAAAGAAGGCGGGTTTGTTTCTGGGTTGATAGGTATATTGCTCGCTGCAATTCGCTCAGCAAAAGTGGTTCGTCTGCAATAGTCACCAACACGCCGTCAATTGTATTTGCGTTCAGTGACGAAGCTGAGGCGTCTTTTTGCGCGGCGGGAGCGGTTTGCTTCGCAACCTGAGGCAACTTGTCCGATGCCGTGGCCGACAGATTGAAAAAAGCAATGAGTGCAAATGTCGAGCAATAGAATGAAACTTTGTTCAAGAGGCGTGGCAGCGCGAACATAGCTTGAACCTTTCCTTCCAAAATCAAAAAACTTTGGAATACGACGCATATCCTTAGTCCTGGAGGAGGCAGCTTATTCTGACACGTGTGGCTTGTACAGCGGGGCGAGGGCATCGAAGTCGACCCATTCTCCCTCACCTTTGCGGCGGCTTAACCAATGCGCAAAAAGTTCGAGGTCATTGCAAATATCATCAGTGAAATCGATGCACTGATCGGCACCCTTCAGCTCATCGTTGAATGGAAGCATTAAGCGGGTAAAAAAACGGCTCGAGCGGAGCTTGTCAGCTTCCTCCACGGGAAGCTTAAGTTGCTGGCGAATTATGCCACGGATCACCACGGCAACATCGAGCTCTTTTGTATCGGTATTCGTGAGCACGGCCAGGCCAGTCTTGGGGAACACCGACGCAGGGAAAGCATAGCCCTCTGCACGGAGAGCCTTAATGAGGTCAATCTTTTGTGAAATTCTTCGCCGTGCAATAGGGTTAAAGATATTTCCAATTGAATTTTTGCTCACAATCAAGCGTTCTATTTCTTTATCATATTGGCCGAAAACCACCGACAGCAAATGTGTCAGCAACTCTGCCCGATCGGCCATGGCAAGGTTGGGGTCATGGTACGGCCACAGAGTGATGAGTTCTTCAAGCCGCTTACGAACAACCTTGGGTTGATCGAGTGGGCCAAAGAACCATCCCGTTCCCGTTATCAAATGCCCCATGTGAACGGGTAAACGTTTGCTGTCAGCGCTGCGATTCAACTTATATTTTGGATTCTTCACGGCATTCACAATGCGGCGTGTTTTTCGAATCGGAACCTTTAAGCTTTCGCGAGCCGCCGAAGCCAAGTGCGCATAAACATACTGATTGCGCTCGTGTTCGGGCAATCCTGCTCTGCTGGAACCAGAGTCTGTTTCAACTTCTTGTTCGGCAGAGTAGAGAAGAAAACCACTGTTGCGAACGACCTCTGTAGCATATGGGCGAGGATAGGGAATCGTTGAAGGATGATTCTCCCAATATTCCAGGAGGTCATCTGGAATAAGAATCTGTGCCGTGTTGTCGGCACGCCCCTCAAATTTGCGCGGATCAACAGAAAGTTCGAGCTTTCTGAGCTCCTTCTTTTCCTGCAGAAGCGCAGCTAAGAAATGCGCACTTCGCTCGAATTTGAAGTCGGTTACATCAACAAGAAGTCGATTGAAATCGCGCTCGTCGCTCAGCTCGGTGACGTTCATCAGTGAGCGGCGTATGTTTGAGGTTGCAGACAAATAGGTTACTTCTCGCGAGGAGTTGAACAGATAAAGCAAGCCAGGTGTTGCCGGTGCTTTTTCAACGTGATGCGAGAGAAGGCCTGGGCCCAGACGGCTGAGAGTTTGATTGTCTGCCTGAATCTTCAGAAGGTCTTCAACCGACTTGAAGCCATTTTTTTCACAAACTTTGTTTATCTCCCAAAAGACATCGCGGGTCATTTCCGCATCAGCCATCGCCCGGTGAGCGTTTCCAACCGGGAGTCCAAAATAATTTGCGACTCCTGAAAGGCTCTTCACGGGAATATTGGGGAGATAATTTGAGACAAGGAGATGCGTACAAACGTAGAAATTTGCCAGTTCTTTGGCGCGTAGCGCGCGAGCATAGTGTGCGATAAATGAAAAATCATTCAAAACACCATGCGACACAAGCACACTGTCGCCCAAAAAAGCCAGAAGATCATCAACAACGTCCTCAATCACGGGCGCATCGCGGACCATACTTTGATCAATTCCGGTGATTTCTCTCACCGGTCTTGGAATGTGCCTTCGGGGGTTAACCAGTGTTTGAAAACGACCAATCTCTTTACCATCTTGTTCTTTGATGGCTGCAATTTCGATAACTTCACTATTTGAAGGGTTCCCACCCGTGGTTTCCAGGTCGAAGAAAACAAACTGCAATTGGCGAGGAGATTTCAGTAACCATGAGGGGCGGTTTGAGTTTGGAACCGGCGCGTGCCGCGGTCCACGAACTGCGGGCGAGCGCTCGGCAGCAGAGCGTTTGCGCGTCTCCTGGGTTTTCTGCCGTGTCCGTTCTTGATCAAGACTCAAAGCCGCAATTTCCTCGGTACGTTGGAAGGTCCAATACCGAGCCTCTCCCATAATCTTCCAGACGGGTCAACCGCTGATTTTTCTCCGTTTACTCAGGAGGGTACGGCGAATTGGTGTACCGCCACCCACGGCCATGGGGAGATGTTCTTCTAGGCTATTGGCAAAGAGTGTTACAACGTCGCCCTCTTTGCACAGAAATGAGCTGGGAAAATAGGAGAGGGCTTCGGGTAGCAGTTTGGCTTTTAGTATTTGATCGCTAGCATCGGGGTCATGGTGAAAAAGGCCGAAAGATTTCACTTCAGCCATGGCCGCAATCTCGGCACCACGGCGGGCTGTTGAATGCCCCCAACCCTTTTTACCTGCCAAATAAATCTCATCCGTGTAGGTTGTGTCGAAAAGGAACAAATTGGCATTCCGCGAGAATGCGGCAAGTGACAAATCTGCATCAGTTCCGTGTTCATGATCGGTTGCATAGACCACGCTCATGCTCAAATCTTGGTCCCAGATTCGGTACGCATAGGCCTGTTGAGGATGAAAAAGCTCGTGCGCGATCACCACCAGCGAACCCACCTCGAAGGGTGAACCAGGCACAACTGTGTGAAAATGCAGGTTGTGTCGGCTGGGGAGCTGCCGGTACTCGACCGGGAAGAACGGAAACGAGAAGATTTTCTCGACGATTGAGTGCAGTTCCATGCCGCCTTTGCTCTGACCATGGAAATGTATCTCAACATCCGGCCGAAACAGCGGCGCAAAGCGCGTCAGCCCCATGATGTGGTCGTAGTGGAAGTGGCTCAGAAGAATGTGAAAAACTTTTTGCCCACGGGCGAGCGCTTTGTCGCCGTAACCTACAAGCCCAGTGCCTGCATCTAAAGCCAGCGATGTCAGAGAGTTGGGCTGATCGCTGGGGTGATGCGAGACTTCCACACAGGATGTATTACCGCCAAATTCGGCAAACTGAAGACCAGGAGAGGGCAGGGTTCCTCGGACACCCCAAAAAGTCACCTGCACCGCGCCGCCACTGCCCTTAGAGAGCGCGCCTTTTTCTTCCAGTGTTTTTCGCGGCATTGCTTTCGCCACAGGAACCCTTTCTCGCAGTTACCAGGGTATCGGAAGGTTGGCCGCAGACTTTCGCTGTTTTAGTCAGAGCGAGCCAAAAACCAGTTGCCATGGAGGAATTTTGGCGGCTATGCAGTCCAAGAGTCTAGGTCAAGTGACCTGAAAGAAGAGACAAAATCTGACGACAGACAGGTGGCAAGACATCACTATGAGAGAATTCTCCGGTTCGGAATCGCAATCCGAGGGCAAATCATCTTCTGCAGAGGTCTCGCTTGTCGCGGAGCGACTGCAACGTGAAATTGATTCACTTGATGCAGTGGGTTTCAAGACTCAAGCGTGGAAAACACACGGCGAAAGCAATTCAATCGCGCTCGCACCGCTTGACGTAAATTGGCTGATAACACAGCCCAAACTTCCTTATCTGGTTCAGCTCGTTCCCCCTTATCTTCTCTATCGCAGTCTTCAGCAACATGGATTGGAAGATTCGCTTGAGGTCATCGATTATATTCGTGGTGAAGCTCTTGTGCGCCTTCTCGATTATGATCTCTGGGTCAATTCTGACGGTGATGCAGGGGTGTTGTCACCGAGTGAGGATCTCTCTGCAGATCGTTTTCTACAATGGATTCGCTTGTGGAATGAAATCTCCCCAGACTTTGCCGCGGAGCGAGTTCTCGAGCTTGACGAGGAAGTTATCACGGGATGTTTATCGGCGCTCTGCGAAATAGTTCCTGTTGGTCTCAATCGCCAGCAAGAAGAACTCACCGATGATTATTGGATGACCCCCGATAACAAATTCGGCATCAAACTTAAAACAAGCGGAACCACTGATTTCGAAATTTTTCATCAGTTTGTTCACTCTCTCTACAGCAAAAATATTCGCCTGGCACAATCGCTTCTCGCACACTCGGCGATGTTGATTCGCGAAGAAACAGTTGAAGAGGCGCGGCGCTGGCGTCTTGGTCGACTTGAAGATCAGGGCTTTATGCCTGTTGATGAAGCTCGCGAGATGCTCACTCCCAAAAGCCACAAACAGATCTCGGAACTTGTGCAACGAGCTATGACCCGTGAAATGGAAAAAGTAACGCCAACAACCACGGGCGAATTTTCCCATCCAACCCATACAACTTTTGTTGATGAAGATGCATGTGACCAAATCCGAGAGCACATTCGCACTCTCGACGGCGAAGATCTGCGCACTGAAATTGAAAGCGTCCTTGGCGGTGCTGAAATCCTTCGTCTTGTTGGAAACGCAACGCCACAAACAGAAATTTTAATTCAAGATGAAGATGTTATTGACGCGTTTGTGCAAAAGGTTGTTGGCGAAACCAATCAGCTATTGCTCTCACTTGAGTTTCACAAAGCACGCGAAGTCAATGCTCGAAAAGCCGCTGACTCAGACCTTCTCATTGATCGAGTCATGCATCAGTTGCTGTCCGATTTTCCGCAACTTGCTCTCGAGTGGAAGACGCGTTTGGCGCGAACAACCAATGGGGTTGCGGCTGCATTTGGAGCGACAACCGAGTCATCAGATTTGGAGCGTGTGCTTTCAGCTGTGCGCGGTTGTTTGAATGTTGCCCTCGAAAAACTCGTGAAAAACCCAGAATCGGCGGGGATATCAGCAGAATTTCTCTCTGAAAATTCAGAGGCCGCGATACGCGCACTCAATATTGCAAAAATTCTAGGCCCCGAAGTCCTCTTTCAGGTTGGTTGGCAGACTCTGCAGGACCTCTCCATGGATGCTCTGCAAAATCTGGTTCTTTTTGTTGGAAGAGATGAACTTCTTAACAAGAAAATTGCGCTCAATTACGCCGTCCGTTTGTCTGACGGAGAGACAATTCACTTATCAGTTTTCCAGCTTTTAAGCCGTGGACGTTATTTGGAAGTTCGCAACTGGTTGCGCGGATTCAGCGGTCTACTGGACCCGGCCATCGAACGTGTTTTGCTTGCCACTGTTAATCGTTTGCCAGTTTTTCCGATGATATTATTGGAGGCAGACGGTGCGACTCGTGGTTCAGCAGCGGTGAAGCCGTTTGAAACAATTGAAGAGCTTGAAAAAACAAGATCTTTTTTTGCAAATCTTGGCGTCATTAGCCTTACCATGAGCCGGAGGGATTGAATGCAAAAGCTTATCTATCGAAGCGTAAATGAAGTTAAACCTGTCTGGAGCACGGCAGAACTGCAAAAAATTTCTTCACTCATGAACGTGAAATATCGGGCACTGCTCAACAATGAGCAGTTTCAAGTGGAGTCCGGCACGGATTCAAATCAGGTACAGATCAAAGTCACGCTCGAAAGCAGCGACAAGAGCATGTTTTACCCGATTGAATTGATCCACATTCTTGACTCTCGCGAAGGTGAGTCTCAGCTGACTCCCGACGAGGTTGCAGCGTTGATGCTCGACTACATTGATGTCTATTGGCAGGAATATCTCAACGACGGCCGCGATGTTTTTGTTCCACTTGCATGGGATAAACACAGTTGTGAGGGTGTTGAGTTTTTTATTCGCGGGTTTGTTCGAAACATAAGCCTGGAACAGCAGGCCGATGAACTGTTTCGTAAACACGGTCATGGAGACCATGAAATTGAGCCCATTTCAGACGAACTTTGAACACATTCAATAGGCTTAAGATGGACAGCGCTCGTAAGAGAATTCTGGTTGCTATGTCAGGTGGTGTTGACAGCAGTGTTGCTGCAGCACTGCTCAAAGAGCAGGGTCACGACGTTATTGGCGTGACGATGCAATTGTGGGATTACTCCAAAAATGAATCAAGCTGCGATCCAAACGCGAAATTCGATACCTGCTGCAGCCATGATGATGTTGCAGATGCGCGCGAGGTTGCTGATAAACTTGGTATCCCATTTTACGTACTCGACTACCAAGACGACTTCCAGGCGAACGTTGTCGATTACTTCACCGACGAATATCTTCGCGGTCGAACACCAAATCCCTGTGTGGCTTGCAACACGTTCTTGAAATTCGACCATCTCCTTGAACGTGCAGTTCGTCTGGGCTGTGATGCGGTCGCAACCGGTCATTACGCGCGTATCGAATTCGATCCTGAGTCTGGCAAATATCTGCTCTTAAAGGGCATCGATTCAAAAAAAGATCAAAGCTATTTCCTGTACGCGCTTAACCAGGAAAGAATGGCAAAAATTCTCTTTCCGCTTGGCGGCATGACAAAAAGTGAAGTTCGCGCCCATGCGGAGCGCTTTGGACTCGTGACCGCACAAAAAAAAGAGAGCATGGAAATCTGCTTTATTCCGAATAATGACTATGCAAAATTCATCGAAAAACATGCCTCATCCGAGAAAATTATCAGAGGCGAAATCCGCCATGAGGGTGGTGAGTTGCTTGCCTCGCATGATGGGATACACAAATTTACAGTTGGTCAGCGTCGCGGAATTGGTATTGCCTCTGAGAAGCCACTTTACGTGACTCGTATCGACTCTGAGACGGGAACAGTTTTTGTCGGCGAAGAATCGCTTCTCTTGAAGAGTGGCTTTGCCTTCGAAAAGTTTCATCTCTTGCGTGATGTTAATCTCGGAGAAAGTTTCGAAATTAAAATTCGCTATCGCTCTCATCCTGCGGCGGGTAAACTTGTCGTTGATGGATCGGGGCTTCAGCCGCAGGTGCGTTTCGATGTGCCACAGCGTTCCATTACACCGGGTCAAATAGCTGTTCTTTATCGGGGAGACGAAGTTCTCGGCGGCGGATTTATCCGGCAGGTGTCGGCGCAATGAGCTTGAATTTGTGCGCAGCCAGCATTCGTGATTGGGTTTCTAAACTTGATGAGAATCGCTTGCGGAAGCACTTTCCAGACGTTGATGCACGCATTGCCGCGCTTGAGCGGTTGCAGCGACACACCTATGCGAGCAAACAGCTTGCAATGGTTGCGCTTATTCATCGGAGCGCGCTCGTCTACTGGCCAACGGATAAGACGAATGTCTTTAGCAACGAGCGGCTTGAGTTTCTTGGTGATTCGTTTTTGAATTTCTTTGTTGCAAGCGAGTCGATGTCTGGCTTCGAGAGCATGTCGGAAGGACAACTTTCGAAACTTCGAGCTGCTCTTGTAAGCACCGAGAATCTTGCCGACAAAGCTCGACATCTGAATTTAAATAATCTTTTGATGTTTGGCCGGGGCGAAATTGCCAAAGGTGGATTTCGCGACGACAAGCGACAGAATATTTTGGCTGATGCTTTTGAGGCTGTCACTGCGGCACTTTTGTTAGATGCTGGCGAACAGTTGGCCTGGGAATGGCTTGCGTCTTTGTTTGCCGTTGACTTTGTGACAGCTCAACAAACTCTTGATGATTTCGATGTCAAAACTCGTTTTCAGCAATGGAGTCAGGCGATTTGTGGAAAGCCACCAACCTACAAATTAGTCAAAACAATTTCAACGCCGCAAGAGACACAGTTTGTTGTTGCGGGATATTTTGGGCGAACTGAAATTTCACGCGCAAGTGCTTCAAACAAGCGTGATGCAAGCAAACTCGTTGCTGCGCGTATGCAAAAATTGGTCGATTCTGGGCAGTTGACTGAAGATATGGTGAAACGCTACGCATCCGAGCCGGATGCACCCGAGGTTGATTAAAATGGCAGAACAGAAATGTGGATTTGTTGCGCTCCTTGGTCAGCCGAATGCGGGCAAGAGTACGCTGATGAACGCGTGCCTTGGCACTAAATTGGCCGTTGTGAGTGCTAAGCCACAAACAACCCGCAATCGTATTTTGGGTGTCTGTCCGGTGGCGGAAACGCAATTGCTGTTTCTCGACACACCAGGAATTCACAAGACAAGTGGCTTGCCGAAGTTGAATCAAAAAATGACTGCCACCGCGTGGTCAGTTTTGTCTGATGCCGACGTGGTTTGTTATTTAGTTGATGTTGTTGATGGTTGGAGCGATGAAGACGACGCATTTTTTATGCGCGTACTGGCGAATTCCGGCGCACCTGTATTAGTGGTTGCAACGAAGGCCGATAAGATAAAGTTGGAAGTTATTGAAGGCAACTTCGCCGCACTCGCAGAACGTATGTCACGCTGTTATGCGCTGGTCGAGGCGCAGATGTCTGAATCCACGCAACCCGAAAAGAAGTTGCCTGCTCAGCTTCTCACTAAAGCACCTCTGCTTTTGTCGGCAAAGCGGCCAGAGGAAGTGGCAAAGTTGAAAGAATTGCTTGCGCTACAAATGCCTGTTGGGCAATGGCTGTATGATGCTGATGACCTCACCGATCTGCCGCAGCAGTTTGTATGCGGAGAATTGATTCGTGAGCAGCTATTTCGTCAGCTGGGTCAGGAGTTGCCTTATTCAGCTGCTGTCAAAGTTGATCGTTTCGAAAACAAGGGCACGCTGACGGTGATCCAGGCGAGTGTGATAGTCCATAAGGAAAATCATAAAGCGATGGTGATTGGTGCACGTGGCTCTCGCGTGAAGGCAATCGGCCAGGCCGCGCGTGAATCTCTTGAAAAGCATCTAGGCCGCCAGGTTCACCTCGAATTGTTTGTCAAGGTGCAGTCGAATTGGATTGATTCTGACAACCTTCTGGCGGAATATGCCGGATTAGAACGAATCGAAGAGTGAATGGTCTTGAGTTTGCTTACGCACTGTGTCAGTCTCAGCGCAGAGAGCTGAGTCACGGGGTGCGCCCCGGTTGTTTTGCTCCTCGATTGCTCGGATGTTGGCACGTCCGTGTGCCAGAGCTGCTTGTTGGCAGCAGTACTTTTTATGTTTTATTTGATGTTCTCCTTTATTTGAAGCCTGCATCTTAGGCACTTCAACGGAGTCATTCCCTTTGGTTCTTTCGGAGTTTTTCATCTGTGATTTTTAAATCCCCCGTTTGTTTTGAATCTGGCAGCCGAGCAGGCGCTCCAACGCGTGCCAAGAAGACCTCAGAAAAGAAAGCGACCTCCGATAAGGCTGAAGCAAAGCCGGTTGGAAAGAAGCGTTCACAGCAAGAAAAAGCAGGTGATGAACTCCTTCCCTCAATTGATGAGTCTCAAATGATGCACTCTGACCTCGATGCAACAGCTCAAGCGGAACAATTGAACACTTTTGATGAGGAAAATGTTGGAATGACCCATGCTCACACAGAACCTCAGCGGCAACACAACGCTCCGGCTCAAGTCGCTCACGACACGGTCGATGCACTGCCGCATGGGACTGAAGAAATGTACGACGAACAGGAGTATTACGAAGATGATTTGTATGCAGTGAATGGCCAAGAGCAATACGCTGGTCAGAATCAAATCGTGCTGACACTGAGCTACTCTCTGATGAATCAAGTGAAGCAAACTGCACGCATGGAAGGCGTACTGCCTGAAGACATTCTCATTGAGTTGATTGCCGAAGGAGTCACTCGCCGAGCATTTGAAGATGCTCAGCGTCCAGCACCAAGCCACCTGATGACCCGCACGGGCTACGTTGCGCCTGATGCAAATGGCAACGTTCATCAGCCGCAATTGAGTCATCATGGTATGCAAGGAAATGGCAACAACCGCGGCAATCACAACGGCCACAACAATCGCCGTTTTAATCAAAACAACAACAACCGCGCTGGCAATCATTTCCAAGGTCGAAATCGACAAAACAATCACTTCAAGAACAAACCACGCAACGGAAAATAACCGACGATGTCTGCGCGGCATAAATCTCGTCTGAAGAAAATTGCAATTACAGGTGGGATTGGCTCTGGCAAATCCACGCTTGTGCAAGCTCTGGCCGACCTTGGTTATTCTGTCTTTGATGCCGATCTGTTGGTTGCGCAGGTGGTCTTAGAGGAGCCCACGAAGAGCAAAATTATCAGCTTATTCGGCAGTCATGCCTATATAACTGACGCCGATGGTCATGAGACGTACAACCGTGCTTGGGTTCGCGATCAGGTGTTTGCAGACGATGCGAAGAGAAAGGCACTTGAGGCAATCGTACATCCTGCGATTTTCAAGTCATTTGCTGAGACGTGTCGGTCTATTGAATCTCTTGCCGGTGGTGTGTGGGTTTTTTACGAGGCAGCGCTCATTTTTGAGGCCGGCCGAGAGCAAGATTTTGATGCTGTGGTGTCCGTTTTGTCTCCCGAGGAAGAGCGGCTTGCTCGTTTGAAGAGTTCGCGCCACCTCTCTGAAGAGGCTTTGAAGGCAATTTTTGCCGCCCAAGTGAACGACGAAATTCGTCGAGCGAAATCACACTTTATTTTTGAAAATCGGGGTGTCAGAGCCGAGATCCCAGCCAGAGCCCATGAGCTGATCGAAAGTTTGATGCAGTTTTTTCATCCGAAAAGTCATTGACATCGTTCTCGCTCAGCATTGGCGTTAACCTGATGAAAGCTAAAGCGCCATCAGGGGTGAGTGCATGTTTCAGGTGTCCTGTGCTGCGTGCAACGCATCATTTGAATATAACGTCGATGATTATATTCATCTTTGTCCGTATTGTTCGACGGGCTTTATTCTTGACCTTGAAGAAGGTGCCAAGGATATTATTGGAGATCATTTTATTGTTCCAAACCGCATGGATCGTGAGCAAGTTGAAGGAATATTTTACGATTGGATCACCGAAAGGTATCATCGTCCAGATAAAGTAAAACAGGAGTTCAAGATTCTCGGATCCTATGGAATCAGCTTGCCCCACTGGGTGATCTCCGTGGAAGCGCATACGTTCTGGAGTGGCCATAGTCAGAAATTGAATCAGTACAGCGGACAAGGAAGTGAATACGGATCGAAGTTTTTGAAAGAAGAATCCCGCTTCAGCCGCAGATATCGATGGTCAATTTTGGCACGAAAGTCTCCTAAGGAGCACTGGGGACTCGAACGGCTTCATAGGCCCAAAGAGCAGCTCATGGTTGATTGGGATGGGTATCCACTGGATGAAACCCTTGGACTCATCAAGGGCGCAACTGTCACGACAATTTACGATGCGCGGCAAGCATTTAAATTTGACCATGCGAATGGCTTGTCCATTGCTGGCGTGCAAGTCAAAGAAAGCTCCGCGATTGCTCGCGCAAAGGATCAAATTCAGGAGTACCACCGAAGAATTGCCAAAACAAAAGTCGGAACGCTTTACGAGCACAGAACTGAAATCGAAGTCGTTGGAATTCATTTAGTTCACTTGCCGTTTTGGGTTGTTCGCTATTCCTTTGCGCCCCAAAGTCCTTTCCGGTTCATGACAACCGCTCGCGAACGGCGAATTTTGATTCAGGGTCACACTCTTGCGGTGCTTGAAGCTGAGCTTCCGCTTTCAAGCAGTGACAAAGTCATGACCAACATGGTGGTGTGTGGCGGGCTGGCAGTTGCCAGCTTGGCTCTCGCGCTCTTTTTCCACCCATTGTTTTTCTTGATGGTCATGGTCTTTTCGGGTGTTTGTGTTCTCTCGGCGTGGAAGATTTTTGGACGAGAGAAAGTCGACACCGACCTTGGCCGCGGTGCCGACCTCAGCGAACCTGTGTTTTAGGTGAAATTATGAGCTTAAAAAATTCTAGTTTGCGGCTTCGTCAGTTTGCGCCTGCAGTTACATCGCTGGGTTTGCTTTTTATTGGACTGTCCTGCGGCACCGGATCGAAAAGCAGTGACGATGCGGCGCAAGCAGCCGCAACAGCAAAACCAACCGTAACGGAGACTCCCGAAACAGCTGCAGTGCCGTTTTGGATTGCTTCGGGTTCGTTTGCAGTGCGCTTCGATGCTTCGGGCAATTCGAGCTTGCCTGTGGATGTGGTTAGATACGGGGTTGATCTGGGCACAATTTCGGCTCTTCATTTTTTAGACGCAAACACTCTTCTCTTCTTCGTTGATACTGGAAACGATTCGAGTGGTGCCGCCAAGGAAAAGATTTTTGGAACGCTGGATCCGAAAACCGGACTGGTGAAGAACAGGGCTTGGGGTGCGGTCAGCAGTATTAAGACAACGTTTAAGTCGGCGCCAGCAGGCTCTATGTTCAGCGGCTTTCAAAGTGGTGTCCTTAACGTCCAGACCGAGGCGGGAATTAAGGCCGTGCGTTTTAACGCAGATGGCGGAACAATTGCCAATGATTTTTATTCCGCGAGCAGCGCAGCTGATTGTCCAATGGATAAACTCTCGGGCATAGCGCTGATTCAAGGAGGCGGTGCGTCACAGATCATCGCAATGTCGTATGGAACTCAATCGCGGCTCAATATTCTTGGTCTCGAAGCCGGGGTTGTTACCTGTAAATCGTCACTGGATTATTCGAGTGGTTCAACGACGAGTGTTCATAAACCTGTCAATGTTGTGCAGATGCCTGATGGAAAAGTTTATGTTCTATTTCAGCACGACACGACCAAAGATGCGGATTCAAATCCGAAAATCATGCGCTATGATTTTGATGGCAAGACGTTGTCCAATGGGTCCGAGTTTTATAAAGGCTTCAACAATCTCGGCAAAAAGCCTTTTGGTATGATTGCCAGAACAAGCAAGAAGCTTTTGGTTGCTCGTCCCGATGCACCAGCGCTGATTGAAATTGCCATTAAGGGAAATGACGGCGAACAAACCGATTTTTATCAGTTGACGGGATACGCCAACAACCTAACCGCACTGATTCCCGAGCCGCTCTAAAAATTGCTGAAGTGAATTGGCTGCCAAGAGCGGCCACCTGCATCAAAATTTCCGAAGAACAGAGTGTTTTAAGGGGTGCCCAGGGTAATTCCGAGGCAATTTGCAACACGCCGCTCGGCGGGTTCATTGAACGGACGTCCGTTGACGCGCTTGCCGTTCAAGATGAGCCCCGTACTTCCGCCACCGTCGAGGTTGAGTGCATATTCGGCGCCAAGGTTGAGCATAACTTTAGTTAAATCGAAGAGTGAAAGGCCGGTCAACGAGCCTTGACGTCCTTCAACAACCACCCACCACATCGTATTTCGATCCGCACTCAAACCAACAACGGTGCGTGGATGTTCGGTCTTGCAGAACTCTCCACAGTTTGCATCGTCATCGCGTGTCCATTCAAAACCCGGGTCCAAAAGAACCTGCCAGCCACCCACGACGGTCGTCCATTCAGGTTTAAGAGGCGTGACGTGGTTATACGGGTCAACGATGCAGTCATTGGAAAGCGTGCAGGCGAGGAACGACCAATCTTTCGTGTCGGCCGATTTTGGCCAGAGCTGCCCCAAACCTACCGCCAATCCGACAGGTTGTTTGGTGCCGTCAAAGAAATCGCCGTTGATGACCGCAACAGCGCCGGACGAAGCAGCAAATTCCGACGGGGTTAAGCCGCGCTCGTTCGATGTTGATGCGCGCATATGGACTTGCGGATGGTTGAGGTCGATTTTAAGGACGTGGATGCGTTTGTTGGCGAAAGTTTTGTCTAGCCAATAGGAGAGACCATTGGATCCATCAAATGCAGCTTCCGGACTTTCAAAGGCGGTCGCATTGTGACTGAGAATGGACTGTGCGCTCGCAGTGGCGACCGCCGGCAGAATTGACACGAAACACATGAGCACAGCGAAGCGTGCGAAAATCTTTTTTAACGTCATGTGACGGTCTCCAAGGGCTTGAGGATGGATTATGGTCTCGCAAATTAAAGCACAGGTTCCTCCATCACTCAACGGCGAGCGTTTCGATGTTGCTGCAGCTGCTCTTTGTTCCGAATTCTCACGAAAGAAGATCAAATTGATCATTGATCGGGGTGGCGCGTATTTAAATAAAAAGCGAATATTGGTTGCGAAAAAACAAGTATCAGAAGGTGATATTATAGAATTATTCTGGGAGGAATCGCGGCCCCTTTCGGGCAATTCGGTGAAGACAATTGCAGTTTCTATTCTCGCTGAGGAAGCCGATTTTATTGTTATCAATAAGCCAGCAGGTTTGCCGTCACAAGCAACACTCACCTCGAGCGAAGACACGGTGATTCACGCTCTGCAGGTGCAATACCCCGAGAAATTTGCAAACAGCCAGCTTTTGCTGGTGCACCGTCTCGACAAGGAAACGTCTGGAGTCATGCTGCTTGCCAAAAGCAAAGCTGCTCAGGCGCGTTTTGAAAAGCTTTTCATCGAGCGGAAAATGAAGAAAGTTTATCAGGCGCTGTGCTTCGGAGTTCCTCGTGAACGCCAGGGGGTTTTGCGCTGGCCTATCCGCAAGGACCCATCTCGTCCCAACACATACGTTGCTGTTTTAAATTCAGGCGCACCCTCAGCCGGCGGTCGAGGGTCTTCTCCGGGGCGTAAAATGCCCGAAATTAAGTCAGCAACGACCCTCTATGTGGTTTTGAAAACATTTCCTCAGGCTCGGGTGAGCTGGATCGAGTGTCAGCCGGAAACCGGTCGGACGCATCAAATCCGCGTGCATTTGCAGGCATTGGGGGTTCCGCTGTTGGGCGACAAAACCTACGCAGCCAACGTCATAGGCCACCCCATGGCGCAGTTAGCGACCCGCCATATGCTGCACGCCGTGCGCCTTGCGTGGACCCAAGACGACGGCTCGACATTTGCATTTGAAGCTCCTTTTCCTCATGATTTCGGCGCTTGTTTAAACCGCCTCCAGGAAGAAGGAGCATCCCATGAGCTACAAACTCATCACGGTCCCAACTCAGGGCCAAAAAATCTCGGTTGACTCCAAGGGTCAACTCAACGTTCCAGCTGAACCTATTATTCCCTTTATTCGCGGCGATGGCACAGGCCCTGATATTTGGGCTGCAAGTCAAATGGTCTTCGATGCTGCTGTTGCGAAAGCATATGGTGGCAAGAGAAAAATCCATTGGATGGAAGTCCCTGCTGGGGAAGCGTCGTTCCAAAAATACAATGATTGGCTCCCACAAGACACCGTTGATGCGCTGCGCGATTTTCGCGTGTCTATCAAAGGCCCTCTGACGACGCCTGTTGGCGGTGGAATTCGCAGTTTGAACGTAACTCTGCGGCAAACTTTGGATCTGTATCAATGTGTGCGCCCTGTGAAATGGTATCCCAACGTGCCAGCGCCCGTGCGTGAGCCGCAAAAAGTCGACATGGTGATTTTCCGCGAAAACACCGAAGACATTTATGCAGGAATTGAATTTAAAGCAGGCACACCAGAAGCACTTAAGCTGCGTGATTTTCTCAAGACGGCTTTTAACAAAACAGTGCGCGAAGATTCCGGACTGGGTATCAAACCCGTCAGTGAATTTGGTTCGAAGCGGCTTGTCCGCGCGGCTATTCAATATGCAATCGACAACAAGCGCAAGAACGTGACGCTTGTTCACAAGGGCAACATCATGAAATTCACTGAAGGTGCGTTTCGTGACTGGGGCTATGAAGTTGCCAAAACCGAATTCCGCGATTTCTGTGTGACCTGGGATGAATGTCAGGGCAATGTTCCGGCAGGCAAAATTCTTGTCAAAGATGCGATTGCCGACAACATGTTCCAGCAGGCTCTTTTGCGCCCCGACGAGTACGATGTACTTGCTACGACCAACCTCAATGGCGACTATCTTTCCGACGCTCTTGCCGCTCAGGTGGGAGGCTTGGGAATTGCTCCTGGCGCCAATATCGGCGATGGCTATGCTGTTTTTGAAGCAACCCACGGAACCGCTCCAAAGTATGCAGGCCAAGATAAAGTAAACCCGGGCAGCGTGATTCTCAGCGGCGTGATGATGTTTGAGTATCTCGGTTGGAAAGAAGTGTGTGCTCTTATCGAGAAGGCATTTGAAGCAACGTTGCGTGACAAAGTGGTGACCTACGACTTTGCCCGAGCTCTATCGGGTGCTCGTGAAGTGAAATGCAGCGAGTTTGCTAAGGCAATTTGCGATCATTTGTGATGAAATCTGAAAAAAGATTTCATTAAAGCAATGCTGGGTTGGTTTATTCCTCCCAGCATTTTTTGCTCAAAGCGCCCCCGCACTTATGAACTTCGATTTTAATGGGGTCGGAATTTATTCCTGCCGCGCTTTTCAAAACAATATAAAAAGTCATTGTTGAGGTTGAAAAAATAACATCAGTGCTTTTCAGTTCTATTCCATTTGTTGTGTCGGCAGTAAAATCCAGGAGATCCTCAGTGTTCTGACTTTGCGCACGCAAGATACAATTTTGAAAAGTCGCTCCACTGGCAGCCTCAGAGCTCGACCCCAACTTGAACTGTACAATACGCTTTGCGACCAAGGTGTTGTTCATCTCAGACGTTAAGATGTAGCGGCCAAACTCGTCTTTGCCAATAAATGCCCGATTGCTATTTAGGAGAAAGACCTTACCACTGCCATCGCGAATGTCATCAAAGATCGAATTTGCATCTCCGTGCGCATTCGCTAAGTCGCTACAGGCCGCAAAGGCTAAGGTCCCCGCTGTTGTTTTCTCAAACCGCACGGCATACGCCTTGGTTCCGTCCAACAATTCAGACTTTTTAATGCGATCCGTAGAAACGAAATCGTACCCGCTCCCTTCACCAAATTCGAGGTTCAAGAGAGTTGCTGCTGGCTGATCGGAATCTACAATCAGATTGCGAATGTTCAAATTGGATTTGGAATCCACACCCGCGGAATAGTCGGCACTTGTCACATTCGTTTCGTTATTCGAAATGTTTCCCCACTTGTCTTTGAGATAAAAGAACGCCTGCTTGACCTCACTTTTCACTGAAGAATTTGTCACCCCAAAAACATCTTCAACTTTAAACTCTGCGCTCCCGTTGATGCAAGGTGAATAGGTCTTCTTGGTACTCAGTTTGATAGCTATACCTAGCTCATAGCCTTCCGGACAAAATTTGCTTGTTGTTTTAATTTTGAATTTGTATCCAGGTTTGCCAGGAATCACATGATCGAATCCGCCATCGCCAACGATAGACAAATTGACAAGTTGGGGCAGGTTCGGATCGGTCGTTGCCGGCTCGAATTTCGTAAATGAGCCATCGTAAACTTGCGCGGGTTCAGGTGAAGAGACCTTCAAAAACTCAACTGAGGGTAGGCTTGTATTTTTATTTCCGTAAATTGTCAGTGGCGGAAAAGAATCAGAATTTAACTCCGTGCCATCGCGTTCGCCGGGGAGTTGGGTAATGCGGATAAAGTAATTTGTGATAGCGTATGGCATGTCAATCACAAATTCGCCTTCGAAGGAATCCAGTGTTCCAGTTTTCTCAGGTTTATCCGAGCTCGCTGTGTATGTAGGAGTTGCGGCAAAAACTTCCCAGGTAAACTTTCGGAAAAGCCCTGTGGTTGAGTCAAGCCGCAATTTCAAGGTTGTGTCATTGGCCGAACTTGTGAACAGCACATCGCGCGTCACCTTTGCAGTATCAACAGATTTTAAATATTTGAGGTTTGTTGGGAATGTTGGGAGCAGTGTTGATATGGTTGTGTCTTGTGCATCACAGGGTCGCAAATTCACAGTGTGTTTGTCGGTGCGTGAAAGTCCAAAGATCTTTGCGTCGCCCAGGTAGGTACAGTATCCACTCGCACGGGCAAGAAATTTGAAACGTGTGAGTTCAAGAGAAGCGTCAATGGGCCCAACGATGGCGACGCCATTGGCATCGGTGGTGCTGAAGATGGGTCGAACCTGTGCGGCCTGCCACACCGGAATATTTGCGGTGGTTTTGCCGTCCGAAACTGCCGCTATCTGCACATTGGGCAATGCAACTCCGCTCTTCAAATCTCTCACCGTGACTTTGACAAATCCAGCAGAACTTATGGAAAGTGGTGAGCCAAAATTGAGAGCATCAGTTCCAGACAATGTATTGCGCCGTTCAAGTGGAAGTAGAAGCTGCGCATAAGGTATTTTCTGGTAGTCTTTGTCCTCAAAATTCTTACTACGAATCTCAAAGCGAGCGTACTTCAAAACCTGCCCAACAAGTGCTGATCCGGGCCGCACCATATCCGGTAAAAACCCACCCATGCTCAGGAGCTGTTCAATAACACCGCCGTCGCTACTTTGTACTGTTGCACTGTCGGGGAGTGTGAAGGAAAAGTTTCCATTCTTGCTGTCGAGTTTTAAGCCCGTCGGTGTAGAACGCATTCCTGCAGGAGTGATGAGCGAAACCTCGAGGTTGGCTAGTGAGATATCTTTTCCGGGTTGAATGATTCCCGAAACGAGGCGTTGCTCCGGCAGCAAATAAACCCGACCTTTTCCAGAATTTGCGCAACCCGCGACGGTTAAAAAAGCGCTGAGCAGCAGCACACTCTTTGATAAAGAGCGCGCTGCTGCCCAGACCTTCATTGAAACCGTTTCTCTCATCAGGCCCACCTTAGCCTAGTGAATGCAACATCTCCCTCACTCGCACCGCGCTTATTTGCGGCTGAGTGTGTATGAAGTTCCAAAATAAACATCGTACGAATTGCACCCTGTGCTTCCACACTGTGAAGGGCCCCAGAATTTTGCAGTTGTGCGCAAATCGTTGCCCTCAACAAAGCGTTCCTTCTCTGGCATTGGTTTCATCTTGACACTGATTGCTGTGACTTGAGCGTCCTTGAGGCTGACAAGTTCGCCCGCATCAGCAACACCATTTTGATTCTTGTCGAACCAAACAACGAGCTTCGAGTAAACAGAGTCTTTTACATCAATCACGCCATCACGGTTGAGGTCGTATTGCGCAAGAGCCGCATAACCATCGCGCGCCTTTTTGCCGGTTGCCTTGATGATGGTTGCCTCACCGAAGAGTTCGCGACCACTGGTAACCTTGCCTTCTGCGTTTGGAAGCGCCAGCAATGCGACTGGCGCATGCCCCTTCAACCAGCCAGTGCGTTGTGGCTTTCCTGTTCCCATCAGGTCAAACTTCACATTGCTACGCTCTTGCGCGATAAACTCGGGTCGCCCAATTGGCATAAAGTCAAGAACCAATGGACTGTAAAGCTGGACTGTGTAGGTTGAGCTTACAGCTGCGGAACCATCGTTTCTCATCGCTGTGAAGGAAATATCTTCTCCATACCAACTCAAAGAGCGTCGCATGTAAGGCTCAAGAATATTTGGTGCACGGAAGTCGAAGACACCTTCGTGCGGAGCACCCGTCAATTTTGTGTTGGCTGCAAGCAGGTTGGCTTGGCCAAACGAGTAGGTGCGATCACAATCCGAATTTTCACCACGGTCGCAGAGACTTGCACGAATGCGAACCTTTTCTGCGGCTCCGAACATGCGGAACCAAATAGTATTCGCCGTGCTCATCCATGAACCCCAGGGAATTCCGCGGAAGTTCACCCAGCATTGTCCGCCTGCTGTCCAAAACTTAACACCTGCACCACGTTTGATCGTTGAACCAGTGCAGGTGTCCGAGCTGCTGGCAAGCGCAGGGTTGTCGAAGAAGTGCTGAATCTCGCTGACTGCTGGCTTCACTTGGTTTATTGCTTGAGGAGTGTAGCCAATTGACTTTCCAGCATCGAGTGCGGCTAAGGCAAGATCCTGTTGGCCGCCGCGAATTGCCAAGCTCATCAGAACATCCAACGCTTTGCCGAGCGACGCTTTGATCTTTGCGTCTTCATTTTGTAGAGCGCTGATATCTTGGCTCGTCTTCTGCTTGAAGGTGTCCAGTTGCGCGGTCAGGTCCGTTTTGACCTTTTCGATGTTCTTTTTCAAATCAGCATTTTCTGCGGCAAACTTGTTTTGCACATCAATCATCTTGTTAAATTCTGATTCTCTCTCGATAGCATCAAAAGCATTGTCTGCGCCGTCAACGATGGTCTGGGCATAGCGTGCCAGCAGCGGCAGCGAGCCATCTTCGCGACCAACCTGCAAAATCGCTTCTGCATTTTTGAGCTTCTTGACAGCGTTTGAAACTACGCCTTCAACGTTCGCAGCATTAGTCTTAAGGCCCGCCATTTGTTGAACAAAGGTTGCCACGGAGCGCTTGAATTTATCGTCGGCGACAATCTTATTGCGGAGGTTTTTTGCATCGTTCGAGGTGCCATATAGAATTGAAGAAGCCCAGCTTCTGATTTTGCTCATACAACCAGCATTGTCGCCGCCACCTTCAACTTCCTTGAGCGCAGCAATCATTATGAAATGATGGAGGCTCTTACCGTCTGTTCCCGCCACGTTTCCAAAGAACACACTGTCAGCAGCGCTTCCGCGGGTTCCAAAAACCAGTTGGTATGCATATTCATCAGCAAGATAGTCGAATGAGTCACGCCCTAAAGCATTTGCAAAGGTTGCGTTTGCATTCCCTCCGCATTCGGCCATGATAGGTTGAAAGCTTTTATCGTACCATTCGCCCGTCGTTTGATTGGGCTGGAGCGCACGCAAAAACGCCGTGCGCATATCGCCATAGGCCCTAAGAGCATTCACCAAATCGACGGTCAGCGCCTTTTGTGGGACTTTTATGTCCTTTTCAAAGGCTGCCTGCGCTGCATCGTCGGCCTGCACCTCTTGAATGAAGCCATTCATCTTGGATTCCAAGGCCTGCTGGTTTGCACGAATCTTTGCAATATCGGTTGCGGTTTTCTGGAAGTTTTCCTGCACCTCCGCACCAAGGTTTGCCACCAATTGTGCTGCCTTGTTTGAAACATCTGAAAGACGCTTGTTGAAATCATCCTTCATGTCTTTCATTGCCGTGTCGAGCTTGCTGATCTGGTCGCCTTGTAACTTGAACTGGTCGGCAACGGCCTTCTTCTGAGTTTCAAAGTCGGCTTTGAGCAATTTAACGTCTGATGCTGCTTGAGTTCCAATAGCCAACGCCTGGTTTGCTGTCTTTGCGACATCTTGAAGAACCGATTTCAGCTTCACCAATTCCGAAGCCATTTGATCCTTCATGGCTTGTTGTTGAATGACAACCTGGTTGTATTGTTCTTTCGCTTCATCGCGCGCCTTTTTCAGTTCCACGTTTGTTTCATCAACGAGTGAGTCGAGCGCTAAAATCCTGTCATTCAATTCTTTTTTCACAGACTGGCTCATCAGTTCAAAGTCGGCAGCCTGCGACTTCACTTTTTGCATCAGGTCCGCATTCATCGATTTTTGTGCTGCGTCGCTTTCCGCAAGCTTCGCAAACAGTGCGTTGTCCTGAGTCTTCATGTCCATGCGCACATTGGCAATTTCGCTGCTCATGTTGTCTTTGATCTTGCTGAGCTGTGCACCGAAATCTTTAATAGCTCCACCCAAATCGGACTTAACACTGTCTACAGAAGCTTCAACCTTCACAATGCGGGCAACTAAAGTTTTCTTTGCGGCCGAGACTTCCGCGCTTATCAGCTTTTTCACATTCGCATCATTTTCATCTATTTTTGCGTTCATGATTTTGGTGACGTCTTCCAGTCCCTGAACACGCAATCGAACGCTTTCAAGTTCGCCTTTGGTTGCGTAGTTTGCAGCAACAAATGCTTTGAAATCCTCCTGAGCTTGTGCAACAGCTTCAACGCGCGCTGCAACCGCTTGTGTTTCAGCAACACATTTTTGTTCCACAGCTTTCATGCTTGCTGCAATACTTGCTTCGGTCTTGACGCGTTCAGCAGCGAGTGATGTCTTGAGGTCTGAGAATGTCACCAGCGTTTTCTTGTCCATCTCGGTCAGCTGGCCTTTAAGAGAATTGATTGCGTCCTGTGCCGAAGCATCTTGGCTGCTGAGTGCTGATTTCAGGTCTGCCTCGAGTTTTGCACGTGCGTCGTTTTGGCTTTGAGTCACTTGTTGCAGCTGAGCTTGAAGTTTCGCAAGCTCATCAGCCTGTTGTTTTTGTGCCAACTCCTGTTGAATGCGCGCTTCAGCTTTGGCACCCGCAATCTGCGCGTCATACTGCACTCTCGTGCTGGCCAAGTCGGCATTGAGAGATGAGATTTGCAGTGCGAGTTGTGCCCTGACTTCATGCATTTTTGCTTCTTGCGCCGCCGCGCGGTCGGTGAGAGTCTTCACCTGCGCCTTGGTTGCGTCGTCGAGGTTTTGAATAGACGAAGTTAAACTCGAATAGTTTGCATTCATTTGTTGGGTGAGTTCAATATTCTTTTGCGCAAAGTCGCCTTTCATTTGCGACATTTGCAGCACGAAATCTGAGTTTGTTTTATTCATTTCTGCGCGTAATGTTTGAACCTGTGCTTTTGTTTCAGCGCTCAATTTTTCCTCGAGCTTAGACAGGCTGCTGTCCATTTTCGATTTCATTCCGTCGATGACATCTTTTTGTGCCACCTGATACGACGAGAAATCCGATCCCAGCGCGGCAAGACGCGCTGCGGTGTCGCCCTGCTGATTTTTGAGTTTGCTCAGTTCAGCAATTTGTTCGAGTTTGTATCCTTGCAGAGCGGCATCTTGTCTACCAGAGAGTTCAGACAATCCCGTCTTTATTGAATTTGAAAGATTCGTTTGTACGGCCTGAACTTCATTGCTAAGATCGTTGATTTTGGAACTCAACTCACTGCGTACCGCAGCGACTTCGCTTTTTGCCCAGTTTTCCACGGCGCTGATTTTTTTCGACAGTCGGTCTTCAAGCTCCTGCCGTTGCTTGGCTCCCTCAGTTTTCACATTTTCGACCGAGACTGCCAAGGCGGCCATTTTGATCTGAGCATCTGCCGATTGTTTACCCATGGCCGAAATCAATTCCTCGCGCGCAGAAATAAGATCTGCGCCCGATTTGCTAGCAAGATCGTCGATCTTCTTTTGCAACAACGATTTTGTAGCAGAGTCAGTTGAGCTGATGAGTTTTGTCATCTCATTCTTCAAAGAAGAGACACTGCTCGAAATCTTCGACTCAAGAGCAGATTTTTGATCAGCGAGGTCCTTTTCGACCTTCTCAAAGCGTGCAGCTGATTCTTTCTTCTGTGCTTCGAGCGTAGCCTTCAAACTTGCATCTTGTTTTGCAAGTGAAAGTGAAAATTCTGCTGCTTTGGCTTCAATCAAATTGGTCAGGCTGGTTCGATAATCTTCAAGCTTTTTGTTGAGTTCGTCTGATTTTAAATTTGCATCAAGGCGTGCGTCATTGATCGATTTTTGCAATGCGGCTTCTTTGTCGTCGAGCTTTTTAGAAAGTGCAGCCAGTTTGTCATTTGCATCTGCTGCATTCGTTTTTACCTGGGTTTGTGTGTTTTTGATTTCTTCGGCTAGCGCAGAATCGCTGGCCTGCAGTTTGGCAACCCGCTCATCCACTGACGCTGAAAGAGTATCGATGCGTGAGGAAACTGCAGAAATTTTTTGATTCATTTGAGCTTCTAGCGAAGACTTCGTGAGGTCTAGCTTGCTTTCCAAAGAACTTGCGCGGCTTTCCATATCCGTTCGCAAACCCTGCAGGGATTTTGCAAGGTCAGCGTCAACTTTCGCGAGATCTGCGAACTTACCATCGAGTTCAAGACGCAGCGCAGTGTCTCGTTTGTCAACCGCATCAAATTGCTTTTCGACCTTGTCCTTGAATGTTGCAAGGTCGGCTTCAAGGCCATCGATACGTCCACTCAAGCGCTTGTCTTCAGCGATACGCTCTTCACGCTCCTTGTCTATCAACGCACGCAGGAGCCGTTCCATGTCGGCAGTTGATGTTTTTGCGAGGCTGCCAACCGAGTTGGCCGAAAGCTTCCCTGTCTTCGAAGTCGCGGATGCCAGCTCCAAGAGCTTCTGAGAATCCGAACCAGCCGTTCGTCCGCAGGCACCGACGGTCGCTAGCAGAGTCACACTGGATGCAGCTAGTAAGGCGAATGATCCGGTTTTCTTCAGCTTTCTTGTTGACATTGAGTGTCCCCCAAAAAAATAGAGAAGGCAGATAGGTCAAACCCGTTCAGTAGTACCTTCGGTGGGCGGGCGGTTCGCTTTAGAAATTTTTGCCGGGTATGGAATTATTTAAAAATTTCGGAAGTTTAACAGTTGAGGCAAAGGGCATTTCTTGGCGAGCTCGCACGTGAGTGTCGAATTTTTCAGGGGGGGTGCAGGGGGGCAACAAATCTCTGAGTCCCGAAGGAATATCCCTAAAAACGAACCCCGGCAGAAACTTCCACCGGGGCTACGTCCTTATTCTAAAGCCATCTCTTTCGGCTGTTACTTTCGACTGCTCAGCGTCACTGAGGTTCCGAAGTAGACGTCGTAAGAGTTGCAGCCACCCTTGCCGCATTGCGATGGTCCCCAGAACTTGGCGGTCGTGCGCAAATCGTTTCCTTCCACAAAACGCTCATGCCGAGGCATGGCTTTGTGTTTAACGCTTATGGCTGTGACTTGCGCGTCTTTGAGCTTCACCAATTCACCTTCGTCTGTGACCCCGTTGTGATTCTTGTCGAACCACACCACGAGTTTTGAGAAAATCGCATCCTTGTCATCAATTACGCCGTCGCGGTTCAGGTCGTACTGCGCCAGTGCTTCGTAACCGTTGCGAGCCTTTTTGCCTGTGGACTGAATCACAGTCGCCTCACCAAAAAGTTCCAGGCCGCTGGTCACTTTTCCTTCTGAGTTCGGCAAAGCCAGTAATGCCACAGGCGCTTCACCTTTCATCCAACCTGTCCGGGTTGGCTTGCCTGTGCCCATCAGGTCGAATTTAACGTTGCTCCTCTCTTGCGCAACAAACTCTGGACGCCCAAAGGGCATAAAGTCGAGCACCAAAGGAGAATAAAGCTGAATGCGATAATCATTGTTTACGACCGAAGTTCCATCGTTGAGCATCGCAGAAAATGAAATCACTTCTCCCCACCATGCAGTGTCAAGGTAGCCACCATTGTAAGGCACGCGGCGGATGTAGGGTTCCAGCATGCTCGGAGTTTTGAAGTCGAAAACACCTTCCGCCACAGTCCCGGAAATCTTCGTGTCAGCCGACATCACTGATGGTCCGCCAGCAAAGCTATAGGTGAAATCGCAATACGAACCTGCACCGCGGTCGCAGCGTTCAGCGCGGATGCGGATCTTTTCAGCTGCACCAAAAACGCGGAACCACATTGTACTCGTGGTGCTCAACCATCGGCTCGAGGGTATTCCTCGGAAGTTCACCCAACACTGTCCGCCTTGCGTCCAGAATTTTACGCCGGCGCCTCGGCGGATGGTGTTCCCTGTGCAGGCATCCGAGTTGTCTGCCAATGCGGGCGGTCCAAAGAAGTGTTGAACTTCAGTGATCGCAGGTTTCACTTTGAGGATTTCTTTCGGAACGTAGCCAATCGATTTGCCTGCGTCAGCAGCGGCCAAAGCGAGGTCCTGTTGGCCACTCCGAATCGCCAAACTCATCAACACATCAAGCGCCTTGCCAAGCGATTTCTTGATATTTGCATCTTCATTCTGCAGGGCAGTGAGGCTGGCGTTCGTTTGGCTCTTGAAGCTATCAAGCTGCTTGGTTAGGTCGGTTTTTACCGCATCAATATTCTTCTTCAGCTCAGCGTTATTTGCTGCAAAATTATTTTGAATATCAACCATGCGGTTGAATTCTTCCTCGCGCTGCAACGCGTCAAAGGCATTGTCGGCGCCTTCGACAATAGTTTCGGCATAGCGCGCAAGCAGTGGCAGTGTTCCGTCTTCACGACCAACCTGAAGAACCGCTTCAGCATCTTTCAGCTTCTTGACGGCAGATGAAACAACTGTTTCAACCCGGCCGGCATTTGTCTTCATCACCGATGCTTTGTCCATGAATGTTGCAACTGCGCGCTTGAGAGTGTCTGCACCCACAAGTTTCTTCCTTAACGCAACCGAATCCGCGGATGTTCCGTAAAGAATGCTCGATGCCCAGCTGCGGATCTTGCTCATGCAGGATGGGTCATCGCCGCCGCCTTCGAGCTCCTTCAAGGCACTCAACATCACATAGTGGTGAAGGCTCTTGCCATCTGTGGCCTGAGCGTAGCCAAAGAACATGTTGTCAGCACTCGTTCCGCGCGAACCCATAACCAGTTGGTAGGCATATTCATCGGCAAGGAAATCGAAGGAATCTCGACCCAGTGCGTTGGCAAAAGTCGCGTTCGCATTACCACCGCATTGAGTCATGATAGGCACAAACGTTTTATCGTACCATTCACCGGTTTGCTGATTTGGGTTCAATGCGCGGATAAAAGTTGTGCGCAAATCACCAAAGGCCTTCAAAGCAACAACAAGTTCTGCGGTGAGATCCTTCTGAGGAACTTTAATGTCTTTCTCAAAAGTGGCTTTGGCGGTGTCATCCACTTTTGCGTCTTCCATAAAGCCCGAGAGCTTCGACTCAAGCGCCTGCTGCTTCGAGCGCAATTGCGCAAGGTCTGTGGTGGTCTTCTTGAATTGCTCTTGAACATCCGCGCCCAGGTTTGCAACCATCTGTGCGGCTTTGTTTGAAACATCCGAAAGACGTTTGTTGAAATCGTCCTTCATCTCTTTCATCGCAGAGTCGAGCTTGCTGATTTGGTCGCCTTGTAACTTGAATTGGTCTGCAACCGCTTTCTTTTGAGTTTCAAAGTCAGCCTTCAACAACTTCACGTCGGCAGCTGCTTGGGTGCCAATCGCAAGCGCTTGGTTCGCAGTCTTAGCAACATCCTGCAGGTTGGTTTTGAGCTTCGAGAGGTCAGAGGTCATCTGATCCTTCATTGCTTGTTGTTGCTGCACGACCTGATTGTATTGCTCTTTGGCCTCATCACGCGCCTTCTTCAACTCCAAGTTAGTTTCATCAACCATAGAATCGAGCTGCAAGATTTTGTCGTTCAGTTCTTTTTTAATCGACTGAGTCACTAACTCAAAATTCGCAGCCTGGCTCTTCACCTTCTGCATGAGGTCAGCATTCATTGCTGTTTGCGCTGCTGTGCTCTCTTGCAGCTTTGCGAAAAGTGCATCGTCTTGTGTCTTCATGTCCATGCGCACGTTGCTGATCTCTTTGCTCATGTCATCTTTGATCTTACTGAGCTGCGCGCCAAAATCCTTAATAGCAGAACCAAGGCCATTGCGCACGCCATCTACGGAAGCTTCAACGTTGACAATTCTCTTCGTGAGATCTGCTTTGGCAGCGCTAACTTCTGCACTAATGAGCTTCTTGACGTTGGCATCATTTTCATCAATTTTTGCATTCATGAGCTTGGTCACGTCTTCCAAACCTTGAACTCGGAGACGCACGCTTTCTAATTCACCTTTGGTTGCATAATTGTCGGCCACAAACTTTTTGAATTCTTCTTGAGCTTGCGCCACAGCTTCAACCTTAGCCGCAACAGCCTTAGTCTCTGCCACGCACTTCTCTTCCACTGCTTTCATGCCCGCAGCAATTGCAGCTTCTGTTTTAACGCGTTCTGCAGCCAAATTTGTTTTTAAATCCGAGAACGTGACGAGGGTTCTCTTGTCCATTTCGCTGAGCTGACCCTTGAGGCTGTTAATCATACTTTGTGCTGCAGCGTCCTGACTTCCCATCGCCGCCTTCAAATCAGCTTCCAACTTGGTGCGAGCATCGTTTTGACTTTGGGTGACTTGGGTGAGCTGCGCCTGCAGTTTGGCCAACTCTTCAGTTTGTTGTTTTTTTGCCAACTCCTGTTGGATACGTGCGTCTGCTTTTGCCCCTTCAATTTCTGCGTTGTACTGCACTTTGGTGGATTCGAGATCGGCAGTGAGAGACGAGATTTGCATCGCAAGCTGAGTTTTCACCTCCATAAGCTTGGCTTCCTGAGCCGCTGCTTTGTCTGATAGTGACTGAACGCTTGCTTTGGTTGCAGCATCAAGGCTTGTGATCGAACTATTCAGGCTTGCGTAATTGCTTGCCATCTGCTTTTGTAAATCGAGGTTTTGTTGCGCGAAATCCCCTTTCATCTGAGACATCTGTAAGACAAAATCGGAATTTTTTTGCACCATCTCCAAACGCAACGCCTCAACCTGTGCTTTCGTTTCAGCGCTGAGTTTTGCCTCCAGATTTTGAAGGCCGCTGTTCATTTTGTTGTTCATGCTGTCAATAACATCTTGCTGAGCAGCTTTGTATGAGCTGAAATCGGCACCAAGTGCAGCGAGTTTCGCTGCTGTATCACCACTCTGGCTCTTGAGCTTGGCCAGTTCGGCAATTTGTTCCAATTTGTAGCCTTGCAGCGCTGCTGTTTGCCGTCCTTCAAGCTCGGAAAGGCCATTTTTGATTGTGTTGGTGAGGTTCGTTTGAACGGCCTGAACTTCATTGCGAAGTTCGCTGATTTTGGCGGTGAATTCACTCCGCACTGCGCCAAATTCGCTCTTAGCCCAGTCCTGCACTTTGTTGATGCTTTGTGTGAGCCTGTCTTCAAGCTCCTGCCGTTGTTGTTCGCCTTGTGTTTTAACCGACTCGATAGACGTTGCCAGGCCAGCCATTTTGATCTGCATGTCAGCCGACTGAGTCTTCATCGATTTAATCAGTTCTTCACGCGCTGCAGCGAGATCTTCTCCCGACTTGGTTGCAAGATCGTCGATCCGTTTGTTCAATTCTGCTTTTGTCGCTGCGTTAGTACTCGCAATCAGTTTTGTCATTTGGTCTTTGAGAGTCAGGACACTGCTATTAATTTTCGCTTCGAGGGCGACTTTCTGGTCGGCTAAGTCTTTTTCAACTTTTGCAAATCGTTCGTTGGACTCTTTTTTCTGAGCTTCGAGTTGGGCCTTCAGGTCAGAGTCCTGTTTTTGCAGGTTTAGCGCAAACTCTGCGGCTTTGGCGTCAATGAGCGAGGTGAGGCTCGTGCGATAATCCTCGAGCTTTTTGTTAAGCTCCTCAGCTTTGAGGCTTGCATCCATCCGCGCATCGTTAATTTGCTTTTGCAGCGCTGCTTCTTTTTCATCGACCTTTGCTGAAAGTGCAGCGATTTTGTTGGCTGCGTCGGCTGCGTTTGCCTTCACAGTGTTTTGGGTTGCTTTAATCTCGTTGGCAAGATTCGCATCTGCCGCTTGAAGTTTAGCAACTCGTTCATCAACGGACGCGCTGAGGCTGTCAATTCGAGTTGAAACTTCCGAGATTTTCTTATTCATCGATTCTTCAAGTGCATCTTTGGTAAACTGGAGCTTATTCTCCAGAGAATCTGCACGTGCCTTCATATCTGCGTCGAGTTTCTTCAAATTGTTTGCCAATTCTGCATCCACGCGAGCGAGTTCTGAGAACTTTCCATCAAGCTCCAAACGTAGAGTTGTGTCTCGTTTGTCGATCGCATCGAATTGCTTCTCAACTTTGTCTTTAAAGGCAGCGAGATCCGCTTCAAGGACATCGATGCGGCTGCTCAGGCGTTTGTCTTCTGCAATACGCTCCTCGCGTTCCTTATCGATGAGGGCGCGCAGGAGTCGTTCCATGTCGGCGGTCGTGTTTTTGACCAGCGCTCCGCCAATTGAGTTCGCAGATAGTTTTCCGGATTTCGATGCCGAGGACGCAAGCTCGAGGAGCTTCTGGGAATCGGTGCCGGCAGTTCGTCCGCACGCCCCGACCGTTGCGAGTAACGTCACAGTTGAAGCCGAGAGCATGGCGAAGCTCGCGATTCTGTGAGTCTTTAGTCTACGCATGGGTGTCCTCCCGCCGGCCACAGGGTAAAAATTCGAACAGTACCATTCAAACGTCTGTTCGGAGCCAAGCGTAAGGTCTTGAGCGGGATCGAAAAATTTTTATATTTTCTTGTTTATCTGATGTGTTGGCTGAGGAGAATGAGGCGAAAGTGAGTGAGCACTCGTCTTCGCCTCTTCAAGTTGAACCTGAATTAGGAGTACTGCGGCTTGCCGTCGACGATGAAGAGCTTAATCACGCTCGACCATTTGAAATTTTTGCCAACTTCACCAATTAATTTAAGGATTTGGCTTTCTGTCTCGGCGTTCAACGGACGTGCTGCATCAAATACGTAGCGGGCACAGAGCCAGTTCACGTCCAAGATTCGCTTTTCAAGATCACTCCCCTTGAGTTTCGTTCCGCGACTTGCCGTGAAGTCGAGCGTCAGACTGCCCACCTGTTTCGGCAGCGTGGCTGCAAAGGGTGCTTCGATGAACAAGTCGATTCCTGCCAATTGGCGATTGTCTGTTTGAGTTGTCATAAGTGTTGCCCAGCCTTGTTAGTTTTTGATTTTGGCAATGATCGCATCTGCGAATTCCATGGTGCTTGCAGTGCCCTGCAGGTCGCGAGTCAGGCTTTTTCCTTCAGCAAGAACCTGTTGAAGCGCAGATTCAATCCGCTGAGCGCGCGACAATTCACCCATGTGTTGCAACATCATGACGGAAGAAAGAAGCAAAGCTGTAGGGTTCGCCAAGCCTTTGCCTGCGATGTCGGGAGCTGAGCCATGGACAGCCTCAAAAACTGCACCTGTGTCACCAATGTTTGCTCCCGGAGCAACACCAAGTCCACCAACCAATCCAGCACACAAATCCGAAACAATGTCGCCATACAAGTTGGGCAGCACAAGCACATCGAATTCCTCTGGGCGTGTGACAAGCTGCATACACACGTTATCAACAATGATGCTATCGAACTTGAGGTCGCTAAATTCCTTGGCAACATGTTCATGTGCTTTCAGGAAAAGTCCATCCGAAAGTTTGTGAATATTTGCCTTGTGAACACACGTCACGCGTTTACGCTTGAGTTTACGCGCCATTTCGAAAGCATAACGTGCAACACGCTCGCTTCCTTCCCAGGTAATAATCTTTAGGCATTGGGCAACATTGGGCGCGACCATGTGCTCAACACCTGCGTAGGTGTCTTCGGTATTTTCGCGAACAATAATCATATCGATATTGTCGAATCTGGTTTTATAACCGGGGAGGCTCTTTGCAGGCCGCACGTTGGCATAGAGGTCGAGTCGTTTGCGCAGTGTTACGTTTGCGCTTTGGTGACCACCACCTGTCGGTGTCGTGGTTGGCCCTTTAAGGGCAATTCGGTTGCGAGCGATGGATTCGATTGTCGCATCCGGCATGACACCCTTGCCCGCGAGCGCACTCGCCTCGCCGCTCTCTTGTGTTTCCCAGCTAATCTCAACGCCAGTCGCTGCTAAAATTTTTGTTACGGCGTCGCTGATTTCAGGTCCAATACCGTCACCCGGAATCAACGTAATTCTATTCGTGGAACCCATTGTCTGCTCCTTCCAGCGCAAATGTGCGTCGGACTAAATCATTTCGGCCTGTGCGATGGCAAGCGAAGCCCACTCTGCATCTCCCCACCCGTACCCAAGGCAAGAAATCAGTTCTACGTAAAGGCCGAAGTCGGCAATATCCTGAGCATTCTCCTCATTGGGATCAATCTCAACACGGGTCAGGAAGGACTTCATTCCAGAATCCGTCAGCAATGCTGCCATCAGCAGCGGAAGATGACCCAAAACGCTTCGGCCAAAAAGCTCTCTTTCTATAGCCCTGACTTCGTCAATTGCCTCGTGGCCTCGCTCACTCACATCCGAAAATGACGCGTGCGGCTTCTTCAAAAGGCACAACTCCGGAGACTCGAGGCTATGAAAAAAATCGCAGATGAGGGGGCGATATGCATAAACTCCGCAATAGCCCCCCATCGGTCCTATGTCTGCCGTTGCGACGAACAACGGGCACGGCAATTTCTCGTGAAGAAACTTGCGCTGTTGATCGTCGGTCAGAGGCAGCGATTGATTGCGTTGAGCATGTTCTAAGTAACGGCGCGCATAGGTCATGAATTGGCTGTGTAGTTCTTCGAGGGTGCGACCTTCTGCTAAAAGGCGTGCCAACAAGACGAATGCCTCCCCTCCGGTGGCTGGAATAATTGGAAAATGACAGCACGCACCGCAACCCTTTGTGCACGTGACACGCAGACTTTCAGGATTGCTTTCGTGCCTCGACATCATTTCAACGCGTGCCGACTCCCACCGCGCATGGACGCCGTCGACAACAGGTAGTAAGCACTCTAGGGCGTTCACAAAGTTCATTTCAATCGTCCTGAATCAAGGAACAAAGTCTCATGCGTTGGAATACCACGAGCTCCTTTGCCATTGAGGTCCAGTTTGAAGACATCGACGGGGGAGGGGTCGTCCATCACCCCAATTATCTCAGATATCTGGAAAGGGGACGATGTCAGGCTATGCGTGAAATTGGCGTTCCGTTCGAAAAATGTCTGAAAGATGGCATTGCATTCGTTGTTGCCGAGGTGAACTCAAAATACCTCATGCCGCTTCAATTTGGTCAGCGAATCTGCGTGTTGACGAGGCTCGTGGCGATGAGGAAAAGCAGTCTGAAGGTTTTTCAAAAAATTGTCGCTGCCGGCTCAATTGATCCCGAGGACATCAACTCCGCAGACTTTTTCAAGCTCGACAAAAACACTTTTTTCATTTCTCAGTTGCGGCTTGTTGCGGTCGAGCTTGCGAGCGGTCGGCCAATCAGCGTCCCACAAGACCTGCGAGTCGCGGGCAATTGCCCCAGCGAGGCCGAATTTGTCAGCAACCCAGCTTGGACCAACGTGCGCTTGCAGGGTTTTACTTCAGACAGTCAATAAGGACTTTTGCCTTGAATTCAGCGCGCACCCAGACTCGCCTGATTGGAATCGCAAGTGCTCTGCTTGTTGCAATTCTCCTGTTTGTTGTGGGTACGTGGCTCGAGACAAAAATCTTCGATGGTCTCACACATATTCTTGAGAACCAATCATTCCTTTCAATCATCTTGTTCTTCAGTATTGTAAATTTGAACGCAGTGCTTGCGTTCGTTTTGATTTTTTTAAGCTTTCGAAATGCAGTAAAGTTGGTTGTTGAGCGGCAAAGGGCGGTGTTCGGTAGCTCATTGCGGACACGACTCGTCACGCTTTTCTTGTTTTTCTCGCTCGTTCCAACTCTTATTCTTCTCTATATTTCAACAAAGTTTGTGAATGTTCATTTTGAGCGTTGGCTGCCACCAAGTATCGTGCAAACGTCTGAGGTCAGCCTGAGAAGTGAAGCAGAGTATCGCGAGAAGCTTTTACATTTGCTGTCTGGTATCAAAAGCAATACAATCGCCTCATCCCATATAGACTTCTCGATTCCTATCGACGAAAAATCTGTTGAGCCTCAATTCATTCACGACAAATATTTCAACTACAAAGGACAAATCAATTCCGTTGTTCGCTCAAACGCCTCAAAATTAAATTCTGATCCGCGCTGGCTTACGCTCGATTCTGAGCGATTTTTAGCTGTTGTCCGCCATGGCAGTCGATTCATTGGATTGATTTCACCTCCAACTATCCACACCCGATGGCAATTGCTTGCTCATGAGGTTTCCGAGGCACAGCCTGGGGTCGAACTGGTTCGGTTAAGTTACTATCTTTTACTTGGAGCCCTTACAGTTTTATTGATATTTTCTGCTCTGTGGCTGGGTGTAACAATTGCTCGAGAATTGACTGGACCGTTGCAAGCCCTCGCACAAGCAACTGAGTCGGTTGCTCAAGGTGATTACGAAGTCAATATCGATGACGTGGTTTCTGATGATGAGCTTGGTCAGCTCGCACGTAGTTTTCGATCCATGGTTGGTGACTTGCGTGATGCAAATCAACGCGCGCGCGCTTCAGCTGAAGAACTTCAACTCAAAGCGGCACTCTTGTCGGAAAAAACCGAATACTACGCATCGGTTTTGCAAGAAGTGCAAGCTGCGGTGGTTGCACTCGCTGCAGATTTTTCAGTCGAGGCGTGCAATCCTGCCGCGGAAAGATTGTTTTCGCTGGATGAGCAAAAAGCTCGAGGACGCTCGCTTGCGGAATTCTTGCCCCGCGATTTCTACGAACACTGGTTGTATCCACTCCTTCGCCCACTTGTCGAAGAGTCTCTGCATCGCGTTGAGGGTGAGTACGCAGGGCGTTTAGGCGCTCTTGAATATCAATTGCTCGTAACAGGTATCGCATTGCATAAGCCCAATCATGAACGGGCTTATTTGATTATTGTCGAAGATGTTACAGATATCGCGCGAGCGCAGCGGCTCGCGGCATGGCGTGAAGTGGCGCGGAAGGTTGCGCACGAAATCAAAAACCCTCTCACTCCCATCAAGCTCGGAGCACAACGGCTTGAGCGCCGTCTGATGTCGCGTTTGAATGGCGAAGATGCCGAAGTGATGCGCGAAAGTGTGCGTGTCATTGTGCAATCAGCTGACGCTATTAAGCAGCTTGTTGACGAGTTTGTCTCTGTTGCGCGTATGCCAGGCCCTAAAATGCGTCTGGCGAATATTGTCGAAACACTTCGCCTTTCGGCGGCAGCATTCTCGGATAATCCCGAGCAAATTATGATTGCTATTGAAATCTGGAATCCCCAGCAAAAAACTTTTCTCGATTTGCGCAACGACGCGCAAGTGTCTTTAGATTTGAAACATGATCCCGAGCAAATTGCGCGCGCGATGTTTAATCTCGTGTCAAATGCCATTGCTGCGTCCTCGGGTGTCGAGAGTGCGAGTCGTGTCGTCATTCGTGTTGGCTCAGAGAATTCCAATGGTGATGAAATTGAAATTGCTGTCGTGGACTGGGGACATGGAGTGCCTGAATCGGTTCGCGACCGTATTTTTGAGCCTTATTTTAGCACCAAGCGGACCGGCACAGGACTTGGTTTGGTGATTGTTCAGCAAATCATTCACGAACATGGTGGTCGGTTGCGCGTGGCCGGCAACGAACCGCGTGGTACTGTGTTCACCATGACACTTCCAGTTGGAGAGACGGAGATTTCTTCATGAGCACCTTGACGGGAGACTTTGTCCAAACAAATACCGGCAAGATTTTGATCATCGATGATGAGCGCGAAATCTGTAAAACAATCGCCGATGTTCTAAGGGATGAGGGGCATCGAGTCAGCGTTGCCCATGACGCTCAATCGGGTCTGAAGCTCATCGGTCGAGAAATGCCCGAAGTGTGTTTGCTCGATGTTTGGTTGCCAGATCAAGATGGGATGGCGGTTCTCGAAAAAATTCGCAACCTAGGATCTGATGTTTGTGTTGTTATGGTATCGGGACATGGAAACATTGAGACCGCCGTTAAGGCGACTCGCTTGGGCGCTGTAGATTTTCTGGAAAAGCCAATCAGTCTTGAAAAACTTTTAATGAGTGTTGAAAATGCTTTGCGCTTGCGTTCATTGCGCGCTGAAAATGCCAATCTGCGCATGCGGATGGAAAAGCGTTATCGATTGATCGGCGAATCAAAGGCGATGTTGCAGGTGCGCGAGACGATCGACATGGTTGCCGGCAAAACATCAACTGTGCTTATCACCGGCGAAAATGGCACCGGGAAGGAAAATGTCGCCCGCTTGATTCACGAACGAAGCCAGCGCTCAAAGCGTCCATTCGTTGCAATCAACTGCGCAGCAATACCGGAAGAGCTTATCGAATCGGAGCTTTTTGGTTTCGAGAAAGGCTCGTTTACGGGTGCAGTTCAGGGCAAGCGAGGGAAATTTGAGCAAGCGCACACGGGAACAATCTTCCTCGACGAAATTGGCGACATGTCTCTCAAGGTTCAGAGCAAAGTGTTGAGAGTTTTGCAGGAGCAAAGATTCGAGCGCATTGGCAGCGATGAAACGATGGATGTTGACGTTCGAGTCATTGCAGCAACAAATAAAAATCTCGAGGAGGCTATCAAGCGCGGAGATTTTCGTGAAGATTTATTTTATCGCTTGAACGTTATTCCAATCCAACTTCCTCCCTTACGCGAGCGTGGATCCGACATACTTGAAATTGCAAATCACTATTTGACTGCATTTAGTTCTGAAGAGGGCATGACGGCCAAACGATTTTCCGCAGAAGCTGAGCGGTGCATCATAAATTATCCTTGGCCCGGAAATATTCGCGAACTCAAAAATATTATGGAAAGATTGAGCATTATGGTGCGTGATGAAGTCATTGAGGAACATCATTTGCCAGAAGGCCTTGTGGGCCATCAAGGTTTGCCCAACAGCGAGCTCGCTGAACTCGGTAAAATTGATAGCTTCCGCGATGCACGAACAGAATTTGAAAAGTTTTTCATTCTTAACAAGCTTAAGCAAAATGAGTTTAATATCTCGCGTACCGCCGAATTAATTGGTTTGGAGCGCAGTCATTTGTACCGCAAGTTGAAGGCCTTTGGCATTGAACCCGAAGGAGAGCGGAAAGCAGACACGTCGGAGGGATCATGTTAAAAACACTCTCGCGATCGTTGATTTTGTTTGCTCTTGCCGCCGGCTTTTTGCTTCTCATGCAGCATTTTGGATTGCTCCGTTGGGCAAGCATTGTGTCCGCATTTCGCGAACAGCCCATGCTCATTTCGCAGCTCGTTTGCATTCAGGTTGTTGGCGCATGTGTGTTAGTTTTTCGCTACTGGATGATTCTCTCGGTGTTTGGAATTCGCTCCAGCTTCCGACAAATCACTTCGGCAACGTTCGTCAGCTCTGCGGTTGGCCAGTGGGCTCCGGGCTCGTTGGCAATCGTCGAACTGCTTCGTGTTGGACTTATGCTGGGGAGTCATACGTCGAATTCTACAAGCCAAACGTCTGGCCAGGAAGCGGGTCTGAAGGCGCGTCTGGCGTTGGTTTCACTCGTTGATCGCATGGTGGGTTTTTTCGGCATTTTGCTGATGGGCTTCATGTTCTCTGGCTATCTTTTTCTGCGCATGACGATGTCGGAATCCACCGTTGTTGATTCAGCAGCGCGGCAGGGAGTCTTGATGCTTTGGATTGGCGCTGGTGTAGGCTGTGTCGGACTACTGAGTTTGCCATTTCTCGCACGGCTGCGGTCTCTCCGGCGACTTTCGCAGTCTTTGACTGGTAACGCGTCGCGCAGACCTAAATCGGTGCAATTGATTGCCAGGAACATTGAGGCAATTCGCCACAATATTGAAGCCGGGACCCGCCATCCCATTCGCCTTTTTGTGCCCGTTGCGCTGAGCATGGGAAGTATGCTGTTGGCGTGTGCGACGTTGTCGATGTCGGCCCGAATTTTAGCGTCTTCTTTGGATTTCTTTCAGGTTGTCTGTGTTTTTCCGTTGAATGCCTTGGCCGGGCTTCTTCCGCTCGGATTCGCCGGTATTGGTGGCTATCAATTAGTTATGGCCTCGATTTTTGGAATTTTTTCGGTTTCGCCGGCGGTCGTTGCCTCGGCCGGAGTCCTGCAAAGTGCACTTTCCCTCCTCGTCAACTCGCTCCTTGGTCTCCTATTTGCGCGCGTCTGTTCAGGACAAATACGCGCGATTCTCAAGCGCCGATCACAACCGACGGTCGCTTGAAACACTCTGCTTGAAGTCAAGGGGGTGGTGGGCTATGAGGGCTCTGCGAGGAGGATTGGGCTACAGCGCCGCGGACGTTTGCGTCTGTGAGTGAGGAAAGTCCGGACTTCATAGAGCAGGGTGCTGGTTAACGACCAGGCGGGGAAACCCGACGGAAAGTGCAACAGAAAAAACAAAGCCTAAGACGTAAGTCCGGCAATGGTGAAATCGTGAGGTAAGAGCTCACGGGTGTCCGTGGCGACACGGCGCTTGGCAAACCCCACCCGAAGCAAAACCAAATAGGGGCGAAGGACTGGCTCGGTCCGCTTGACGCTCGGGTTGGTTGCAAAGACTCACTCGGTAACGGGTTGAGCAAGAGAAATTGTAGTCGTCGACAGAATCCGGCTTACAAATTCTCCTCGCATTTTTTTTGAGTGTTTTCGGTTTTACGTTCGCTTGTACGAGGTGTCTTTATGTTTCGTCCTCACGCAGTTTTCCAATCCGCAAATCCAGAAATTACTTATTTTACCTCCGAAAGTGTTTCTGAGGGCCACCCAGACAAGGTTGCAGACCAAGTTTCCGATGCCATTCTCGACGAACTTTTAAAATATGATCCACATGCACGTGTTGCATGCGAAACCTTGGTGAAAACTGGCTTGGTTGTGATTGCCGGCGAAATCACCACCAACGATGAATGCAAGATGAAGGCGCGCAAGTACGCAGATATTGCACGCGAGACAATCAAGGAAATTGGCTACGACGATCCTGAGAATGGATTTGACTACCGCAGCTGTGGAGTCATTGTCGCACTCGATGCACAATCACACGATATTGCCGTTGGCGTGAATGAAGGTGAAGGCCTGCACAAAGAGATGGGCGCTGGCGACCAGGGAATGATGTTTGGTTATGCCATCAACGAAACCCCAGAATTGATGCCTGCGACACTTCAATACGCGCAGAATATTCTCCGCAATTTGGCGCACAAACGTAAGGTTGAAAAAGTTCCGTTTTTGCGCCCTGACGCAAAGTCACAGGTGACTGTTGAGTACCACAACGGTGTTATCAAGCGTGTTGACACTGTTGTTGTCAGCACAATGCACACCCCCGATGTGTCGTTGGAGAAGCTCCACATCTATGTTGTCGATGAAGTCATCAAGAAGACGATTCCAGCGAATCTGCTCGATTCTAAGACACGCTATTACATCAACCCAACAGGTCGGTTTGTGACGGGCGGCCCACAAGGCGATTGTGGTTTGACAGGTCGAAAGATCATTGTTGATACCTATGGCGGACATGGCGCACATGGTGGTGGTGCATTCTCTGGAAAAGACCCAAGCAAGGTCGACCGTTCGGCTGCTTATCTGGGACGTTACATCGCCAAGAACATCGTTGCCGCAGGACTTGCTGACAGAGCACTTGTGCAAATTGCTTATGCAATTGGCGTTGCTGAACCGGTGAGTGTCAATGTTCAGACGTTTGGAACCGAGAAAATCGCTCGCACCAAAATTGAAGCCGCAGTGCGCGAAACATTCCGCATGAAACCAGCAGATATCATCTCTCAGTTCGACCTCAAGCATCCTTCGAAGCACGGCTTCAGCTATAAAGAAACAGCAGCTTATGGACACTTCGGGCGCAACCAATTCCCTTGGGAGAAGCTCGACAAGGTTGAGGCACTCAAGCAATATCTTTGATCTCTGTATAAGGAGATCAAAGATATGGCACTTCGTTCCGCGGCTCGTTTTGTTTTGAACTCCTGTGTTGTTTACCTGTCGTTCGCGGTTGTGCTTCCGGTACTTCCTTCGGTGGCTCAAGCCGCGAACAACACTCCCGCTTCACCTGCTGCCGTTGCCCCCACCGGTCAAAGCTCAACTCCGCCTGCAGTCGCTCCTTCAAACACAGTTAATCCCAGCATGATTGTCATTGAGCCCTCGGTGAAGGCGCTCGATGCTGTGTGGAATGTACGTCATGAGCTGCATCCTCAAATCGTTGAGTTTTTGAAAAAGAAGACAGCTCCATCTGACAATTTCGAAGTGCTCTGGCGAATGGCGCGCCTTTCTTACTACGGCGGTTTTTTTGCTCTCGCCAATGATGCTTCGAGTGAAGAGAAGATGGAGGTCTTTCAGGTTGGAACCGAGTCGGGTGAGCGTGCTCGCAGGCTCGAACCCAACCGTGTTGAAGGTCACTACTGGTATGCAGTCACCTTGGGTGGATGGGGCATCGCAAAGGGAATTCTGAAGGCCTTGAGTTCAGCGGGCCCAATGAGAGAGGCTCTCACCGAAGCAATTAAGATTGATCAAAAATATCATTATGCGGGTCCTTTGCGTGTCCGAGGCCGTCTCTACAATAAGCTTCCTGGAATGATCTCTTTCGGTGACAATCAAAAAGCGCTTGAGGATCTGAAGAAAGCAGTCTCGCTCGCACCAGAGAGCAAATTGAACCACGTTTACCTCTCTGAGGTACAAGCGAAGCTGCAAAACAAGGGTGAAGCTCTCAAGACGCTCGAATTCGCTAAATCGCTGCCTGACGTTGTTGGCGTTGCTGAAGAGGCAGCGTATCGTAAAAATATTTCAGAACTCGAAAACAAGTTTCGCTAAACTCTGAGTGAGGATCAAAATGTCGAAAAGCAAAGTGTTGATCGGTGCAGCGTTCGTTTTGGGCGGCTTATTGGGACTTGTTCCTTTATTTGCTCTCGACAAAAGCCGTATCTCTAGCCGCGCGCTGCTAAACCCACAAGGTGCATCAGAAGCCATTGCTGCCCCTGCTTCCGCCGACAGTTCATTGATTGGGACATACGGTGCGAATCAAGTTCAGCGCGCGCAGTTGAATGGCGGCGAAGCTCAGAAGCTATACGAAGCTGAAATGCAAGTTTACAGCGCTGCCGAGCAAATTCTCGTTCAACGATACGTCACAGAGTTTTTTGAAAAGATGAAAACTGAAAAGAAGTTTGGTTCAGTTGAAGACGCACAAGCCGCGTATTTCAGTGAACGTGTGACTGTTGCCACTGCCGAAGTCGATAAGTTTCTTGAGGAGAACAAAGACAACCCTGCGCTGCAACGCATTCCTCAAGATCAGCGCGCTGGGCAAGTGCGTTCTTACCTCGAAGGTAGAGCTCGCGAAGGTGCCTTCCGTCAATTGGTTGATCAGGCCAAAAATTCTGGAGCGATTCGAGTTGCCCTTCGCCGTCCGGCCGAACCAAAATTGGAAGTTGATGATGGTGGCAACTTCTTTCTTGGACCTAAGGATGCAAAAGTCACGATTGTTGAGTTTGCTGATTTCCAATGCCCCTTCTGTGCTCGCATGATTCCAACCCTTGATACGATTATGAAAGAATATAAGGGAAAGGTTCGTTGGGTTTATCGTGATTTCCCTTTGCGTGAAATCCATCCTGAAGCCCTTCCAGCGGCAATTGCGGCCAACTGTGCAGGCGCTCAGGGCAAGTATTTTGAAATGCACCATGCGCTCTTTTCCAATCATCAACGCCTCGGCTCCGCTCTATACAAAGAGCTTGCAGGTAAAATTGGCCTCGATGGTGGTAAATTCGATTCTTGCCTCAAGGATCCAAAAATGGAAGCCGAAGTCCTTAAGGATTCACTCGAAGGGCAAAACCTCGGAATTAACGGAACACCCGCTTACTTCGTCAACGGCCGCAAACTGGGTGGAGCGGTCGACAAGGCTGAATTTGCACGTTTGATTGAAGGCGAATTAGCGAAGAAATAATTGATTTCATGCTGGGAGTGAGCGAAGCGCATGTTTGGAGTCGGTGGTGGAGAAATATTGGTTATCGCTCTTATTGCGGTCATCTTATTTGGAACCGAAGATCTGCCTCAAAACATGCGCAAGTTTATGAAGGCTTGGAATAACTTTCGCGGCATGACGAACGATTTGCAACGGACTTGGCTTGACGTGAGAGATCAGGTGACTCGTGACCTTCTCGTTGAGAAGCCTCATCATCCAGCTCCCAACGAAGACCAAGCAGATCTCCCTCAGGCTTCATCTGCAGTCACTGCCGATCTTTCCCTATCTGGAGATTCGCATCATACAGAGCAAAATTCTGAAGCGAATCGCAAAGATTCTCCGAATGAACTTCCAACAGTGCGACCCGCTGAGGGTGCCCTGCCGCAAGGCTCTTTGAGTCAGAGCGTGTCGTCGTCTGACTCCGCTTCTGCGCAGTCAGTTACTCATCCTGAGCATCCTGATAAATCCACTTGATGTTGTAGTAATTTCTGAGCACACGTTGAACGTAGGTCTTTGTTTCCGCGAGTGGAATAAATTCGATAAAGTACGGTATGTCAGCAAGTTTGTGCCGTCGTTCGACCCATTTATCTACAGCCTGCTCTCCAGCGTTATACGCAGCAACCGCAAAAGCCAGGTTTTTCTGATATCGATTGAGCAAATCTCTCAGATAGCAGGCGCCCGCTAGGGTGTTTGTTGATGGGTTTGTGAGGTCAATTTTTTGCGCATCTTTGAATTCTGGAAGCTGTCTTAAAACCCGATTCGCTGTTGATGGAAGTAGTTGCATGAGTCCAACAGCCCCAACAGGACTCTTCACCGACGGTTGAAACAGGCTTTCTTGTCGCGAAACAGCATAGAGCACATCTATATCTACGGAGCATCGGGCGGCAGCCTGCTGATATTCTCGCTCATAGGGCCGCGGGTAAAAAATAAAATATAAAAACGGCAAGTAGTCGGTATCCCAACCCAATGAATCACGCAGGCGTCCCACAAACGTCATTGCGTTTGCGTGGTCTCCCAAGGCGTGAGTGAGCCAAGCAACCTGATGAGCACGAGGCAAGACATCGGCGTGTAATGTATTTAAGCGAGCAAATGAGGTTCGCAGCGTCGCTGCTTCTGCGCGGACTATAGAAGGAACAAGCTCATCATTGTTCTTTAACAACTGTGTAAATTCATCCGTGCTTTGCTCAGGCTCGAGAGCCCGCAAGAGGGTCACAAAAAGAATGCTTGATTCGAGCGAGGTGTCGAATTGTTTTTGCGATTTCGTTAAATCTTGCGAATCACTTGCGAGTTTTGTGGACGTCAGTGTGCGCGGTGGCACCGACGAAACAATTTGCAGAGGTTTGTCTGAGTCAATATTCAACCAAATCTGGTGAATCTTTCGCCAGTCGTTGAGAAACGCCCGCTTCGCTTGAGTCGATGCCCGGCCCGATTCGCGTGCAAGCAACTGACCTGAAAAGATGTCGTAAATGCTGAGTGGGTCGGTGCGGCCCGATGACAAGAACGAATTTTCACTTGAGGTCATATCACGACTCGCCTGGGTCGTTCTGCCCATCCAATAGAAGGCCATTGAGCGTGTGAAATTATCCTCAGTTTGTTCAATGACTCTCTCAAAAGATTTCTTCGAGCCCTCGAAGTCGCCGTCAAGGAATTGCAATAGACCTCTACGACTGTTGATCCAAACCGGAAATTCTTCTGAGTCAGAGCCTTGCCCCGCGTGCTCAAGTGCACTCAGAAATGCAAGATTCTCGGTCGGATTCAGCATTTCAAAGCCGACACGTCCAATCAAAATCTTTGCCGCATCAACGTAATGCTCCCAAGACTGCAGAGCAGCAGCTTCAGAGAGCGCTTTACGGGCTGTGTAGAATGCGAGTGGATTGTCGTTTTGTTCCCATTGTAGACGGGCCAACCACAATCGCGCGTCAAGTCGAAAAGAGTCGAACTGTTCTTTGTCGATTCCGAATTCTTCAGGCGCGCAGCTGCTTTGGTCGAGATTTGCAATAAGCTCTCCCTGCAGCTGTGCAAAGGATTTTCTGTCTTGTGCAATTCGCGAGCTCTGTGCGGCAGTGTATTGTGCGTATATTAAATCGGCGCTGCATTTCTTCTTTCGTCGCTGGTTTGTTCGTTCCTGTTTGTACTCTGAGATTATCTTTCGCGAGAGCTGACTCGCTTGCGTCCATTGCCTACCATCCAAAAGTCCTTTGAGTTTTTGAATTCGCGCCAACGCTGAATCATTTTTTGCAAATTCACCGTCGGTCGCTGTTTCCTTGCGTTGCGTTGATTGACTGGAACTCCACATCGCCTTCAACCAAGAAGGTGAATTCAGCCCGAGCCGCTTGAAGTGGCTTTCAGATAAAAGTCGAATTCTGTATCCGTTGAGCGACAACAGTGAAGGATCTTCTCGGGCAATTGTCTCCCATCCAGCCGTTTTGCACGCTTTCGCGCATTGCAGATTTTGTAATGCGTTGAATTCAAATTTGGGGTCGCGAGCTGTTGTTGTTGCAGGCGCGTTCTCCACAGCGCCCGACAGTTTAACAACATCTGCTAATGCCATCAGTCTAAGTGCTGAGACGTAAAGTTCAGTGGGTAGAAACTCGGTTGTTAAGACAACCTTTGCTAATTCAGCGGCTTGCGCTGGGCGCGAATCGCGAAGCTCGCGTTCTCCAACGAGCAAGGCTCGCAGCGAAACAATCGATTGAAGATCTGTAGGAGTTGGCGAGCGTCCGGACATTTTGATAACGCGGACGCCAAGCATGCTGGTTTCAAAATCTTCAGCGCGAGCTAGAGATTCCGGTAGCTCGCGAATCAATCGATCACTCAGCGCATAATTTTTTGTTGCTAAAGATGCTGCAGTCTTGAATTGAGTTGGACTCAAATCAACCGCAGCTTTTTTGTCCACCGAGTGAGCACAACCCGCCAGTGCAAAAAGACTGAATCCTGCATTAAGAAACTGCGGGCTGAAAAACCTAAGCGCGTTCTGGTAGATTTTTCGCATGAATATTTCAGGCTTTGGCGGCGCCTGCCTTGGTCAAAATTTGATCAACAAAGGATTCTACTTTTCCAACAAATGGTTTGTGAAAAAGTGCGACGTCTCGCTTCGTTTCAACAAACTTCGTATCAGAACCGTTGGATTCAAGCGTCAGTACGAACTGGCTCTTCCCACCTTTGTCGATTTTGACAAACATTGAGTTTTGTTCCCACGAGACATTTGCGAAAGACGGGACTCCTGCAGCTTGCAATTCTCGTTGCAGAATCGTTTTTGCGTCGTTGCTACTGACGTTTCGGAAAGTCCAGCTCATTGCCATGTGGGAATCCTTTCTGACGAATGCCCAACGATAACAGTTCACAACGTTGTGCGCAAAAGTCAGAAGCCCAAGTCTTTGAGCTTTTCCAGAACCTCAGTGAGTTCGGGAGAAAGATCTTGCTCGGTTGGGGTTTGAACTGTCAGCCGAGCAAATAAGTCGCCCCTTTCTCCACTCGGTTCTTTGACAAAACCGAGTCCTTTTAGGCGGATTTTAATACCACTCTTCATACCCGCTTTTAGATTGGTTTTCTTGATGCCTTGCGGGGTATTGATGCTCACTTGTCCACCCAAAGCGAGAGTGCTGAAGGGAACGGTCACGTCACACTCAACATCGAAGCCACTTCTGTGAAAATCGGGGTGTTCGGCCATTTTGACCTTGAGGTACAGATCACCGCGTTGACCGGTTGGTTTGGTTCCACCTTGCCCTTTCAGGCGGAGAAGTTTGCCATCCTCAACTCCGGCAGGGATCTTGATGCGGGCGTTCACATGTTCGCCGGTTGTAAGGCGCAGTTCGATCTGCCGTTCGCCGCCGTTGTAGACATCAATGAATCCAACGGTCAGCTCACGTTCAACGTCATAGTTGCTGTCGTCGTCGAACGAAGTGTCGAATCCAGGTGGGGCGCGAAAACCAGCGCCCTGCGAGCCTGTGCGAAAGCCTCCGCTCGCATTGCGAAAGGCGTTTCCTCGCGCGCGTCTGCCGCCGCCGATTCCGCCGCCGATTCCGCCGCCGGCCATGCCCGAAAACATCGTTTCGAAATCGACATTTCCAAAGCCCATTTCGCGAAAAATGCTGCTGAAGTCGGCTCCTCGAAAGACATCCTCTCGAAATCCGCCGCCTTGCTGGAACGCGCTTTCACCATACATATCGTATTGGCGGCGCTTCTCTTTGTCCGAGAGAATGGCATAGGCCTCAGAGATTTGCTTAAATTT
>RGDM01000021.1 GCA_009918675.1 bacterium
CTGCGGCAATGGTACTGCAGTTTTAACTGTGGGAGAGTAGCTCGGTGCAGCCTTTTTATTCCGAATCCCCGAGAGAAAAATCTCTCGGGGATTTTTTTTTAATTTTAATTAGCCATTTTTTTGCACGGAAAGAAGAATATTCTAGAGCGCGTTTCTGCTTTTTAATTTGTAAAAAAGCGGGTTAAAAAAACAACGTGAGACTTGAAAGGTGGGTAAGGACTTGCTATCTACCGACTCTCGCGAAAGAGCCAAGCCCATGCGGATTGGACGAAAAAAGCGACCGGAAGGGGGTGAATAATATGCCAGTTGTTAAGCTGAAAGAAGGCGAAGCGTTCGAAAGCGCGATGCGTCGTTTCAAGAAGCAGTGTGAAAAAGCAGGCATCCTCTCTGAAGTTCGTAAGCGAGAGCACTACGAAAAACCATCGGTGAAGATTAAGCGTAAGCGCATGGCTGCACGAAAACGCGCTCTGAAAAAACTCAAAAAGCTCGGCGCGTAAAAGCGTATGAACATAGATTCCATTTGAATGACTGGAATCTGTTTGAGGGGAGGACCTTGCGTCCTCCTTTTTCTTTTTCTAACACTCACTCATGGCTCAAAATTCTAAAGGCGGTTTAATCCGTCGATCATCCATTGACGCACTCCGAGAACGAATCAACCTTGTTGACGTCGTGCAGCAAACTGTTCAGCTGCGTCGCAGTGGCTCAAAATTCATGGGTAAATGCCCTTTTCACGCTGACTCAACCCCGTCTTTTCTTGTCGATGAGAAACATTTTAAGTGTTTCGGCTGTCAGGTGCACGGAGATGTTTTTAAGTTCGAACAAGACCGATCGGGGAGCAGCTTTCAGGATGCAGTCGAAAGTCTTGCAGGGCGATATAACTTCATTCTTGAGTATGAAAATAATGGTCAGGAAAGCGACCAAGAACGTGCTCTTCGTGAAGAGAAGCGCAGCGTGATTCATGTTGTGACAGAAGTGACGAGAGCTTATTCAAAATATCTTTGGACGAATGAAGGCGCCGAAGCACTCGATTATATGCGCAAACGAGGCTTTTCAGACGAAAATTTGAAGGACTGGGAGATCGGACTCGCGCCCACCCATAATGTTCTGTTGAAGATGGCCGAAAAAAGAGGTTGGGATCTGAGACTGCTGGAGTCAGCCGGTCTTCTCAAGAAACGTGAAGATAGAGATGAATGGTTCGATTTTTTTCGAGATCGAATCATGATTCCGATTCGTGATGATAAGGGTAACCCAATTGCATTCGGTGGGCGGATATTTAAGCCAACCCCGGAAGGGCGCGAGCCGCTTGCAAAATACAAGAATTCTCCAGCAACAGCCCTTTTCCATAAATCCAAAGTTCTGTTCAACCTAAGCAGAGCTCAGAAAGCTATTGTTCAAGCAGGATTTGTGGTTGTTGTTGAAGGATATATGGATTGTTTGGCGCTCGCCTGCGCAGGAATACCCAATGTGGTTGCTGTTCTTGGAGTTGCCCTTTCTGTGGATCATCTGCGCAAACTTTCAAGATTCACGAAACGAGTCGTACTGTGCTTCGATAGTGATAAAGCCGGACGTAAAGCCGCCCTCGACGCATTTGAAATTGGCTTTCCGCTTAACCTTGTTGAGCTTGAATTCGTTTCAGTACCCACCGGCAAAGATCCCGATGAGTTCATTCGTTTGAATGGAATCGGGGCTTTCAAAGGACTTTTGGATAGAGCAGTTCCTTTGGCGAGCTGGGTCTCTGATTTGTACTTAGCTCTTGGCAATAGTCGTGAAGCGAACGTGCGTAAAATTAAATCAGATTTTGTTCCAATCGTGATGAAGAATCCAGATCCAGCTGTGCGCGAGGTGACTTTATCGTCAGTGGCATCGGCGCTGGGGCTGTCGAGCTTCACTTCATTGACCGCCGGTATTCAAGCTCACCTTGGACGGTTAATGGAATCAAGTCGATTCGCAGGCGAATCAACACGTCAGCTCAGCGGGCAAGGAATTGATTCGAAGGAAAGATCACCGGTCAATGAAGTAGACAATGAGAAGCATCTCGAAGCAAACGATCAACAAGCCTTGTTTTTGGTTTCTTCCGGTGAAGAGGCGACCTTCTTTCTTGCCTGCGCGCATGCACCATTTTCGATTCTTCCTGACCGACTTCAACGCGTTTTACGCGGTGAGCAGAGCGATCAGCCGATGGACGAAATTGTCCTGGCACAGCTACTCAGCGACGGCTTCAGTCCTGTCTTGCGCGCCGCGTTTCTGGCTTGGTGGGAATTTCAATTGCAGCATGAGCATGTTCATGAAGCGGCACTGGTTGATCTTCAATCAGGGTTGGTTCCTACAGACTCTGGAATACCCCAAATGCGGGCACTGGCGTCCCTGGATCCCGAGGCACTGCTCGATTCCGGTTTGGAATCTTGGGTGAGGGGGGTTTTAGAACCTGGCCTAGGGGCTAGCCTAAGGCCTCAGCTTCGAAAGCCAGAAAATTTATTGGACCCCTCAAACCTTCCATTCGTTCGTATGATCGTCAAAGATATCAGGGTCTCCAGAGCGCGATCAAATCTTTCCGCGCTGCTGGGTCGAGTACTGGCGCAAATTGAAATTTCCCATTTAGATTCCGAAATTGACAAAACAACTCGGAATATTAGGTCTATTTCGGCTGGGATCGAAACCCCCGAGCTGGAGCTTGCGGATCTTCAGATTCGCTTGCGGCGCCTCTCGGACGAGCGACTCAGGCGCCACCAGAAATTCATGGTCCGGCTGAACAATTGAATTGGTCAGGGGACTTGCATTATTTGCTTCCCGTGAATATGTGTAAGTGTTTTCGCTCATTGTTTCTCAGTTCCAAAATGCGGGTCGCTCGTTATGAGTCCCAGGGCTTTTGCTGTATTAGAGGAGTGGTCCATGGCTTCACAAAAAGGAAAATCGTCTGCAAAATCCTCCAAGAAAAGCCGTGATTCTGGAAAACATTTAAGCTCAGCAGCGAAGAAGCAAGTTAAACTTCCTCAAGCAAAAGCTAAGACGACCTCCCTTGCACGAGGTCAGGTTGGCAGGTCAAAGGTAAGTAAACCTTCACCAGCTCGATCGCCTGTACCCTCTAAAAAAGTGATTGTGAAATCTTCAACTAAACCGTCTGCGGTTTCCCGACACTCGCAAGATAAAAAAGCAGCGATTGCTGCAAAAGCAAAAGTTCAAAATCGAAAACCAAATGCAACACCAAAGCCGGCATCCAAACCGGTTTCTAAGCCCGCGTTGAAGGGCAAGGTTGCTAAGCCACAGCAAGTTTCAAAGAAGGCACACACAGCGCCCTCGAAAAAAGTTTTACCAGTTCAAAACTCGAAGGCGCCTGCGTCTCAAGCAAAAGGGCAAAAGATAGCACCTGCGGGAATTGTGAAAATTAATAATCCATCTGCGAAGCCAGCATCCCAAACTGCATCAGCCAAGAAACAGTTTGCTCCCGTGGCTGCAGTCAAGAGCAACCCGCTTAAAGCGGATAAGCCAGCCGTTGGCAAAGCTCAGCTGAGCGCAACAGCAAAAGCAAATCAAAAGCCGCAATCGCAGACATCAGCTCAAGGCAACACGCAGATACCAGCTAAATCTAACACGCAGACAAAAGCCGCAAAGCCAACTGAAAATAAAAATGCAAAAAGGAATCTAAAAGTCGTTCCATCACCTGTCGGGCAACAGGTTTCAGCAGCTGCGGAAAAGTCTGTTAAGCAATCGAAAGTCGCAACTGGAAAAGGTGAAGCTGAAAAGTCAGCTGGTGCCGTGAAAGCAGACTCAAAAGACCTCAAGGTCAGCGCAACAGAGAGTGCTAATAAAGGTGAAAAAGATCAGAAAACAGCTGCAAAGAAGTCGGCTAATCGAACCATCGACGGTGCGTCTGCTTCAGAAAAGGTGCAGCAGAAATCGAAGAAGAAGAGCGCGAGTATTGATGGCGAAGAGGGACCGCAAGAAGGTGACCTTGAAGACGTCGAGCCTGCTGCAGATTTTGATGCTGACCTTGAAGACCTGGGTCCAGATCTTGAAGTTGAGCCCGAAGAGGGTGGACCGATGGGCGAAGATGATCTCTTTGCTGCCGATGATTTTGGAGCTGAAACCGTCGAAGATGAGGACCTTGATTCTTCTCTGGGTCGCAGCAATGACCCGGTGAGAATATATCTTCGCAAGATGGGACAAGTTGCTCTATTGTCTCGTGATGGCGAAGTTGAGATCGCTAAAAAAATTGAAAACGAAGAAAATAAATTGCTGCAGCACCTCGTAAATTTACGTTTGGGTGTGCGTCATATCACTGACATTGGACAAAAATTTCTTGATGGCGCGATCAAAGCGAAGAATCTTGTGAAAGGCTTCGACGATGAACAGGATCAAGCTACCGATGAGGGGCAAACTGCTCGCGTTCGTGCATTGGTCGAGGGTTTTTTGCAGCAAGCACAAATCGCACTTGTTCTTGAAGATAAGTATGGATTTGAACACCTCGAAAATGCAACTCCAGCAGACAAAACTGCTTTGAATGAAGCACGTTCGCAGATGTTCGAGTTGGTCAAGGAAATCAATATCAACCGTCGTATTATTCAACAGATCACTTCTGAATTGGATACCCATGCGAAGGCGGTGGCTGATGTCGAGAAAGAACTTAACAAACTCAGATATCGCACTCGCATGGAAGAGTCTAAACTCAAGGCCTATGCAGAGGCTGATGCGCCTCGGCCTTTGGAAGTGAACTTTTTGTCTGAACGCGAATGGGAAGTCTGCAAACGTTCTTATGTAAACACGCAACAAACTATCCGCGGAAGTGAAGAAGCCTGCTTCTTGCAGCGTAAAGAGATTCCTCGGATGTACCAGATTGTCAGCACGGCAAATCGCCAAGCTGAAGATGCGAAGCGTGAGTTGATTGAGGCAAATCTGCGCCTTGTAGTATCGATTGCCAAAAAGTACATGAATCGAGGATTACAGTTTCTTGATCTGATTCAGGAAGGCAACATTGGCCTAATGAAGGCGGTTGAGAAGTTTGAATATCGACGTGGATACAAGTTCAGTACTTATGCGACGTGGTGGATCCGCCAGGCGATAACTCGTGCGATTGCCGACCAGGCGCGAACCATTCGTATCCCTGTTCATATGATTGAAACCATCAACAAGATGGTTCGAACCAGTCGATACCTTGTTCAGGAAATGGGTCGCGAGCCAAGTCCTGAAGAGATTGCGCAGCGCATGGATATGAGTCTTGAGAAAGTTCGCAAGGTGATGAAAATTGCCCGTGAACCGATTTCGCTTGAGGCTCCTATTGGAGAAGAGGAAGACAACCATTACGGTGACTTCCTTGAAGATAAAACCCGTGGTGCGCCTGTCGACATTGTCGCAAATCAGAGTTTGTCTGATCAGACCAAGAAAGTCTTGGCAACCTTGACGCCTCGCGAAGAGAAGGTGTTGCGGATGCGCTTTGGTATTGGCGAGAAGACGGATCACACTCTTGAAGAAGTTGGTCAAAGCTTCGACGTCACACGTGAACGTATTCGGCAGATTGAGGCAAAAGCGTTGCGGAAGTTGCGCCACCCTTGTCGTTCGAAGAAACTGAAGGCGTTCATCGAAAGTTGAACAGGCTGATTGTGCATAGCCAGACGTGGCTGTGAAAAAATCCCGGTTTCTCGTCGCTGAGGAGCCGGGATTTTTTATAACTGGGAATGACCTGGTGCTTCCTTGGAATGATGCGCGTTTATTTCGAAGCTGAGGTTTGGAATGTGCGCTCGACTTCGATGGCGACTGAACCTGTGAAGTGGCTCAAGGGCACAAATGCCTTATAAAGCACCAGGCGTGCCGAATGCACGCCTGGGAATTCTTTCTGTATGAGGTTCAACACTTGCTCAGCGAGATATTCAAGGAGACTCACGCGACCAAGTCCTTCAATATATGACTGAACACGATCGATGATTTTGCTATAGTCAACGACGTTTTCGAGGTTGTCGGAGGTGCCGCAATAGGGAACCTTTACACTCAGATCCACCTTGAGGTTTTGTCCTACTTTCTGCTCGTGCGGGTTCGCTCCGAGATAAAGAAATGTGTAAACATCGCGGATGTGAATCCAACAGAATTCACGGTTAAGATTTGCTGAATTCATAATCGAGTTCCTTGCAAAGTTTCGCCGAGCAGGCTTTCCTTCGTAGATATGCTCCGGTATTTAAGACAACACAAGCTCAAATCATAAAACGCAGGACAGACACAATGGCAGACATGAACCTTCCTCTTTCCGCGCTAGGCAAGCATCACATAGCCCTTAACGATGATTTTGGTGCTCATAACTATCATCCGCTGCCCGTTGTTCTCGCGCGAGGTCAAGCAGAGTGGGTTTGGGATGTCGACGGCAAGCGTTATCTCGACATGCTGAGTGCCTATAGTGCTATCAATCAGGGCCACGTCCATCCTCGCATGTTGGAAACTCTCCTTGAACAATCAGCGCGAATCACACTGACTTCGAGAGCATTTTACAACGATCAACTTGGACCTTGGCTGAAAGAATTGACTGATCTTTGTCAAATGGATCGGGCACTGCCAATGAACTCTGGTGCGGAGGCCGTTGAAACGGCAATAAAATTGGCGCGAAAATGGGGTTACCTGGTTAAAAAAGTTCCACACGATCAGGCTGAGATTATAGTCTGCGATGCAAATTTTCATGGTCGAACAACGATGATTGTTGGCTTTTCATCTGACTCACAATACCGAGCTGACTTTGGACCTTTCACAGGTGGATTCAAAATTGTTCCATACGGTGATGCAGATGCACTGCGTTCCGCAATCACCCCCAACACCGTTGGATTTCTCGTTGAACCCATTCAGGGCGAAGCTGGAGTTATTGTTCCTCCCGATGGCTATCTCGCAGAATGTGATGAGATTTGTAAAAAGAACAAAGTGCTTTTTTTAGTGGATGAAATTCAGACCGGCCTGTGTCGGACAGGAAAGACGTTCTGCTTTCAGTATGAAAACTGCAAGCCTGAGCTGTTGATTCTTGGAAAAGCCTTGGGGGGAGGATTTTATCCCATTTCAGCGGTCGTTGGGAGTGACGAAGTACTTGGATTGCTGAAACCCGGAGATCATGGCTCGACTTTTGGTGGCAACCCACTCGCCTGTGCTCTGTCTAGAACCGCAATGCGAATTCTAAAAGACGAAAACCTTGCAAATCGTGCGTTTGAACTTGGCGAGCTTTTTCGCTCACAGTTGCTTTTGAATCTGCCAAAAGAAGTGGTGAAAGAAGTTCGCGGAAAGGGGTTACTGAACGCCATTGAATTGCAGACCTCGGCAGGGCCTGCACGGAATTTTTCCGAACAACTTGCACTTCGAGGTTTGCTTGCGAAAGAAACACGGGCAACAACCATTCGCTTCGCGCCGCCACTGGTTATTTCTCGTGAGTCGTTGTCTTGGGCGTTGCAACAAATTGAAGAAGTGTTCTCGGTTCCGAGAAGGTAAAAGGTCATACTGTTTAAATCGCCACTTCCAGCTTGTCGCTTGAACTTTCATCGGAATCATTGCCATCGTCTGAATTTATTTCATGGAACGGTGCTTCATGAAGTGTTGCTGTCTCTAGCGCAGATTTGATGATGGCTAATTGGGTTACATCTTCAATGTTGATCCACTGCAGTGAAATGGAGTTATTTTGTGCTCGAGACTCCTCATATCGAGCTCCGTCACCTTCGACTCGTCCACCAAATGTCAGGCAAGGCATTCCACGAGAACTGACTTGAATTCGCCGACGAAGGCCAGTCGAGAGACCATTGGGACAAAGAATATACTCAAACGCTCCCTTGTGCAGGGATTCGAAAAATTCATGAACCGTAGACGATTCATAAACTTTGAATCCCAACGCCGTGAGGGATTGTGCTAACAAGATAGCTTCTTTCTCGACCTCCTTCGAGATGTTTCCAAGCAATATCTTTCCAAGCGAAGGAACGAGGTCTCGAACTGTGTGTTTCGTTAGAAGGCCAAGTTTGCCAATACTTTCACGAACCTCTTTGTTCATGGTTAATATGAGTAGCTTTTGCAATTCTTCAAAATCAAATGGAAGAGTGAGGTAAGTCACAAACCCCAATCGGACGGCAGTGAGTGACTCTCCTCGCCGCGGCTGTTGGCTGAGCAGGATAGACGGGACATTGCTCTCACGGGCATAATTTATAACTTTCTGAATGTATTTTTCCTTGAGTTTCTGCGAGTTGTTGATGAAAAGGATAAGACATATCCCGTCTTTTCTTACGTCTCGTTCAAGCACTTCAACCGGAGTGAGCCAGTCGCATTTCACGTTTTGAAACCGCTCAAACAAATTTTGTGTTTCAACAGGAAGAAGATCATCTGAAACAATTACAAGGTTTGAGGGCATTTGACGGTTTGAAAGGTCGATTTCGAGGGCTTCAATGCGGTTGCTAGCGGCAGGAGCTGGAATACTTATTTTAATAAATTCGTCGTTCTCTAGTTCATCAAAGTCTTTGTTCGTTAAAGAAAGGAACGGCGAATAATGCGATAGATAGAGTTGTAAAGCGGGATCCCGTAGAACAGGCGCTCCGTCAGAGGTGTAAATTGTAAAAATTAAATTTCTTTCATTTTGTTTATATGAAATGTTTATTTCAGCAGAATTTATTGAATTCATTTCTTGGCAGGACTGAAGGATTCCCTTAAGAAGTTGGCGTAAGTGCGTCGGATCTCCTACCACAAAAGTGGGCACTGATTTTTCGATGTTCACATTGAGTTTAAAGATTCCATCAATCGATTCTTGTAGCTCGCGTAAAAAGTGAAAAACATTGAATTCTATTTTATGAGTTGCGTATGATGGATTTGAAGCGTTCGAAATTTCCAAAAGGCTATGAATGTTGTCTATCAATGAATCGCAAAGATGTAACAGCGCTTCGTTTTTGCTCTGATTTTGCTCGCGAAAATATTGTTGGATGCGATGAATTGTTTTCAGCTGACCATTTGCTTGTTCGAGGATTACGTCTTCGAGAGGTTGTCCCTGCGTTAGAGATTGCTCTCTGACAAGACAAAAAATTCCAAACCTTTCTCCGTGATTTATGATAGTCGAAATTGAATATCGGAAAGAGCGCCTGCCTTCAGGCATTTCAACGGAACAACTGACCGACTGAATTTTGGGGTGTTTTTGGTTTATTACTTTTCCGATTTTATTTGCGATTTCTTCTTCGAGCTGCAGATACGAGTTGATAAATGTTTGTGCTGGTAGATGACTGACAAGTTCTGTAGTAAGTCCAATTTCATCAAGGAACTGCTCCATTGCCTCGTTTACGTGTTTGAGTTTTGCGTTCTGGCTGAAAATGGCGATTGGTTCATTAATTGTATTGAATGACTTGAGCCAATTATCGCGCAACGATTTTTGTCGTAGATCTTGGTCCTCAAGAATAAGCGCAATTTGGCCAAATTCGTCGTTTTCGAATTGTTCCAGTGGGAATCGCGACTTTTGTTCAAGGCGTTCAATTGTAATTTTTGACTTCTGTGATTGCTTAACGCGTGCCGCATCTGTGAGACGTCGGGTTAGTAGTGCATCGCGGAGGAGGTTGAGTGGTTTGAAGATGAAATGTTTGTTGAAGATAAAAAATGCAGTGCAGGCGCCCAAGAGCACCAATAAGAGGGTTGTCACGAGCCATCTTTGAAAATTGAAAGCTTCACGCGCTATTTTTAACTCGGGATAATCTTTTTCCGCAAGAATGAGCGCTGTGTTGGGTTCCAGGAGAGCGTGTCGACTGATCACCCAGACATGTTCGCCATTTGTTTGAGTTGCTACAGTTATATCTCCGTGAATTAAGCTCTCGGAAAGAGATGCTTTGGGAATAAGTCTGTTTGCTTCAAGGATCGCCGGAGCATTTTCGTCAGCGGTCTCCGATGGAGTCGGAACGAACCATTGTCCAAAGTGTCCTGCGGTCGACTCGGACCAACGCTTGACAGCGAGATCTGCGGCTTCTCCACTGAATCGTTTTGATTGAATGTCGTTTAAGTAGAAGAGGCCACCGGTTCCAAGCAGCCCAAGACCGATGAAACAAATGACAGTCATGAACCTGAAGCGATCTTCCACCGACAGTGACAATTGTCCTGTAGTTCGCCAACCCGACCGTTTGCTGCTGCCAGATTCCACGAAGTAAAACCCCTCAAAATATGGCTTGGTGACTTCCGATTCGATGGCGGCTTGCCAAGGCTTGGAAGTTCGCACCTGTAGGGGGTGGATCGGAGTCTCTTGTATAAATCTGAGGCAGATTTTATTTCTATCTTGCAAGTTCGTAGGGGGTGGTCTAAGAGTATGAATGTGTTCAATGGTTTGAGCACGCAAATCCCGCTCCAAAGACATTCGAGCTTTGGCCGCTTTCTTATTAACCCCCCTAAATAATTTGGAATCCTCACATGGCTGATGAGACCAAGCCTCTTGATGACGTAAGTGTTGATGAGTCGAGTTCAGGACGTAAGCGAACGACCCGCAGAACTGTTCGAAAAGATGAACAAGGTGGGGAACCCACAGCTGACGAAAGTCAAGGCGCTGCCACTCCGTCGGATGCTGTTGAGACTGAGTCTCCTGTCGGTGTTTCAACATTTGTTCCTCAAAAACGCGAGGACCGTCGGGGTTTTGTTCCACGTCGTGAGCCGTCGGCAGGTAGCTTGTCCTCGGGTCCAACCCAAGGGTCGCCTTCTTCAAGAGAGGGTTTCCCGCAGCCGGCAGCTCCGCGCGAAACCAACGGAGGTTCAGCACCCGTCCCGCAAGCACAACCCGGACTCGGTGGCGGCGCTCCAGCTTTTCAAGGACAAGGACAGCACCACCCTCAAGGGCAAGGTGGTGGACATCAACAGTTTCGTCGGCCAGGACATGGCGGCGGCCACATGGGACGCCCCCAGGGGCAGGGTGGCTTCCAACAGCGCCAGGGCGGAGGGAACTTCAATCCGAATTTCAAGCGCCAAGACAAACAACACCAGCAGATGCCTCAGGTGGATGAAAAAGAGCCAGAATTTAACGCAAACGTTCCTGTTATGAATCTTAAGGAACTCAAGGAAAAGCACATCAGCGACCTAGTGCAAATGGCGCGTGAAATGGGCATTGAAGGAGCTGCTAACCTTCGTAAGCAGGATCTTGTTTTTGCGTTGTTGGGTGCTCAGGCAGCTCGTAACGGGGTTGTATATTCGGAAGGTGTGCTTGAAACTTTGCCCGACGGTTTTGGATTCCTTCGCGCACCTGATTACAATTATCTCCCCGGTCCTGACGATATTTATGTTTCGCCGTCGCAAATCCGTAGATTCAATTTACGCACCGGAGACACTGTTTCGGGGCAGATTCGTCCGCCGAAAGACAACGAACGTTATTTTGCACTTTTGAAAGTTGAATCGGTCAACATGGAACCACCCGATCTGACGGGTGAGAAGATTTTGTTCGATAACTTAACAACCATTCATCCAAACGAACGCTTGAAGCTTGAATATCATCCTGAAGTGCTGAGCACTCGCACAATTGATCTGATGTCGCCGATTGGCAAGGGTCAGCGCTCATTGATTGTTGCGCCTCCCAGAACTGGTAAAACAGTTCTTCTGCAGAATATTGCAACTGCAATCGCACATAATCACCCAGAAGTTGTTCTCATTGTCCTGTTGATAGACGAGCGTCCCGAAGAAGTGACTGAGATGGAACGCACGGTTAAGGGCGAAGTGGTTTCAAGTACCTTCGATGAACCTGCGTCCCGCCACGTTCAGGTTGCAGAAATGGTTATTGAAAAAGCAAAGCGGCTTGTTGAGCACAAGAAAGACGTTGTTATCTTGCTCGACTCAATCACCCGTCTGGCTCGTGCATACAACTCAGTGGTTCCGCCGAGCGGAAAGATTCTCACCGGTGGTGTTGATGCCAACGCTCTTCATAAGCCCAAACGTTTCTTTGGTGCTGCGCGTAATGTGGAAGAAGGTGGTAGCTTGACGATCATTGCGACCGCGTTGATTGAAACAGGCAGTCGTATGGATGAGGTCATCTTCGAAGAATTCAAGGGAACTGGTAACATGGAGCTCGTGCTTGATCGCCGCTTGGCGGAGCGTCGCGTGTTCCCGGCAATCGATATGAACAAATCGGGAACTCGACGCGAAGACTTGCTCTTACCTAAAGAGACCCTCAACCGTCTTTGGGTTCTTCGCAAAGTCATTCATCCGATGAGCCCAATCGAGTCGATGGAATTCTTAATTCAGCGGCTTGAGCGCTCGGAAACAAATGATGATTTTCTTGGAAGTATGAACGGATAAACCAACAGCAGAGGGTAAAGAGATGACCCTTACACAGGACTTCTCTCTCTCCGACGTGTTGGAGCTGCCGCCTACAGCGGCAGCTTCTTCTTTGTCGGAATTGCAAAAGCTTATTGACGACGAACGCGAACGTTGCGGAAAAGTGATTTCGCTCCCCCCAGACAAGTTTAATGACGCTCAATCCGATGAAGTGCGTGTTCGCTTCACAGGACGAAAATCGCCTCTTCAGGATTGGCTTAAGTCGCTGCGCAATTTTCCTGCCGAAGAGCGTAAAGAGGCCGGCGCAAAAATCAATCAGCTAAAGGCGTTTCTCGAAGTTGAAGTTGAGCGTTTCGTTACCTTATGTAAACAGGCTGCCGAGCAGCAACGCCTAAACAACGAACGGATTGACCTGACATTGCCACTTCCTGAGGTTCGCTTGGGTTCGAGGCATCCAGTCGCTGTTGCAGCGCAGCAACTTCTCGAGCCGTTACGGCGGCTCGGATTCACAGTCATTGATGGACCTGAGCTTGAAAGAGAATTTTACAACTTTGAGGCACTCAATATTCCTGCGGAGCATCCTGCTCGAGAAATGCAGGATACCTTTTTTATCGCCTCGCAATGGGTTTTGCGGACGCACACAAGCAGCGTTCAGGCCCATGCGATGATGGAGCGCGGCGTTCCACTTCGAGTGGCCTGTGCGGGCTTTACCTACCGGAATGAACTCGACCTCACACATGTTCCAACCTTCCGGCAAATTGAATGTCTCGTGGTCGACAAGGGTATTACTTTGGCGCACCTGAGAAGCACTTTGAATGCTTTTTTTGCCGAGGTTTTTGGTCGGCCAGTGAAGCTGCGTTTACGCTCGAGTTATTTTCCATTCACTGAACCCAGTGCCGAGATCGACGTTCAGTGTCAGCAGTGCTTTGGCAGTGGATGCAGAAGTTGCAAACACACAGGATGGTTGGAAATGGGTGGCTGTGGATTGATCAACACGCGCGTGTTGGAAAGCTGTGGCGTCGATTCAAAAGTTTATAGTGGGTTTGCATTTGGCATGGGGGTTGATCGCATTGCGATGAGCAAATTCGGCATCGCAGATTTGCGCTCGCTTTACGAAGGTGATGTGCTGATGTCGCGCCAATTGGCGCTGCGTTGAAAGGAAAAGTCCGTGCTCGTCAGTTTGAAATTGATTGATCATCTTTTTTTGCAGCTACCAACCGTTCCATCTTCTGCATCAAATGCACCCTGCTGGGAACGCTGGAATATTGGTCTCTTTGCTGAGATTTTCACTCGGCAGGGATTTGAAGTTGAATCAACAACCCGGCGCGGTGAGGCCTTTGAAAAGGTGGTTGTTGGGCAAATTAAGTCTGCTGAAAAGCATCCCAAGGCAGATAAATTGCAGGTTTGTCAGGTTCAGACTGCGGCCGGTGACATTCGCCAGATTGTCTGCGGAGCTCCAAATGCTCGCGTCGGTCTGTTTGTTGCTGTTGCGCTCCCTGGCGCAGTTCTTCCGAATGGACTTGAAATTAAGGCATCAAAAATTCGAGATGTTGAAAGTTTTGGAATGCTCTGTTCGCGAGAAGAACTTGCGCTTACTGTCGATGAAGCACGCGATGGAACAGGAATCTGGGAGCTTCATCACGAACCATCGTGTGGTTTGCCGGAAGCAAAGTTGGCAAGCTTGCTTGGGCAGAGCGTGTTCAATGCATTGGGTCTCGATGATGTCTTGTTCGAACTCAATGTAACTCCTAACCGGCCCGATTTGCTTTGCCATGAAGGCGCTGCGAGAGAATTGTTCGCCGGATTAAAATGGGCCGGACAGGGGCATATTCCATTGAAGTCTTGGATTTCGGAATGGAAAAGTCCAGCATCTGCAGAGAACATTCTGTCAGATGCACGGGAAAGAAAATTTCTCGAAACACAGGCGGGACGCTTCAATGGCCAAAATGATCTCGGTGTGCCTGCCTTTTTTGTTGGTCTCGACAACGTAAAAGTAAGCGTCACTCCGGGTTGGATGCGAAACGCGTTGGAAGTCCTTGGACAAAAAAGTGTGAATTCCGTTGTCGATGCGTGTAATTTGATTCTGCTTTGTTTTGCACAGCCCAACCATGCGTTTGATTTGAACAAGCTTAATCTGAATGCGAAGGGGGATAGGTCCCTCACTCTGAGATTTGCAGTTGAAGGCGAGAAATTTGTTGGTCTTGATGGCAAGGATAGAAACTTGTCTGCAAGTGATTGTGTTGTCGCGGACGGAAAGATTCCACAGGCGCTGCTTGGTGTCATTGGCGGAGATCTTTCAAAGGTGGAAGCTGCGTCCGAAAGTCTTGTGCTTGAGTTCGCTAATCCACACCCCGTTCTTGTTCGACGTACGTCGCGTCGTCATGGCCGAAAAACGGATAGCAGTTTCGCGTTTGAAAAGGGTATAGATGTCTTTCGGCGCGCTGAATCTGCTGAGAAACTTGTTGGCTTGCTAAACGCTTTGCAGCCCAGCCAACCATTGAAGTACGTTGGTTGTATTTACGCGACAAACGAAGGTCAAAGACCCCAAGAGGCGTTGCGCTTTTTTCCAGTTGAAATGCAAGGACAAGAGCCTTCTCTGAATAAAAATCTTCGCGAGTATACGATTTCATTTCATGAGAACGACATGAAGGTGCGTGTGGGTGATGATCTTGTCTCTTTTGAAAAGCGACAGGAAATTCTTCAGTCCCTTGGTTTTGCAATCAGTAAGACCAGCAACAAAGATGTTGTTGAGGTGCTGGTGCCAAGCTGGCGTCGGCTTGATGTTTCAGGTCCTGCGGATTTGGTTGAAGAGATTGTTCGTGTCGTTGGAATCGACCACGTGCCTGCGCATCCACTGTCTGCTCCGGGCCAGTTGACACCAGATGATGCGCATTTGTCGCTCTTTGAACTTACCGCTCAGCGAATGGTGAGCCTTGGTTATCACGAAACAGCCGGATTTCATTTTATGCGCGCTGACGACTGGCAAAAAATGAAACTTGCGCACGTGAATTCGTGCGGTGAACCGGTTGCTTTGCTTAACCCAATCATCAAAGATGAGCCTTTGATGCAGGCGACGTTGCTGAGCGGGTTGTTGCGTAAGGTGGCTCACAATTTAAATTACGGTAACAAGCGTGGTCAGTTGTTTGAAATTTCCCGGACGTTCCAAAACTACGACGTGCGCGGCCGGCGCGTCTTTGCTGACAATGGTGAAAACGTTGGGTTAGGGGATTCTTTAAAGACACCTCTGACCAATGAATTGTATGAGTATTCTCCAAAAACGTCGCTCGCATTGAGTCGGGAGGAGACTGCATCACACAGACCAGGTGAAACTCCTCGAATTTGTGCAGTCGTTTTTGGAAATGAAGAAGAAAAAGAATGGTTAAATACAGGCGAGCGAGAATGGCAATTTCATCGCCTAGCGGCACATGTGTCGGAAGTGTTGTCGGTTTTTGGACTTTCGGCACAACTATTGCCACTGCCTGCGGATCATCCTCTGCAGGGAGCGTTGCATCCGGGGCGTGCTGCTTCGTTGGTTGTTTCGGCGAATGGCAGAGCGAATTTTGTTGGTTGGGTTGCTCAATTTCATCCGGCTGCGCTGCGGGCATTTGAAATTGATGACGCATGTCTTGGATTCGAGCTGAATTTGGCGACGGCCCAGCAGCTCCAAAAAGACATTAAGGAGTCGAGTTCCGGATTGCAGAGATTTTCCCTGCAATCCCAGTCGGGAGTGCGGCTGCCGTCGGTAGAGCGCGATTTTGCTTTTCTTGTCGATGAGTCCACACTCGCTCAACAGCTTGTCGATGCAATTCTTTCTTCGGTTGAAAGCGATGCATTGAAGGCCAAGAATATTCCAGCTCGAATTTTGTCAGCAAAGATCTTTGATATTTATCGAGGCCAAGGTGTTCCTGCTGGCAAGAAGAGTGTGGCATTGCGTCTGACCTTATTACCCACGGAGAGGACGTTGGTTGAAGCAGACATTCAAGCGGTGACCGAAGCGACTGTTTCGCGGATGGAGAGGGAGTTTTCTGCTCAACTGCGCGGGTAAATGGAAAGTCCTGCTGGATTTTTTTGTTGACCCTGCCCCCTTTCATTTTGTATTCAATTCACAAAGCTTACGAAGTGGGGTGTAAAATGAAAATTTTGGCGATACTTGCAAGTCTTCTTGTTGCTCCGAGTGTTTTTGCTGATTGGGGTGACGCGACGGGTGGTTCGACACCAAGCGTTCCGCAGGTCTGTATTTTCAACCAAACACCATACTCTGTTGAGCTTGCTATTAATGGCCAGCGACTTTACGTGAGCCCACAGTATTCCACTCGTATTCCTTCATACACAGCAGGGGCGGTGTTGCTACAAATGAACACGCGTCAGCTTTCTGGTCCATACAGCAATCCTATTTGGACGCAGACATATGTGAATCCTGCATACTACGGTTGTGGAAGCGAGAATTCTGTTAGCATCTTCCTTTATGGAGACACGCTCGGCTTCCGTTGAAAATAAAGCTCGTAACCGTTCTCTCTCGAGAAACCACGTGCTTGCTTTCAAGAGAAAAAAGAGTTTCTAAAGTTTCAGTAGTTCATGAGATAAGTCGCAAAGATATGCGCGCGGGATGTGTTTTAGAAAACCCCGTGCGATTTCTTTTATACTTCTCTGAGAAATAGGCCGGTTGATTTGCTTCGCGGAGGAGAGTTCGCTGCCTTGTTCAAATTCGCTTGTCGCGTAAGCCGAATTCAATGCAAATTTTGAGAACAATGGGATTATTGAACCGAAGCGTCGAGCAAGATTTTGAGTCAATTGTTCATCGGATGCCGTGAACGGCAAGGCGGGAATTGGGTCATTCTCTTGATTGACGATTTGCAAGCGCGATTGAAGTTGATTTTTTGCATTCTCCACAAATCTTTCGTCACCAACTTGAGGCGCTCCGAATGACCAGATCGAGTGGACAGGAAAATTTAATTTTTCAAGACGCAAGGCGGTTAAAAGTGCAATGGCTCCGCCGAGGCTGTGTCCAGTGACGATCAGGGCTTTGTTTTTAGCTTTGGCAGTTAAGGCTGCTTTTTGGGCGTGTGGAAAAAGCGTATGAGCTGCTGAATTGAACCCTCGATGAACTCGACCCTGACTACCGCTGGAGTTGTCCGCTTGTTCTAATTGGACATCGACATCTGTCAACAGATCGAGTGGCTCTTGAGTTCCACGAATTGCAAGCAAAATGAATTCTTCGTGTTCAGCCCAGAATCCATTCGTGCTTGTTTCAGGAATATTGAAAATGTGAATTTCTTTGAAGCCCCACCGACTGGAGATTTTTTCCCGTTTTCCGGGCCAGAAACTGTATGCCAGAAAGCTCGCGGACATAAGCATATACGCGTTGTCTGGGGTGCGTCGGGAGAGAAGGTTAAAGGTTCTCTCAACTTCAGATCTAACGCAGGGTAAATCTTCCTTTGAGAACGCAGCAGATGTCCATGCGTGAGGTTTGTTGTCGAGCGGTGCAGAGCTTATTTTCATTTGAAAGAGACTTGCGCAGAGTGTGCATGCGGTGAGTATTTTGTGTTTTTGTACCCATCGGTTCATCGCAGCGTGCTCCCTGATGCTGCTCGACAAAAAAACAAAGCGTTGCACTCGTCAATATCCAACTGAAGCTCAATAGGTTTTATTGTAGATGTGATGCAACTACTGAATAAAAATTGAACAGCGCTTGATATTTTAAATTATTGAAATATCTTGTTTTTTTGTTGGCTCGGAGTTTGCTAACTCAAGCCGCAAACTCGCGGCGAGGCCGTCGTGTTGGAGGATGATTATGATGGGCCATGGACAGAATCGGAAATCGAGGACAATCAAAAATTTTGCTGCAGCTGGGCTTTGTGCGCTGACGGTCATGATTGCCTGCGAAAGGATTCAGAGCAATGACTCGACGGCTCAGTCACTTGCTTCAGCAGGAATGTCTGAGGCAGAGATTGAGGCCGCGCTGAAGGCGAACATTGCCGTCCGTCTTAACTTAACGACCAATCGCGCGACTCTCTACCGGAGCGGTGTGGCACTGCAACAATGGAACATAGCAACTGCCGATGTGTCGGGAATCTATCATTCTGGGCAGGCCAAAATAACCCCGGAAGGAATCTACTCGATCGAAGATATGGAGCATTGTCCGGTTTGGCGTCCTGAGAAACCCACAAACCCTGCAACCGGTACTGCTGCAAAGACAGAAGAAGAACGCTGGCAAATCTTCAACTCACAACCCGAAATATATGGACCCTGTGGAGCTCAAAATCCACTTGGTAAGTATGTGTTTTGGTTCCACGGCCCGTACGGCATGCATGGAAACTCGGCGGAAGATATTCTGCGCCTAGAGGATCCGGAAGAGCGACGCGTGTCTGGTGGGTGTGTGCGCAATCCAAATTCTAAGATTAAGGAAATTTTTCATCTTGCACTTGATACCTTTCCAGAGCTTGCGACGTTCAAGAGCGATGTGCTCGCAATGGAAGGTCAAACAACTCAAATAAAGCAGACAATCGCAAATTCAGCTCGTGCTATCGACATGCGCGTGATTGTTGGTCGATGGGTGCAAGATCCATTGGTATCAGATTCCAACTCTCCCCAGCCGATGCCAACACTTCCTCCAACTCCCACGCCAACGCCCATTCCGGAGCCAGTTGGTCCGGCTAAGTTGTGTAAGGCTGTCGCTGTTGATCCTGTTTCAGGAGTTGCGCCAATCCACATTACATTGCCAGCGACTGCGCAGAATATCTCTGCTTATTATCGCCTCAATGATCCCATTCGTGTTTTTGGATCAATTCCGGGAACCGATTTTTATCGAACAGGTCGGGGTTATATTGAAAGTAAATATCTTGGTCAGTGTTCGAATTATTAAATCATAAAAAATATCTTGAAAATACGAAAGGCGGAGCGCGAGCTCCGCCTTTTTTGCATCGGCAAGGAAGAAAAATTGAATCAGCAAACGACACATCCGTAATGCTGATCTCTTGAAAAAAAATTACTGTTTGGAAGCGAAAATAGATTCCATTTCTTTGCGTATCAGGGCCATGTTTTGTGCTCGAATTTCCGCAGGAACTTGATAGGGATTCCGGAAATAGCTGGTTTCGTCTAATTCGCTGCGAACAAATTTAGTTTGGTAAGTCAGACTCGCTGGATTGTTGTCGTCTGTGGTCATGTATTGTTTCAAAATATTGGGCGAGATGAAATCGCGGATCGAATTGATGTCGTGGTCCATGTAAAGTTTGCCACCATCTTTCGCGCGAGTGAATCCACGAACGACGTAGTCGCAAACAACAACGTCGCTTTCAAATGCTTTGAACATGAAATCGAGAGCGAACAAAGGGCTGATGCTGCCGCAGGTGGCGATATCGATGTCGACACGGAATGAGCAGATGCCGTTAGGATCGAGGCTGTCGGGATAAGTATGTGCACAAATGTGGCTTTTATCGAGATGAATATTAACAGTGCTTTGAGCCATCAGATTTGCATGCTCGCCCGCTTTCGCATCACTCATCAAAAGGACAACGCTTGCGCCCCATGGGTCAAAATCCTTGCTCGAAACATTCAGCACGGTTGCATCCATGATTTCAGCGATTCGAATTAACATGGCTTCGATTTGTTTAGCGCTGTAGCGCTCGTCGATATACCGAATATAAGACGCACGTTCTTCTTCGTTGGTGGCCACGGCAAAATCGTACAGGTTGAAACTGAGGGCTTTTGTCAGGTTGTTGAACCCAAGAATTTGCGACATTTGTGAGGTCCCAAAGAAAAAAGTTTGAACAATTCGAGCCCTTCGGGAGGACACGACCGGAGGCCGTGTGGTACCTCAGGAGGCTATTGGGTTCAATAGCTTTGTGATAAGCTCTAAGCTGACACAGTTCTTGTCCACAAAGGGTTTAATGAACATGGAAGTCGATTCCAGTCTGTTTTTGGTGCTGACCGATGACGCCGAATTGGTGTCGACCCTTGTGCATGTGCAGCCGCGGGGGATGGTGGTTCGCGTCTGGTGTCCATCCAAGTCATCAGATTTACAGGATGAAATTACCGAAGCCTGCGAAGCCATTGGTGGTAGTTCATTGCTTGCCAAAGGTGATCTTGGCAAGGCTGCGTTTTATAAGCAGTGGTCGGACTATGACCCCATTTGTGTAGTTTTAGCTTTTCGTGATTCTGATGAACATCGAATGGCTCGCCGCCTCATTTTGGACGAGCTGCCTGGCGCTATTATTCTCTCATTGAAACATGGGCATCCGGAAGAAAGTCCGCGTCAGCTTGCGGGTGGTCGTGAGTTGATTCTGACTTGGGCCGAACTTTTGAGTCGTCCGGTTGGTGCAGAATTACGCCATATTCAGACAACCCACCTGGTTAAGGCGGTGCGTTCGGTTCTGGGTGAGGGCGATAGAATTGCGTTGTTGCTGCAGCCCGACCCAGACCCTGATGGGTTGGCCTCCGCATTGGCATTGCGGACGATTCTTGGGCGAAACAAGGTATCCACTCCGATTGTCAGCTTTGGCAAAGTGACGAGACCTGAGAATTTGGCAATGATGAGGCTTTTGGATATCGAAGTCGTTACAATCACTCCAAACGAACTCGCCGAGTTTGATCGGGTCGCGATGCTCGACACGCAACCTTCGCATTTTAGCGTTCCATTAAAGCGTGTGGATGCGATCATCGATCACCACCCCTCAAATCAGGCATATTCGCACATTCCGTTTGTCGATATACGCCACCAATATGGCGCAACATCCACAATTCTCACGGAATATTTGCGGGCAGCAGCTTGTTCTATTGGGCAACGGCTTGCAACTGCATTGTTATATGGCATAAAGGCAGATACGCTCCTGTTAAACCGTGAAGTGATTGATGCAGACCTCGATGCTTTCGTCTCGTTGTACCCAAGCATCAATTACAACCTTCTGCGGCGAATCGAAAAGCCTGAGCTGCCGATGCGGTTTGCCCCGGTGCTGGCTGATGCTCTGCGTCAGATGGTGTGTGAGTCGGGAGTGGTTGTCAGTTGTCTCGGACAGGTTGAGCGGGAAGATTTGATACCTCAAGTCGCAGATTTCCTGCTTCAGTTTGAGGATGTCGAGTGGGTTGTTTGCGTCGGTTTGTTTGATGGCAATGTGGTGATGAGCGTTCGTAATGTTGGTTACGTTAAGAATGCCGGAGACGTGGTTAAGCGTGTGATTAATGGTTGGGGATTGGGCGGAGGTCATCGAACAATGGCTAAAGCAATCTTCCCCCAAAGTGAATGGAAAAATCGCTACGGCAGCTTAACTTCCCAGGCGATTCGAGATGTGGTGTTGAGTCTGTTTCTTCAGGAGGCCGTGTGATGCATCCATCGGACAAAGGACAATCAAAAGACAAGGCAACTTCGACGTTGCCACGTTCATCTCCTTTGCGCCGACGTTTGACATCGCGTTTGCAGCCTCTTCATGGCGGCATGGGGTTTGGAGCTGGAGAAATCCGTGAACGAGCTATGGTTGTTGCGCGTCAAGCGTCGCAGCGTGGTTCGAGCAGAACTGCAAATACGCCACAGCGCCCTGTTTTTGGACCAACCGGGCAGGGGCTGCAATTCACCGAAGAAAAGACGGTTCTGCGCGAGCTTGAGCAAATTCCATTTTTGCTCGATGACGAAGTTTCCGACGAACCAAGCCAGCGCAGGAGTTCAATCGATCAAAGTGTTCGAAAGGCAGCTGCTCAATCTCCGCTGCGTGCAAATCCGCCTGTTGTGGGCGGGACAAATTCGCAAGTGCCATCAATCAAGTCTTTTATAGCCGCGCCGAAACGGGCTCACGCTCCGACGCGTTTTCAGAGCCTTGCGGCTTGGTTTTTCGATACTCTCGTGGTGTTGGCATGCTTGGTATTTGCATTCACTCTATCTGCGAGTGTTCCGACTGTTTCGTTGCTTGCTCATAAATTTCCTGCACTGGCAAAATATGCGCAGACGGAGGCTGTTCAGGCAGGTTCATTGGGCTGGCTATTCTTGATGGCCCAAACACTCGCGAGCGCTTCGCTGATACTATTTGCCGTTCAAGCGTTCTCAGGTTTTCTTCTTTCTGCCTCTATCGGTCGAGCGATAGCTAACGTCCGCATGGAAAGTTACCGAGCTCCTTTTGCACGTGCGTTCAAAATTGGCTTTGCTGAAATGCTTCAATGGCCTCTTGCTTTTGGTCTGTTGAATGCGGTTGTGTCGCCGGAACATAATTTCTTCGTGCGCTCGCTGCGTTGGGTGCGTGCGAGTTCCGAAGAGTAAATTCAACTTATTCGCTAAATTCGCATATGACCTTTTAATTCCTATTCCCACGCCTTGTCATGCTTCTGAGCTGTGCTAATTGGAAGCCAGTCTTTGAATGTGTTTGGAATCGTCTGGGTTATTCATGGGAAGTCCTTTTAGGAGGGGTCGATCTATGGCTACTGGCAAAACCGTTGCTCACGTTCCTGTTGTTCGTACGATTGAGCGTCCGCGGAATGTGGATGGCACGTTGGCAAGAGTTCCTGATTTCTTCGGAACGAACGTTTTTGATCTGCGCGCGATGGCAAAAAAATTGAGTTCACACGATCTCGACACCATTGGCAAAGTCATGAAATTGGGCGGAAAGATTGATGCGACTCTGGCTGAGCGGGTTGCTTCAGCGGCCCGCGAATGGGCCATTGAGAAGGGTGCAACTCACTACTGCCACTGGTTCCAACCACAAACTGGAACGACTGCGGAAAAACACGACGCGTTTCTGTGGCTCGATAAAAATGGCCATCCGATCGAAAGATTTACCGGTAAAGAGCTTTTGCAAAGCGAACCTGACGCCTCAAGTTTTCCATCGGGTGGGATGCGTTCGACGTTTGAAGCACGTGGCTATACGAGCTGGGACCCAAGCAGCCCGATGTTTATGATGGAGACGGAAAACGGCCGCACGCTGTATATTCCCTCAGTCTTTATTAGCTATCACGGCGATGCACTTGATTTTAAAACTCCCCTTTTGCGCTCGAATGATTCCTTGAACAAAGAAGCGGTGAAGACTCTCCACCTGTTGGGCGAAAAGAGTGTGACCAACGTTATTACGACTGTTGGTGCAGAGCAGGAATTTTTCGTTGTTTCGCGTGATCAGGCGATGGCTCGTCCTGACTTGCGTTTGTCTGGCCGCACTGTTTTTGGCAAACGCCCTGCGAAAGGCCAGGAACTCGAAGATCACTACTTTGGCCATATTCCAACACGTGTCCACGCATTTATCAATGAGCTTGAGATTGAACTCTATAAGGTCGGCGTGCCAATTAAGACTCGTCACAACGAAGTCGCTCCAGGACAATTCGAAGTCGCGCCAATCTTTGAAGGTTCAAATATAGCCTCCGACCACAACGCGCTGCTGATGAAGGTGATGCGCACTGTTGGCGCACGTCATAACTTCTCAGTTCTTCTGCATGAGAAGCCTTTTGCTGGTGTCAACGGCAGTGGCAAGCACGTAAACTGGTCTATGTCTGATTCGACTGGTCGTAATCTGCTCGATCCAGGAAGCACGCCTCATCAAAATTTGGTCTTCTTGACCTTCCTTTGCGGGGTGATGCAAGGAATTTACGACCACTCTGATGTCCTGCGTGCATCGGTTGCTTCAACAGGAAATGATCATCGCCTGGGTGCTAATGAGGCTCCTCCCGCAATTATCAGCTGTTTCTTGGGCGACACTCTCGATCAAATTCTTAATGCCATTGAAGCGGGTAAAGCTGATAACGTTTCGGCTGAGAAGGCATTGCTTGATTTGGGAGTTAACCACCTGCAGCACGTTGCTCTTGATAACACGGACCGCAACAGAACGTCTCCATTTGCCTTCACAGGCAACAAGTTTGAATTCCGTGCAGTGGGTTCAAGCGCTCCCGTGAGCTTCCCAACCGCAATTCTAAATGCCGCAGTCACTTCTGGTTTAACGAAGGTGAATGCCAAGCTTGCTGCACGTTCAAAAGGCGGTGCGGTGAGTCCTGAAAGCGTGTTCGAGGTCTTGCGTGAAGTCATTCGTGACACCCGTAACATCCGCTTCGAGGGCAACGGATATTCGCAAGAATGGCGTGATGAGGCCGCGCGTCGCGGCCTCGGGAACCTTCCAGATACTCCGTCCGCATTGGGCGTCTGGACGACACCTGCTAAAACTGCGTTCCTTGTTGAAACAGGAACTCTGACTGCTACGGATTTGGAAAGTCGAGCTGCAATTCAATGGGAGCGTTATATTAAGCAACGCTTAATTGAAGTGAATGCAGCGATAGAAATGGCGCAAACTGGAATTCTTCCAACCACTTTGTCGTATTTGGCGGATTTGGTTGAATTGGGCGAGGCATCTGCGCGTCTACATATCTCGACACCTGCGCAAAAACTTGCTGGGGAATTGGGTCAGTTCGCAGTTCGTTTCGAAACAGCTTTGTCTGCGCTGCGCTCGGGGCTCGAGCGTGTGACAGCTGGCGATGCTTTTGAGCATGCTGAGTTGGCGAATACGGCGAAGGCCATTGCGTCGCAATTGCTTCCCAAATTGGAAGAGCTGCGTGCAACCGCTGATCAGATTGAATCGATTGTTCCAGCTTCGAAATGGCCGTTCCCAACCTACCAAGACATGCTGTTCCCAGCCGACTGAGATTTCATTTGTGACGAAATCCGGATCACCAATGTTCCGGATTTCGTCCAATGATAATTGCCGCCAGAACCTTAGGAACATAATCGAGTGTTTCTTTAGGGAGCCCTTCGCGAAGGTGCCAGAAGTCGACTTGTTTTGCGTTCTTAATGCTCTCGCTTATTTCCTGGCGTTTGATGCGATTTTGCCCTGCGTTATAGGCAGCCAATGCTAACAAGTAATGCCTATTGCCAAACTGTTGCAAAAGAGAATTAAGGTAACGAGCTGCTGCGTGAGTGCTTGGCTCTAGAATTCGCCGCGCATCTTTTCCATCGCCTGTGAGAGGGTCTAATCCATACTCACTCGCGGTGCTCGAAATAAATTGCCAAATCCCAACTGCACCTGCTTGACTTGTGGCTTGCGGATCGAAGGCTGATTCAACCCAAGCAATGTAACCTAATTCCGGTGGCAGTCCGTGGATTTGTAGAATTCTTTGCATTTTTTCCCAGACAAAATCACGTTTTCTGAGAAGTTCTTGGTGGCGATTGTTTTTTGTGTAGAACTTTATCCAGTGATCAACTTCTTTGACAAATTGTGGATCCATAATCGAGGGAGGTACTTCGCCAAACCGTTGCGAAATATTAACTATTTCATCCCAAATAAAGTCATTTGCAACCAGCGGGACATCGGTGTTTTTTCCTTCGTTTGTAGTTTTGGTTTCAATTGCTTCGAGAATTTTCTCTGAAGGAAAGTCTTTTTCGATCTTAAGAGCAGGTGTGACATCTCGCAAATTGACCGGGATTGTTCTTGCGAATACGTGATTGGGGGCATCAAATGCTTGCCACAAGCTAAAACAGATCCCGCCGATGCAGAATCCACCCACAGTGAACCAAAGCGGAGCGGTCATACGAATGGAATTGGCCTTGTACGGGGTTGAGCGCGGAATAAGATCAAAGCCAGCAGACATCCCCGGTGGTAGACTTGATTCCAGGGTCTCCCAGGGCTGCATAATGCATTGAGTGTTTAATCCAAGCTGTAAAACATCACCCGCACGGAGGCGGCCGCGCTGTTTTATTTTCTTAAAGTTTATTGAACTGCCATTCGTGCTGCCCAGGTCCATAATTTCGATATTGCCGTTTTCGCTCACACGGAGGCATGCATGGCGTCTGCTTACAGTTGGATCTCCGTCGATACGAATGTCGGATTCGGCCTGCGAACCAAGGACATAAGCTTCACCTGGCAACAGTGTGAATTGGCGCGATGTCATTGGACCAGAAGTAAATTTCAGAAGAAATGGTTGATTCGATTTCATGATTCACCACAGCGAAAGAGCAACTGAAGATCCCCAAGACGTATGACTGCACCATCACCCAAAGCCCGCAGACCTCGCAAAGGACGTCCATTGACGAACAATTCTCCGTCCGAAAGATCCTGCAAGACCGCTTTATCACCTTGCAGATTCAAGCGACCGTGTTGGCGTTTTATATGCGGCGCCCTTAATCTGACGTCGCAGCTTATTCCGCGGCCAAGTAGAACAGAGGACTGTCTGATACGAAACTCTCGACCACGATCACGTCCATTTAAAACAACAAGCAGTGGGCCTTGTGATGTATCGCCAGACAGTTCGTTTTCTGAAAGTTCACAGACACCATTGTTGAGACGACGGGTGTGGCGGATTGTAACAATGAGGCCAATTGCAAACGCTATGGCAAGCCATTCGATCCATGCATCAAAGGCTAATCCGGCCTGATTTTGAATGGAAATGTGGCGTGGGGGATTTGTGATAACGGGGGCGACTTCTGGCTGTTGATTGATTTCCGCTTTCTGCGGGACGATCTCCGGAAGAACAAATGCCTGCGATTGAAATGATGCACCATGGTATTGTCCGCGCAGAACAATGGCTGTGGCCCCACGTGCTGATGGGTGGGTTGATGCTGATTGATTTGTATCTTTTAGCTCTGAGGTCAGAAGATATTCTTTGTCGAGAGTGGTGCGGGTTGCTTGCAACGCACGTGATGCACCAGCAATGTCAACAACTCTAAAGGAGCCGCCCGTTTTGGCGACTTCAGGAACTTTGCTCCATTTGCGCTGCTCATAGGTTTCTGGCTTGGCGAAAACTATTTGCTGGATAGTTACATTTTGACTTAAAAGCGAATTTAAACACGAGTCGGTTTTGCCTTGCTCAAATGGAGTTAATTGAGATGCTCCACCCATAAGAATGAGCATCTTTTGATCGGCATTTTTCAAACCGGCATTTTGCCATTTTTCGAAACGACCCGCAGCAACACAGAGAGCAGATTCGCGTTTGATTGCATCTGACTTGAGCCCAATCGGGTCTCCCATCAATTGTCGCTGAGCAACCAGAATATTTTCCTGATGTGCAGGATCAATAACAATTCTTTCAACAGTTTTTCCTGGTGCGACACCAAGAATTGAGATGAAGTCAGCATTAAATCCAGGAAATTCTTGCGCAGTGAGCGAGCGTAAATCACGAGTCAAACCTTTCATGGTTTTGACTCCCGTTGCGTCGTAAACCCAGACGACTGCGCGGTTATTCCAACGTCTTGAGCTATCAAAGGTTGTCAGTGTGGTGTTCGTTGAAAGAGAATTTGAACCGTTGAGTAAAAGTTGGAAAGACGATTTATCGAGAGTGGTGATTGGATAGCGACCATTGCTATCCTCTTCAAATGCAAAAGCGCGGAGTTTAAGGTGTGTTTCTCCGGCGCGTTCGACACCACGCAGAACAATGCCGCGCTGAGTTTCAGCGGATGCGTCAAGAGAACAGGCCATGGCAGTGAACAATGAAGCAAGAGCGATTATTGTAGAAATCCGCTTGCTTTTCATATGGTAAGTCCTACCTTAATCGTACGAAATAGATATTCTCTTTGTCCAAGTCCGAGAATGTCTCCGTTTTGCAGAGCGGTTCCAGTGCTCGGAACCCCATTGACGAGCAGAGGGTCTGTCACCGAAACGGGAACAATTGTCCAATTGTCCGGGTGCCGAGTGATGACACAATGTCTTGAGTTGACTTCAGGATCAGAAAGAAAAATTTCAAGGCCCGGTTGATTTCCAATTCTATTTTCGCCTGGAAAGAGCCGAAAATCCCTTCCTTCACGGCTGCCAGCCAGCTCGACAAGCCATCCCACTGTGCAAAGATTTCTTGATGGCAATCGCTCCTGAAAGAAGATCGTTCGACGATCATCTGCTGACGTTGGCAACAAGGAGATATAAGCAAACAGTTGTTCGCCGACTTGAAAAGTATCTCCGTGGCAGAGAGGCGAGGGATTCGCGCAAGGATGCTCATTTAGAATCAGAGGGCGATGCGTTGAGCCAGGTGAGATAATGGCTGATTCACCTGAGATGACGTCTATAACGGCATGCTGACGACCCACGTTGGGAGCGGTGACCACGACATCACAATGAGCCGATGATCCAACTGTGTTGATACCCGGGTAAAGTCGCAGGTCTTCGCCTAAATGGATTCCATTGAGACCAAGTAGCCAACCTGAAGTCGCAAGCGGAAAGCGAACGCTCGGGTTTTGCCCGCGCGACAGAGCCAGACCCTCGTCAACTTGGGAGCTGATTCCGGGTTTATAATCGTGCGGGTCATTTGTATGTTGAAATTGAATATTCATGCAGCAATCGTAACCTGAAGTTTTGGGGAAAATCCTGCCTTACGTCCAATTTGTTGAACGACGGAGCTTGTTTTGCCGAGGAACGTCGGAGACACTCAGTCAGTAAGAAGTTTGCCAAGGATATTGGGGGAGTTTGAAATGACGTTGATGAAAGATGGCCCTATCTCCACCTTCAACCAGACCATTCGCAACGTCTTGGTAAATTCAATCAATGAAACTTGTGCCGCATTTGGTTTTTCTGTCACCCATGAACCACAGCTCATTCGCAAAAGTATTTCAATGAATGGAGACTATCTCGCGGGCATCCGTGTCTCTGGGGCAAATTTTCAAGGTGCGGTGACTCTATCGATGGATAAGCGGATTGCGAAATCTTTTGCCGATAAAATTTTCGCCGGCACAAATGCCAAGAGTGATGACGCAATGTTGTGCGACTTGGTGGGTGAAGTGTGTAATCAAATCACCGGTGTTTTTCAGCGGACACTTGCCCCACTGGGATGTCGACTCCAGGTCACCGCGCAAGAGACGGCACAGTCTCCTAATACGTTTGAAGTTGCGCCAAACCCAGAAGAGTGGCTGCTGACTCCGTTTGTTTATGCAGACGGACGGGGCGTGCTTGCCTTTGGATTCGTTGGTGAACTTGGACTTGGAAGCGACGATACAGCTGAGAATCTGCGCGACGCCCGCAACATTACATTTTTCTAAACTGATGGATGAGAGTCTTCAGCGTGTCGAGTTTTTGAAGCGACAGAGTACGGCTCCGTTCAGAGTGATTTCATTTGCGAGAGGGCCAAATCCCCTCGCGCCCACGATATCATTAGAAACCGTTGCCGAGGCGGGAGATCCGGTGATGTCGAAATCAATCGCCGATGCACTGCCCAGAGCCTTGCCTGCTTGGTCTTTCTGACCGAGCAGGGCTCGACCAACGCCTTCAATGATGATTGTCCCAAGGCGCAGGTTTTGCACAGCAATAGCATCTTCTGAATGAACGAATTTTTGATTCAAGTCGATTTGAAACAGGCTTCCGTCTCGTTTTCTGACTTGGTCGATGCGCATGCTGGTTTTATCGACCAACATCAAAAGAGTGGATTCAGCTTTCTCAAAGCGCTCGTCACCAACAAAAATTTGCTCATTTTTTGGGTCGGCAGGGGCAGAATCAAGGAAGGTTAGACTTACAGCTCGCTGACTGGGCAATGCAGGTGTTCCATCGCGAAGATTCGATAAGTTGCAATCATAAACGATAGCTAAACCATCGGGTTTTGATTGAGGCCCTTTCCAAAAAGAGACCAACTGGCAACCCTGGACATGCAGTCCTGATAAGGACACGAGGAAAATTTTTAAAAAGTTTTGTTTTGCATTGTTTGCGCGTTCCTGCTGTTTCGAATTCCTTGCAAACACGTTAAGATGGTTCATTATAAAGCGGTATTTGCGCAGTCTGAGTGCGCTGACGAATGTTGGCAGCAGAATAAGGAGACTCGCAAGTAGGAGTGATTGTGATTTGCTTCTTTCTGATTGAAGATTTTGTTGCGGAAGATTGCCGCAGGAAACACCGCTTTGCTGACTGACAATTGTCTCATTCGATGCTGCTGCGAGCTTTTGCCCTCGACTTAAATCCACTTCACTTTTCTTGAATTCTTGAATGAGAATGTTTTTCCAGTTTGAGTGATCCAGGACATCTGCCGCTTTGAGAACGGCTGCGGCTGCATCACCAAGTTTTGGTTTGGTCGATTCGCCGAGAAAATTGATACTCATGAGAACGACACGTTCAAATTCTATTGGCTTGATTCGAAATTGGTTGACGATTGCCGAACGACTTCGCCAAAGGGCTGAGCTCCATACCGTACCGAACGCGTGCCCTTCCTCTAATACTTTGGGGTCGTTGGTTGTGGGCGTGTCGAGAAGGCGACGTAAATAGCGGTTGCCCGAGGGGCGGCTGACACGCCATATGCGTCCAATAGACGGGTCGCCAAAATAGCAGGCGCTAAAGAAATCAGCGTAACCTTCGTTAACAGCAAACCACTGCCAACCTTCCAAACTGCGCTCGTCGCGTATGTGATTAAATATGACGTGTGACAATTCGTGTCCAATGATGGTTGGATCATGGCCTGCGGAATATCCAATCGGAGAACAGCTTGGAGCAGCGGTTTTGTCGAAACACGAATTTGGATAAATATACATCGACTGGACTCCAACCACGAAGGCATTGTCGCGGTCGAGCTGCGTTCCGTCAGCAGGGACATAGCGGGGTGAGTAATAGACACCTTGAACTTTAATACGAGACAAAATGTCTTCTCCGCGTGGCAGACCTAATATGAGCGGAGAAAAATATTGTTCCATCATGTCGTTAATCGTTTGCGCTGTTGTAACGACCGGAATGGTGTCTCTAAAAGATCCTAAAGCTTCGATTTGCGCTTTATTGAGTTCAGCACCACTGAGTCCGGCGCCTGCAGGATTATCGCCAACAAATCGGATTGTCGCCCACTTTGTGTCTATCAAGAATTTTGAGGTTTGATAGCCCATGGCATCAATGTCTGGTGGCAGACTGATTCCCGGAGGTAAACTTGGTTCAGCAACCGCTGAAGTGGCGTTCGAACTTGGTATAATGTTCGATTCGGCAAGTAATGCAACGATATTTTCGGGATTGAGCTCTGCCTGGTTTAATGCTTTTTTGCTTGGAGGTGCGAGACTCATTGCGGAATTTCGAAAAACAAATTTTTGTCCAAGCCAAACCGAAGTGAATGTGCTCAGGGCAATCGTTGCAGTCAGGAAGATTCGGTTTTTATAGAATCGGACAACTTGACTCATGACTCAGACTAACTCCGTTCTCCCAGTTGATCTTTCTTATTATAAGCGAGTCGGCGAATTTCATTTGCAACGAGTGTGAATCTTTTCAGTTCAAGGCAGCCGCTCCGCGCAAAAAGATACAAGCCATTCTTCTGCATTGAAGCACTCTCGAATTCAAAATCAGCACTCCCCTGTGCCTGTGAAATGATCTGTCTTGGAATGACACAAAGCGCATTCTCAAGTGACATCACAACCTTGGGGATTGCAATGATATGATCTAAACAAGCCGCGATTTGTACCCGGTTCCACGGAAAGCTTTCTCCTTCGAAATGTTCCTTCCAAAACGTGTCAACAATAGAGTCTGGAGTGGTCATAGTGACCCAAGGACGGCTTAAGAGAGATTTTTTGCGCTCTAATTTATCTGTTTGCTTTGGCAGCTTTTTTCCGAAGAGAACGAGTTCCTCATCAATTATTTTTTCCGCATGTACACCTTCAGCATGATCAAATGGCTGAGCAATGATGGCTAAGTCCAATTGCCCATGGGTGACCATGTGAATTAGATTCGCTGTTTGATCAACGTGGATCTTGAGTTGAATCAGAGGTGCTTGTGTGTGCACGGTTGCGAAAGCGGGCAAAACCAGTGAATCGAACCAACCCATCAAGCAGCCAATTCGGACCGTGCCCTGAGTTGATTGTATTTCATCGGTGAGGGTTTCGCGGATTCCATCGAATCTATTTAGGATTTCGCGAATCTTGGGGACAATTCCAAGTGCAGTGGGAAGCGGCACCATGCTGCGCGGTGTGCGTTGAAAAAGTTTCACACCGAGTTCAGTTTCTATCTTTTTCAATTTGAGACTGATTGCTGGTTGAGTGAGGCCAAGTCCATGAGCAGCGTGGGATATCGACCCGCTGTCGATGATAGCTAAAAATGTTTCGAGGTCTTTAACATCAATCATTACATACCTTCGCAGTGCTTAACTCGTAAATCGAAGCTTTGGAACTGTCACGTTAAACGTCGTGCCAACTCCTTCCGAAGATTGCACAGAAATAGTTCCTCGGTGCTGTGTCACAATTGAATATGAAATGGCTAACCCGAGTCCAGTTCCCTCGCCTACGGGTTTGGTTGTGAAAAATGGGTCGAAGATTTTTCTTTGAATGTGTGGCGGAATTCCGCATCCGGAATCGCGGACTTTAATTTGCACCGCATCCGCCAACTCTGTTAGAACTATTTCTAATTCTCCGCCACCATCGCGCATGGCATAAATCGCGTTGGTGATTAAGTTCAGTATCACCTGTGAAAATCGTCCTTTAGAGCCTTCGATGTAAACAGGTTTCGGCGGAAGATCGAGGCGAAGCTCAATCTTTTCTTTACGGAGCATGGCTCGAGCAAGCCGGATTGTTGCTTGAATGTTTTCCACTATATCATAAGGCTCGACAGATTCAGGAGAGTCTTGTCGGGCAAAGCCCAAAAGTCCCTCAACAATCAATTTACACTTCTGAGCTGCTGCCTCGATTTCTTTCATGTCCTCTAAGTGGGGATCGTCTTTGCTCATCTCGCGTAATGCCATCTGAGCAAAGGCCATGATTCCGGCAAGTGGGCTGTTTATTTCATGCGCAACGCCACCCGCAAGTTTGCCGAGAGCTGCGAGTTTGTCTGCGCGGGCTAAACTTTCATGCAGAGCGCGCTGTTGAGTAATGTCGCGATAGTGAACCACGATCAATGCGTTGCTGTCGTCGATATCGACATTCGGAAGAACTCGGACCTCAACGTCGCGTCCCGCGAAAAGTTCAGTGCTTGTCCAAGATGTTTTTTGGCCTTGTTGTCGAGCATTGGCGACTTTACAATCGGGGCAGGGTGCATTGCGTCCTGCATAGACTTCAAAGCATTTCTTTCCCTTAAACTCTTTTAAGTCGAGTTGTGTTGGGTTGATGGCCTTTTCTACGTATGCCAAGTTTTGTCTGCGAATGTTGAAATTTTCATCGATCAGCACGAGCGGATCCTCAAGTGCATCGATCATTGCCAGCCATTGTGTTTTTAGATGTTCGACGAATTCAACATCCATATAAAAATGCCCTCCGCGGAGCTTCTTCAAGCTTAGCAGAGGGCATCTTTTGCCTATCGGCAGAGAACGACAAAGGTGTCAGTGACGTATTGTTTCTTGCGGCTCAGTGAGTTGAGCCGATTTCAGAGTGGCCAACTCGCTGGCAGATTTGAGCTTGTCTTGAAGTTCGTCGCTTCCAACCCAAGCCAGTGCATGGAATAGAACTGAATCGACGTGGTCGACAGGGACGACGGTGAGTTGCTCCAAAACATTCTTTGGAATTTCATGAAGATCTTTTTCATTCTCGCGAGGAATGATGACCTTCTTGACTCCACCGCGATGCGCAGCAAGCAGCTTCTCCTTAAGTCCGCCAATCGGCAGAACGCGGCCACGGAGGGTGATTTCCCCGGTCATGGCAATGTCACGACTGACTGGACGCTTTGTGAGTGCACTGACCAGAGCTGTCGCCATCGTGATTCCTGCACTTGGTCCATCTTTTGGAATTGCGCCTTCAGGGAAGTGCACATGGATGTCGATTTTTGAGTAAAAATCTTCATCGAGTCCGAGGAAAGCTGCGCGTGAGCGAACGTAGCTGAAGGCAGCCTGCGCTGACTCTTGCATGACGTCACCCAGTTTACCGGTAATTTTTAAATTGCCTTTGCCTGTGACAACAGAAACTTCAGTGATGAGCAAGTCGCCACCGACCTCGGTGTAGGCTAGGCCTTGGCAAACTCCGACTTCGTCGCGCAACCCTGTTTCATTGATACTGAAACGACGTGGTCCAAGGTTTTGCCGAATTGTTGCGTCATTTACAGGTGGCGTGTTGATGCCATCGAGCTTGATGATTTCAGTCGCCAAGCCGGCAGGCGTCGCGGTTTTTTCTGTTTGCGCATCCGCGTGAATGGTTGCTGCGGTTTGGGCAGCTTTTGCTGCCTTCTCAGTTTTGCCTATTTTCCCTGCCGCGTGGGCTGCAGAAGCTTCGGCCGTTTTCTCTTTCAGGAGTGCTCGAGCTATTTTTCGGCAGACGCTTGAAATTTCCCGCTCGAGATTACGCACACCAGCTTCACGCGTGTAGTAACGAATGAGTTCTTCGAGGGCGGAGTCTTCAAACTTCAGCCCAGTTGCCTCGAGACCATTGGACTTTGCAGCCTTTGGCACAAGATGGCGTTGAGCGATGTTAACTTTCTCTTGTTCGGTATAGCCTCCCAACGATATGATTTCCATACGGTCGAGGAGAGGCTTGGGAACCGAGTGTAAATTGTTAGCAGTTGCTAGGAACAAAGTCTGCGACAGGTCATAGTCCATATCTAGATAATGGTCATTAAATGTCGAGTTTTGCTCTGGGTCGAGCACCTCAAGCATCGCGCTTGCTGGGTCACCACGGAAGTCGGAGCTCATTTTGTCAATTTCATCGAGAAGGATAACCGGGTTGCTTGTTCCGGCCTTCTTCAATGCGCCGATGATTTTGCCAGGCATCGCTCCAATGTAAGTGCGGCGGTGGCCACGAATTTCTGCTTCATCACGCACTCCACCCAAGGCAATACGGGCAAATTCGCGCCCGGTTGCGCGAGCAACACTGCGTGCCAAACTTGTTTTACCAACTCCTGGGGGCCCGACGAGACAGAGGATTGGACCTTTGAGTTTGTCGGACAAACTTGTGACTGCAAGATATTCAAGAACGCGTTCTTTAACCTTATCGAGACCAAAATGGTCGGCTTCAAGAACCTCTTCACTGAATTTTGGATCGCGCAGAAGTGTACTGTACTCGCCCCAAGGCAAGCCAAGGACTGTATCGACGTAGTTGCGCACAACCGTCGCTTCGGCGCTCATTGGGCTCATGCCACGCAATTTTTTGAGTTCTTTCTTGAGACGATCACGAGCTTCATCGGAAAGCTTTTTAGATTTAATCTTGCTTTCGAGTTCAGCGATTTCAGTGCGGGCGTCGTCAAAATTGCCCAATTCTTTTTGAATCGCATTCATCTGCTCATTGAGATAGTACTCTTTCTGAGTCTTCTCCATTTGCCGTTTGACACGCGCACGAATCTTCTTCTCGACACGGAGAATTTCAATTTCCGATTGGATGATGCCAAAAATCTCTTCGAGACGTTTGGCAGGATCGACTGTTTCGAGAATGCGTTGCTTGTCGGCAAGTTTCAAATTTGCCAATTGAACAACGAGGGTATCGGCCAATCGACTTTCATCTTCGATAGATGAGATCGAAAAGACCATTTCTGGTGGCACTTTCTTGTTGAGCTTCACATATGTGTCGAAGGCTGCTTTGACGGTGCGAACAAGAGCCTCGTTTTCCACGGCCTGACCAGGTGGTTCGGCGATTTCTGCAACTTCGACAACAAGAAGGTCAGAGCTTTCTACATAGCGGCTGACCTTGGCGCGTCGCTTACCTTCAACTAGGATTTTCACTGTTCCGTCGGGCAGACGTAAAAGTTGGAGAATTTGTGCGATGGTTCCGAACTCGTAGATTTCATCTGGAGTTGGATCGTTGGTTTTGGATTTGCGTTGAGCCGCCAGGAAGATTTCGCGATTTCGCGACATCGCATCATCAAGTGCCTTGATGCTTTTCTCACGTCCGACAAAAAGCGGAACAACTGTGTGCGGAAACACAAGCAGTTCGCGCAGCGGAAGGAGTGGAAGTGTGCGGACGTTTGCTTTCTTCTCAGCCATTGAGATCCTCCAAGGCAGGGCATCGTGCCACGGTCCTAACAAAGTGTAAGCAGCCTGAGACATTTAGCAATCGATTTTTCGAAGTAACCCCAAGTCAGTTTTCCGTTGCATCCAAAGTGGGCGAGTCCCAACCTGGAAGCTGTGTTTCAAACCGAGGCCACAAGCGAGCCATCACCGATTGTCCGATGTCTTTTTGCTCAGACAACACTTCGGTCAGGGTTTGCGAAGACGTGAGTGGATGAAACAGCACTGCTCGAAATACGACGGTGTCAAAACCAGGCAAGACCGATTCTAGCGTCGTGCGAGAAACAAAACTCTTGCCATTTTGTCGTTGAATCTTTTGTATTTCGACGGTCGCTTCATTGAGCAATGCTGTTAATTGTTGCAGCGTTGAGTCCCTGGCACTTTCGCTTTTATTTTGCAGCATTGAGGCACGCAACGAATCAAGACGAGCTTTCCAGCGCGCGGGCACATAGCGCCACGTGACAATGTTACTTTTCACTTCGCTAGTGAGCTGAAAGGTTTGTGAAGTTTCGATGAGCTTGGCAAAGGTTTGTCCGAGCTGCAGCGAATGTTCTACGAGCTGGCTGTAACCTTTGCGGCCGAGCGCCCAAAACGCAAACCACAGTTTGAAGGAATCGAATCTGCGGCTTCCTTCCAGACTTGTTCGCCCAAGATCTACGCTTCCTGCACGGATAATGTAGCGTGCGCTGTGGCGAAGCACATCAAGCGCAGATTCATCTTTAAAGAGCACCATGCCCTGGGCCATCGGAATTGAGAAAAGCTTATGGCCATCCATAACAACCGAGTCGGCAAGCTCGATTCCTTTGAGAAGTGTACGTCCTTGTTCACAAAGCAGGAGTGGGCCTCCCCAAGCGGCGTCGACGTGGAACCACGCTCCCGAGCGCTGAGCAAGAGCTGAAAGCGCCATAAAATCATCTGCGCTCCCCGTTTCGGTGCTGCCGGCGACACCAACTATGACTAAAGGGAGAATGCCCTGTGCTTGGTGTTGTGTCAGAACTCGTTCAAGGGCTGCGATGTCGATCTGGTTTGTAAACGGAATGACTGGAATCTCATGGACGGATTGTGTGCCAAAACCCAAAACAGAGGCTGCTTTTCGAATTGAGTAATGCACGCGTTTACTTGCGTAGATACCGACTTTTCTCTTGCCCATCCGTTCCAGTGCTTCGAAAATACCCCAATCGCGGCAGCGCGGAATTTTCTTGTTGCGTGCGACAGCGAGTGCGGTCAGGTTACCCATCGTTCCGCCTCCTGTAACGTTGCCAAAGCAAAGCTCAGGCTTGTGCATTCTCGCTTTGTAGTAGTCTGAGTGTTTGTTGAAAATGAGACGATGGATCCAGGCGAGCAGTTGTCCCTCGACAAAGCTCCCCGACAGCGCAGTTTCAATTTTGACCACATTTTGATTCATGGCCGCAATCAAAAGCTCAAGACCCATGTGAAAGGTTGGTGTTGCGCCAGTCATGTGGCCGATATAGCGAGGGTCACTCACGTGTACGGAATGTTTTACAACCTTTTCAACGGATTGTTTAAGAGCTTTTTCGACCCCAAGACCCAGCGCGGGAATTTCCACCTCGTGAAAGAGAGCCTCGAGGTCTGGGAGACTCAAATCACTATGGATTTTGTTGTTGCTTTCTTGTTTCAAAAACGACAGGGCGATTTCGAGACTGCGCTCAACGTGCTTGCGGATTTGAATTTCACTGTCTTGTTGGAAAAACAAGTCTCGCGTGGCATCCTTGGACGTCATGGGGCTTCCTGTCTTTTTTGCTCTTTGCCGATCCAGTTGTTCGGCGGCAAATGCTTCTGCTGACAGGCTTATACTAGCTCTTTTGTTTTTGCCAATCCGATGAAATGGGTGGTCACTGACAATGAACAATTTGCAGCAATACAGTGATTTGGCTTCGCAGTGGTGGGAATCTTCAAGTCCATTTCAAGACCTTTTGCACTTGAATCCAACACGCTTTGAGCTTTTTGATCGTTTTGTGTCCCGATGGATGGATAAACAAGTCTTAGACCTTGGATGTGGTGGAGGTTTCGTTGCAGAGGAGCTGGCGCGGCGCGGAGCTCAGGTTGTTGGAGTTGATCCTGCGGTGGCCCTTATTGAAGTGGCGAAGAAACACGCAGCGGCAAGTGATCTGTCTATCGAATATCGGGTTGGCAATGGCGAATTGATTCCGGCAGAGGATGCGAGTTTTGATGTGGCGTTTTGTGTTGACGTTCTTGAACACGTCGCGGATCTTGAAAAGGTGCTGAGAGAAGTCCACAGAGTTCTTAAGCCTGGCGGTCTTTTTCTCTACGACACGATAAACAAAACCTCGTTTTCTTTTTTCTGGATGATCCTTGCATTGGAGTGGATTTCTGGCCGAATTCCGCGCGGGACGCATGACTGGAGGAAGTTTATTCCTCCAGTCATAATGGCGGAAAAATTAACTAAAATTGGGTTCAATTCTTTGCAGCAAACGGGTGTTCGGATTCATTCATATAAGTTTAAGGGAATGAATCTTATTCCGCAGTTTTGTCTGAGCAGAAAGATGAACTGTGTGTACCTTGGTGTGGCGAAAAAGTTATGAGTCAATTGGAATCTGGGAAAGATGAACTCATTCGTTTTGTGAAGTCGGGCGTCATTCGTCTTCTTTTCTTCGTATTTCTTGCTTGTTTTCTTGTGACGGTCATTCTCGGGTGTGCATCGATTGGTGGCACTTCACAAGCGGTTAGTGTTGACTCTGACCCGCGCGGATTATTTGTCTCGGTGAATGCTTCACCGGACAAAAATGATCCGCGGACTCCGTTCTCAGCCACGCTACCACGTTCTTCGAAATTGAAACTGAATTTTCACTTTGACGAGTTTGAAAAAATAAAAACGGTTGATTGTCATTTTCGCTATGGAACTGTGTTGGGTGGAAATTTACCCTTCGCACTTTTCACCTTGAGTAACCCGTTATCGGCGGCTCTTTGGTACGGTTCCGCAATCGGTTTAGATGTTATCACCGGAGCCGGATTTGAATGTCCATTCCAAGTCAGTCACGACCTTGATGTGCCGGAAGCTCTTTCGAATGAGATAGCTGAAAAATGCCCGTTGGTTTTATTGATGCCTCCTGAGACGGACGGGGATTTGAGTCTGAGCTCCGCTCTTTTAGAAGAAGCAAAAGCATTTGCAAAAAGAGCTAATCAGCAGAGTTGCATTGAGTTTGTTTCTCCTACAGTAGCTTCGGCTGCTTTGAAAAGATCGCGGCTTGCGAATGTTTCTGTGAAAGAAATTTTGAAGAACGATTTTGCTCGCAAGAGATCACAACTCCTCAGAGACAGTGAGGCGAATCTGGCTGTTGAAATGGAGGTTTCGAGTTCAACTGCAAAGACTGTCTTGGTTAAATTTAGTCTCTTCGATCTCTATGACGGAAGAGAAAAGGCTTCCTTCAAAAAGAGCTTTTCACGATCTGGATTCGAGAAACTAAAAGGCACTTGGGTGAGTCGTGTGCTGGGCCAATCTCTCAGCTTAATTCCAAACAGCATTGCATTTTTAAACTCTTATCCAACCCTGCAGCTGACTCCAGACGACAGAACCACAAGTGAGCGGATTGGCGGTCGGTCCTCGCTGATGGGTTTGCTGAGTTTGACATCAGTCCAACATCCCGACCAATTCTCCGATTGGGATACGTCATTCCAGTTTGGTCCAGAACTTTTCTTTGATGCGATCCGTCATCGCGTTGTCTTGAATTCCGACAATGCCCAAGATCCTGGAGATTCAAAGTCAGCGCTAAAAACCTCTATCGAACGCGAATTTCGTGGGTACGCGATGACGCTTCCGGTTGATGGTATTGTTTCTTTTCACACTCCGGCGGGCGCATTTCGCATTTTTGTCGGCTATGGGCCGGCATTGTATTTGTCAACTTCAAACACCTCTGAAAATCACGCAATTAAAATGTATGGCATTGGTCATTTTGGTTCCGATTGGGTTGCTTACATGAGCAGTCATTTATTTTTTCAATTGGGTCTGCATGCCTTTAACCGGGGGAAAGATAATTTCATTGAAAAGCAGGGGCAAATTGCGCTGGGGGGTTGGTTAACCACCACATTTGGAGTCGGATATTACATTCCAGGCACACAGGGATATGTTGAATCGTTGCTGGCGGGGCGATGACCATGTCTGCCGCAAACCCCTCTTCTGTTCTCGTTGACTCCCATTGTCATGTCGATTCATTTTCACCATCTGACTGGGTATTGGTTGCGGCTAGAGCGCTTGCTGCCGACGTGCGAGGTTGCTTAAGCGCTGGTGTTTGGTGGGATGAGCTGCAAAAAATCCTCATGACACATCATTCTTGGATCATTTCGCGCGGATCGGCCAAGAAACACGGATTCGAAGCTCTTTTTGCAGAAAAATCTGGTTTTCTTGTCTTTCCAAGCGTTGGGCTTCATCCAATGGAAGTGGCTAGGCGCTGGAGGACGCAGGAAGGGTGTTTTGATGAAGAAAAAGCCAATTCTGATATCGACAATTTTTTTTCTGTCGCGCGTCAATTTAAAGAATTTTTGTGGGCGATTGGCGAGACTGGTTATGATGCCTCCCGTGAAGTGCGAGAGGGATGGCTGAACAAGGATGAACTCTTGCGTGCGCAAAGCTTGGCTTTTGATGCATGTGTTACTTTGTCCATGGAATTAAAGCTTCCGGTGATTGTGCACAGTCGTTCTGCTTGGGAGATAACCTGGAAAAAACTCGAACAGGTGAAAAAATTCGGAGTCGAACGGCTGATGATTCATTGTTATGGAGGGCCGAGCGCTGATCTGAAAAAGCTCTCCTCGGTTGGATATCTCGCAAGTTTCGGCGGCGTCATGACTTGGCCAGACGCTAAGAAAATGCGCGAATCGGTTCGCCAGTGTCCGAGCGATATTTTTCTGTTAGAAACAGACTCGCCCGATCTTTCTCCGGTCTTGGCTGATGGCCGGCGTCCGCATCGCAACGAACCCGCTTTTTTAAAAGACATTCTTCAGCGAACATGTGAACTGCGCGGTCAAAGCGCAGAAGAACTTATCGAATTAAATTTTTCCAACCTGGCTGGCTTTTTCTTTGGCAAGGATTGAGCTTTCACAACTGAATTCAGATTTCAATTGCTTTCAGAGGCCACCCACCATCACGAACAATCTCCAATTGTCCATCGATGCTCAGATCGAGAATTGTAGAGAATCGCATTGGCATGGGTTCTTCACTGCAAAGAATAAGACGAACGTGTCCTCGTGCGTGTGTGAGAATCCCTTCTGCCGACGTCCACCATCGGTCGAGTGCTGGATCAAAGTTTTCGTCGGTGTAGCCCTCTTGAGCGAGTTCCTCAGCGTCGGTGACGCTTGTAATTAGGAGTGGCTCGTCGAGTTGTGCCATGAGGGCCTCGCTCAATGCGTTGCCGGTGATGCGCACGCCAACCGTAGAGCGAAAAGCTCCAGTGCTGTTCTTTGGGGTGTTGCGGTGCACAGGCAAGATGAGCGTGAACGGACCGGGTAAGATTCGATTCAGAATACGAAAGGCTGACGTTGAGAGTTGCGTGACTCCACTCACCTGCTTTGCGTCTTTACAGAGCAAACTAAATGGCTTTTGCCGCGGGTGAGCGTTTCGGAGTGAAAGAAGTTGCTCATGGGTGCTGCGCTGACTCGAGAGGCCAACAAAACAGTAGCCGGTTTCCGTGGGAACTGCGATCACTTCCCCTCTGGAAAGGGCAGCGAGAGCCAAGCCGATGTGTCGCTGATTCGGCGATTTTCCAAACGAGGAGAGAATTTCCATCGTACCTGCTCCATTCGTGGGCATTTTGTAATTTAGAGAATCACGCCGCTTTGACCTTGATGTTCTGGAGGATTATGCGAACCTCATTGAGTCATGCACCGCGGCTGTCGTCAATTGTGATTCGTTCATCGACTCTTCGTTCGGGCGATGAGTTGACTTCTGTTCAGGGATGACTTTGTATGTGCATGTTTTTGTAAGGTTCTGCACAAACTGGAAACAGCCCGTCGAACGCACGGAGGCCCTGAGCCGATGGATAACGCGAGCCCGTTTTACGCTGACATTCTCGCCAGCCTTAATTCAACACTTCCAGGACATCAGTTTCAGCTTGAAGAACGCGACGACAAGCGCCACGAGCAAACTCTGTTAGTCCCTAAAGACTGCATTTTGGGTGTCATGAATTCCCTCAAAACGAAGCATGGCTTTAACTTTATGCTGGATGTGTGCGGAGTTGATTACCCCGAGCGGGAAAAACGTTTTGATGTTGTTTATCATCTACTCAACAAAGACTTAAACCGTCGGCTTCGCGTCAAGACTCAAGTGGGTGACGGCGAAGGAGTCGCATCGGTGGTCTCCGTTTGGGCTGGTGCAAATTGGTTCGAACGAGAAGCGTTCGACATGTTCGGCATCAAATTCGTAGGTCATCCTGACCTGCGTCGTATTCTTTGCCATGAAGAGTTTGTTGGTCATCCGTTGCGTAAAGACTATCCGGCTGATCTCATTCAGCCCATGTCTGGCCTTCCGCTTGAACATACTTTTGAGCGCGACCGTGAACGTCTCATGAAAAAACATGATGACGATCTGATGTGGTTGAACATTGGCCCAGCGCATCCCGCCACGCATGGAACATTGCGCTTTATGGCTGTTGTGGATGGCGGCGAGACGATCAAAGAACTGGATTCTGAGATTGGTTACCTTCATCGTTGCTTTGAGAAGATGTGTGAATCACACAACTACAATCAGATTATTCCATACACAGATCGTCTGAACTACTGCTCAGCGCCAATCAACAACAACGCATGGGCGGCGACAATAGAAAAGATGTTCGGTGTTCAGGTGCCTGCCAAGGCGACCATGATGCGCATGGTTCTCGATGAGCTCTCTCGTATCATTGACCACTATGTTTGCATCGGTACGAATGCCGTTGACTTGGGAGCGCTCACGGGTTTCTTTTACATGTTCAACGAACGTGAAAAAGTTTATACCCTGTTTGAAAAACTTTGCGGCGCACGGCTGACAGTTTCGCTGACTCGCATTGGCGGTCTGGGTTTTGATCTTCCCACGGGCTGGATCCAGGATGCGAAAGAAGTGGTTGAGCAGATCGCCAAGACGCACGAGGAAATGGATAAGCTTCTGACCACGAACCGTATTTTTGTTCAACGCACGCGTGGTGCTGGTTCCATCGACCAAAAAACAGCAATTCAATTTGGGTTCACTGGTCCGTGCTTGCGTGCAACGGGTTACGAAATGGATCTTCGCAAGCAAGAACCCTATTACTTCTATGATCAAGTTGAATTTGATGTACCAGTGGGCGTGAAGGGCGACACCTACGATCGCTATCTGGTTCGGATGGAAGAGGTTCGCCAAAGTATCCGAATCTTGCGCTGGTGCCTCAACAACATGCCAGAAGGTCCGATCGCAATCGACAACAAGGCCATCTCGCTCCCAAACAAGAAAGAAGTCTACGGCAACATCGAAGGACTCATGAACCATTTCATGCTCATCATCAACGGAGTGCAACCGCCGGCTGGTGAAGTGTATCACGCGGTGGAAGGAGCAAATGGAGAACTTGGTTTCTACGTTGTGTCTGACGGCTCTGGAACACCTTATCGCGTGAAATGCCGGCCTCCGTGTTTTGCGCTGATGAGCGGATTTGCTCAGATGTGTGTCGGTGGACGATTGGCCGATGCAGTGGCTGCTCTTGGTTCAATCAATATTATTGCTGGTGAGCTCGACCGTTGAAGTCGACCTTGGAGAATTGATTCATGGCATCATTTTTTTCGCCCGCATTGAATGAAAAAATCAAAGGTTTCCTGGGGCGGTACGAAACCCGACGCTCAAGTATTCTTCCAATATTGCACGCGATCCAAGATGAAAACGATTGGATTTCAAAAGAAGCAGTGCAGGCGCTTGAGGCTGAGCATGGTTTGAGTGTTGTTGATGTAAATGAAGTTCTGAGCTTCTACACGATGTATCGCAAGACTCCGCCAAAAGCATACCGACTTGAAGTATGTGGAAGTATATCCTGCTGGCTCAATGGCGCCGATAAAACGATCTCTACAGCAAAGGATTACATCGCGGCGGCAGAAAAAAGCGGAAAACCAGTGCCTTTCGAATGCCATAAAGTGGAGTGCCTTGGAGTCTGTGGTTACGCCCCAGTCGCTCTTGTAAATAAAGATCGTTACCTCAACGTTACGCCCGATGCCGCAGTGAAATTGATTGAAGACTACAGCAACAAGGATCTTCCTGCTGCAGCCAAGAAATGCGCTGCTGATTTGGCCGCAGCCGCTCAAAAACCGTGAGGAAAGGATACGACAATGCCAGTGATGAATAGTCCCTACATGGGTCGTCAGCCGAGCGAATTCAAGATCCTCACTGAGCTTGAAGGCGTTCCAAACAGCCGTTCGTTGGATGTTTATAAAGAGCATGGTGGCTATGCGGCGCTTGAGAAAGTTCTCAAAGGCGGCATGAGCCCTGACGATGTAATCAACTTGGTTAAAGCCTCTGGTTTGCGCGGTCGAGGCGGTGCGGGTTTCCCGACTGGGATGAAATGGGGCTTCGTGCCAAAACCCGCAGGTGAGAAATATTTGATCACCAACTTCGATGAAGGCGAGCCTGGCACTTACAAAGATCGCTACATCGCCGAGCTCAACGCGCACATGTTGATTGAAGGCAAGATTATCGCCGCCTATGCAATCGGTGCTTCAAAAAGTTACATCTACCTCCGCGGCGAATTCTATGACGAGATTGCCTGGTGCGAGCAAGCGATCAAAGAAGCCTATGACGCGGGTTACTTGGGTGACAATGTCCTGGGGACAGGTTTCAAACATCATATGGACGTTTACGTTGGTGCTGGAGCCTATATCTGCGGTGAAGAAACCGGTCTCATTAGCTCGCTTGAAGGGAAGAAAGGCCAGCCGAAGCTCAAGCCACCATTTCCCGCTGTGAAGGGCTATTTAGGCAAACCGACAATCGTCAATAACGTCGAAACTCTTGCCGCTGTCCCATGGATTATTCGCAACGGAGCCGAGGCGTACAAAAAGTTCGGAACCGAGAAATCAGCCGGCACCAAGCTTTTTAATATCAGTGGTCCTGTCGTGCGTCCGGGGTGCTATGAACTTCCTTTGGGTTACCCTCTCAAGCGGTTTATCTATGAAGATTGTGGCGGCTTGATTGGCGGAAAGAAACTCAAAGCGGTGATTCCTGGAGGTGCATCGGCACCGGTTCTGACCGCTGCTGAAATTGAAAATATGACAATGGATTACGAAGCATTCGCTGCCGCGGGTACAATGTTGGGCTCGGGCGCTGTCATTGTCATTCCAGAAGATGTCAGCATGGTTCATGTGCTCGAAAATTTGATGCACTTCTTCAAAGACGAATCCTGTGGTCAATGCACTCCGTGTCGCGAAGGAACGGGATGGTTGTTGAAGATGTCGCGCGATATCGTCAATGGAGATGGTGCACCCGGTGATGCTGAAAAGATTGCAGATGTCGCTGGCAAAATGATGGGTCGCACCATTTGTACATTTTCCGACGCAGCAGCAGGACCAGCACGCAGTATTCCACAAAAGTTCGCGCATGAATTCCTGGAATTTTATAAGAACAAGGCGAGCGCTGCTCACGCGCAAGGGTGAAACATGTCGAATCAGATTACCTTGAGCATCAATAATCAGTCGATTTCGGTTCCTGCAGGCAGCACAATCATGGAAGCTGCACAAAAGCTTGGAGTCAGCGTGCCACATTTTTGCTGGCATCCAGGCCTTTCGATCGCCGGTGTGTGTCGTTTTTGTATGGTTAAAGTTGAAGGCATGCCCAAGCTGCAGATTGCCTGCAACACGCCAGCGACGGAAGGCATGAAGGTCGACACAGTTTCGGCTGAAGTGAAAGATGCGCACAAATGGGCGCTCGAATTTCATCTCATCAACCATCCACTCGACTGTCCGATTTGTGACCAGGCGGGTGAATGCGAACTGCAAAATTACTACATGAAAGTTGGTAAATATCAGTCGCAAATGGAAGATGAAAAAGTACTCAAGCCAAAAGCCCTGGATGTTGGTGATACGCTCGTTCTTGATACTGAGCGTTGCATCCTCTGCTCCCGCTGTGTTCGCTTCGAAGATGAAGTGACCAAGACAAGTACACTCGGGATTTTTAATCGTGGTGACCAAGCGACTATTGGGACCTATCAAGGGCGAAAGATTAAGCATAACTATAGCTATAACCTGGCGGATATCTGCCCTGTTGGTGCGTTCACGGCTAAGGATTTTCGCTTCAAATGTCGCGTTTGGTTTTTGAAAGAAGCAAAAACCGTTTGCCCTGGTTGCTCAACGGGCTGCAGTGTGAACCTGTTCCAAAATAGTAACCAACGTGAATATTATCGTCTGAAGCCGCGCCACAATGCTGAAGTGAACGGGCATTGGATGTGTGACACGGGCCGAACGATGTACGAACATTTGAATGCATCAACACGCCTGAGCGCACCTCTTCTGAACGGTGAAAATGTTACATTCCATGCAGCTCTCCAAGCTGTTTCAGATGCAACAAAGTCCGTCTCTGCAGATAAAGTTGCAGTTGTTTTCACAGCACAATTTACCAGCGAAGAGTACAGCGCGGTGCTCAACTCTCTCAAAACGACCTTGAAGGGAACTCCGAAGGTTTTCGTTTGGCGGGAAGAAACTGAGACTGAAGAGAGCTTCGATGGAATTCTCTTCCGCGGCGATCGCAATCCAAATACACGAGGGATGACTGAAGTTCTCAAACAGGAGTCTGTCGGTGCGTCAATCTTGAAAGGAGACTTCTCTGCATTGGCAAATGCAGGAGCTGAGCTCACACTCGTGTTTGGTCCCGAAGTTGAATCCGCTTACCCGAGCCTTGCAAAAGCGCTGAGCCGCTTTGTTGAATTGAAAAAGTCGGTTTACTTTGGAAATACGTTGAATGAAGTCGCCAAGAAATTTTGGCTCCGCATACCGGTGAAAACATTTGCAGAGAAGAGTGGTACATTCGTGAATTTTAACGGAGTGGCGCAAAAGCTGAAAGCAAATCCGCCCGTGTATCCTGCAGTGAAGGCTGTTGATGAATATTTTGCTGATTTGGGCAAGCTTGCCCAATCCGCGGTTTGATTGACGAGGTGAATGACGCATGGCTTTTGTGAACGTCTCTCGCGACCCGGAACGCAATTTTAAAAATGGTTATTTGGCAACCTCTTTGGTTGGTATGGGAACGACTTTGGTGACTTTCGCTAAGCAGGTGTTTGGGCTTGAGGAGTCGAACACCGTTCAGTGGCCAGAAGTTGAATTTCAATATTCCGAGCGCTTCAAAGGCGCCCATTTTCTGACCAAGCGCCCCGATGGGCGTGTGCGCTGCACGGCGTGTTTTCTTTGCGCAACGAATTGCCCTGCTCAATGCATCACTATTGTTGCTGGCGAAAGCCCGGACAAGGGTGTTGAAAAATATCCGGTGAGATTTGAGATAGACATTCTCCGTTGTGTGTTTTGTGGATTCTGCGAAGAAGCTTGTCCGGTGGATGCGATTCGCATGGGGCCAGAATACTCGATGGCTGGCCTTGCTGAGCAGAAGTGGGTTTATACCAAAGCCTATCTTCTTGATCGCGAAGCCGTGCAACGCAAAGTGGGTGAAAAACAGGTTTCAAAGAAAGACGAAAACACCAAGCACGATACAGTGGAAAGTTCTTTGCCTGGAGTACATGCAGCGCATTCAGGACACGACCACTAACTGAGTGTTTCCCTTCTCGGGTCTTCTCATTCAATGTTTTTGGCTTGATTTAGCCAAAGAACACAAAACTAAATTAATATTGTGGTCCGAAATGATTCCGAGCTTTGCCGATAATCCCATCGGGAAAGCTTTTCCACCTGTCTTAAACTTGTAAGTTTCCCAGTAATGGCTTTCAGATTCTGTCAGGGTGTCATCGGGCACCTGAAACAATTCGCCCTGCGGGCTGATCTCAAAGCGTCCATCCACAGACGCATATTTTGCCTGCCTGACGATTGCTGACAGCGTTCCGCGGAGAATACGCATCGTTGCGCCCGCAAATGCCTGCACCGATTCGCGCGCTGGTGGCATGTAAGGCGTAATGTCGTCGCCATAAAGTGTATTAAAAGCTCTGCCATGGAAGCGGCTATCAAATGCTTTTTTGAAATTAACGTCGCCGGGGTTCGGTGCTTGGAAAGCATAGATTCGGCTGACACTCAGGCCTTCATTCTCAAGCCTCCAAGCCGCGTATTGGCTCATGACGCCGCCTAGACTGTGAGACGCAAAGATGATGGATTTCCTGCCATCGGCCATTTCATGAAGTGTCCGACGGAGGGTTCTCCAGCTCAGTGAGAAGTTGGTTAAGAAACCCGCATGAACCCATCCGGGTAAGCCATGCCAGCCACCTGGGGTTGTGAAAATCTCAGCATTGAGGAGGTAGTCCAGTGGATCTTGGGTACCGCGGTACATGACCAAAATATGTTTTTCAAACTCGAGCAGGGTCGCATGCAGTCCAAATGGTCCAGCATACAGATCCCGAACTTGCAATGGCTTTACTGCAAGACTTTGCCAAGCTTCATTGCGGTTTTGTGTTGGCAATTGCACAGCACGGGCAAACCATGCTGCAGAGACGAGATTGCTTTGAGATGTTCCGGGCGCTTCGTCATCGAGAAATTCGAGTGATGGTTTTACCGCGCAGGGAGGTTGAGTCGATTTTATTGGGCTCAATTCCCTTAGGTCTGACGCTCTTATCTTTTGATTAAAAGAGCTCAAGGTGTCGCGGGGCGCTGAATGCGAAACAGATGGTATTAAAGTCAAGGTTGAGGTAACGCAGCAAGCTAAAGTCAACACATTCTTCTGTTGCATCCGCAAATCCCCTCTTGCAAAGAACAACTGCTTCAGTGTGATGATTCAGATAGATGCAAACAATGGGCATAACCTGCGCAGATGCAGCTGATTTACACAGCCAACGATGCAGGAATTTCCCAAGAGTCGGGAACGGAAAATTCACAGAACGGGAGTTGTATCTTAAATGAGGAGAATGACCTCTGAGGAGTCTAAATTCTTTTTTTTCTGAGTGTTTCGTTTTCTAAAGAAAAATGTTTTTCAAAATTAATTCGCTGATTTGTTCAGTCGCTCCGCTTCCATAAAGGGATGAGCAAGATTCGAGTTCTTTCTTGCTATAGTCGTTGCGGGTGAGATGATAGGCCGTGTAATCGTTGGCAAGCGAAAAGATTTTGAAGCGGGACGAGTTTCCGCTGCCTGTTTCCAAAGAACTTTTCAATTGTGCTGCCGCTGCTGAGGTCCATTCACCAGCCAGAAAAAGATTCGCCTCTTTATCGAAT
>RGDM01000201.1 GCA_009918675.1 bacterium
CTTGTAGGTCCAGAATATCCCGAAGGTCCAATCGGACCTTTTGGACCAGAAGCTCCACTAGGCCCAAAAGATCTTCCCTTAAAACCAACTGGGCCTATATCTCCGCTGATTCCTGGTAATCCAGATGGACCTTTTTTGCCAAAATAACCCCTTGGACCAGTTGGACCACTTATGCCTCTCCCGCCTGCAATATTGCTAATCCCAATTGGTCCTCTTGGACCAGAAATTCCTTTTGGTCCACTGATTCCAGATAAATTATCTAATTGAATTGGATTTACATAACAAAATATATTTGATTTGCCAAAAGCTCCAGAAAATCCAGAAGGACCAGAAATTCCACTTGGACCAGGCTGACCACTAGGTCCACATGCACCTTGAGGTCCATATGCACCTGGTAGGCCAAAACAAAAATTGTAAATTTGTAAATTTGGTTGAGAGCATTGAGATGGAGACAAACCACTAGCTCCAGATGGACCAGAAATTCCAACTAAACCAGATAAACCCATAGGTCCAGTTGGTCCAACAAAAATTAATCCTGATGGACCAGTAGGTCCAGTAGAAAATCTACCAGAAACGCTATACTGACCTAATTGAATTAAGCCATAAGTATTTAAATATTGATTACCTGTTTGCCAGTATATTGGTATAGGATTATTATTAGAATCAATAGGGCTAGGGCCTCTTGGTCCAGAAGGTCCTTCTAGAGTTGTATAAATTGTGGGATATCCAAATGAATAACCTGTTTCAGTCCTCAATCCAGGAAGCCCAGATGGTCCAGAAGGTCCTGATTGAAGTATTAAAATATCCATATTATCATCTCCTTATTTAGTTACACGCGGCACTGCCTTTGCAACCATCGCACTCTGCTGGTCCGTCGCAAATATATTTATACGTACCATTACAACCGGGTAATTTACAACCGTAATAAGGATTTGGGATACATGTTTTCCCGCATCCACCAACTTTAGCTTCACAGCAAATACCATTACAGCAACCTAAATTCTTCCACGAAGCAGGTGGATCACAAGTTGGAGGAGGAGGATTATCTATGCAAGCAGCGCATGGATGGCTCACTTTTGAACAGCTACCTTTTACTGCTCCTCCTCCTGGAGCAGGTTTCCCGCAGCAATCAGCCTTAGCTCCACATGGACAAGACGAACTACTAGAAGAACCACTTGATGAACTGCTCCCAGAGGACGAACTGCTACCAGATGAACTACTACCAGATGAACTACTACCAGA
>RGDM01000202.1 GCA_009918675.1 bacterium
TGTCAGTTGGCGGAGTCCACAGCATGGTTTCGCCTGTGCTCAAGTATGCGGTTGCTGGCATTGTACTTGCCGATGTGTAAGCCACTCCGCCCAAGGTCAGAGTACCGCTGCTCACCGCAGTCACTTTGTACTTAATAACCTGGCCATCGGCATCTGTTGCTGGAGCTGCTGTGCTGAGCGCGCTGTAGGTAATGGGCAATGTGGCATTTTCAAGAACCGCTGTTGCCATGGTTGAAATATAGCTTGCAGACACCACCGATGCATTCCAAGTGGGCGCAGAGTTGCTTGAAGTAATGGTCACCGTGATATCCCATGCCGTATTCGCATAGTCGGTGCCATCGAACGGACGCACGGTCATGACTGTGAATGTGCCTTCTGCGTTGGTGGGTGGGACCCAGTAAACGCTGGTGATTGGGTTGGTTTGGCTGCCCACCGTATTTACAAGGGTATACATATTCGCAGATGTAGTTGGGTTAATCACACTGCCCGCAGTGCTGCTGCCGCTGTAGAGCGTTCCCGAAGCAACACGTTCAATGCGGTATGAAATTGCGCCGGCTGTGGGTGTGCCACCAGCAAAATCCAAGTCTGTAATCTTGGTATTGAATAGCGTGTTGATGGTTGAGTAAGAATATGTTTGCGCGGTGTCTTTTGAGATACTTGAGAGTGCTGATGGAGCCGAGCTCACCACTGGGAGATCGTTTACAGCAGCAACAATCACCTGCACTTGGGTTGCACTCGCAGCAATGGCACCGTTGTCATCCACAGGTTTTACACTGAACGCATTGAGCGTGCCGTTTGCGTTCGCAGCGGGAGTCCACTCGAGGCGATCTGTAATGCTCACCTGTGTCACACCAGCCGTTACCGTGGTGCCATTCATCTTCAACGAACCTGTATCCACAGATGAGATTTGATACTTCACTGGACCCGATTGATCGTCGCTGTATGGATAGTTGTTGCGCAAGCTATCCCAGCTGATTGCAAACGGAACATCTTCCACTCCACCAGAGAAAGGCAGAGTTCCAGTAATACTTGGTGTTGTATTGGTTGATTTCAGCCAGACGTACACTGGAATAGTTGTCGTGCTTTCGTTTGTGCCATCATACACCACAACATCAAATGCGTTGACTCGGCCGGTGACTCCCGAAGGTGGTACCCACTTGTATGTCACACCAGTGCTGATGTCGGAACCAGCGCTGAGCTTGTCGGGCGCAGAAGTACCCGCATTGCATGTCGCAGC
>RGDM01000203.1 GCA_009918675.1 bacterium
CTTCAACATGCCCCGAAAGCCCAAGCTCAGCCGCGCCCACCCCGAACCATTCGGAGTTTTTGATACACTTTTCGTTCGCGTAATAATTCTCAGTTTTGTAGTAATGCCGACCCATGTGAACCGAAACTTTGGCCAACGACATCATGGACTCCGGCCTCCTTCTTCAGGCTGAAAGAACGGTATCCCTGCAGTCTGCTGTCCTCGAACCTCAATCTCCTTGGGGGCTAAGTTTTTCTCGTTGCTTGTGGCTTTGGGTTGATTTTCAGGATTTTTCTCAGAAATTGCGGGCCTCATAATTCGCGGCCTGCTTTTTAAATCAAAGCGAATTCGAAAAGGCTGATGCCCGCACAACTTGCTGAACGCCTCGAGTGTCTTGAGGCTCCTCACTTCATCGCTCATGATGATCTTTTTGCGCGATTTTGCGCGTGATAAGCTTCCACGCTCGGAGCGTTCGGTGGCGCCAAAGCTCATCCCATAGCTCACCTGCTCTACATCGTGTTCACCCATGGCGTCGCTCACATATTCTGCAGACTCGACCTCAGACATCCGGAAGAAAAACTGATTCTGAATCCCTTGCAAGATACTTTTTGCATCTTCATCTCCGTATATTTTTTTGATTTGAGAGATAGCCTGAAATCCCAAAACGACAGACGCCTTATATTTACGTCCCTTGTCGAGAATGCTCGGAAGACTGGGGAGCTGCCCGACAGTTTTCATCTCATCAATAATCAGCCATGTGTGAAGGTTCCGAGTGTCCCCAGCATCCCGTTGCAGAACAGCCAAACAAGCCAAATCAAACCACACCCGAAGCAGTGGCTTGCATGCCTCAACGTCTTTGTCGGTGAGCAAAACATAGGTCCATGACCTGTCCGTGTTGTTGTTGATCCAGTCGGTGATGGAAAAAAACTCTGAGCTCTTGTTCCATTGATTCAATTCACGCAGAATTCCAAGATCCAGCACCGTGCTTCCAATCACACCGTCACTTTGGTCACCATCCTTACCCAGAATTTGAGGCGATAATTCGCCCGCATTGGTCAGTTTTTCTCTGAGCTCAGCAGACGACTTTTGAAAGTCGGAAAAGAGATCCTCAACAGAGTTGTTCTGCCGGATGAGCGACGCCAACAGGGCACGCGCCCCCTTCCAAAAGTAAGGAGTTGTTGAACCATCCGACTCAATCAAAGCAGCTGCCATGTTTTCGGGTTCAGCCCATTGTTCGTGCCAGAAATCCCA
>RGDM01000204.1 GCA_009918675.1 bacterium
ATTCGTGCGGCTTTGATTTTTGGGATATATGTTTCACCCGCTTCTGCAAATTGCATCGCCTCAAAAACAGTGTCAACAGCCTGATCAAGTGTCAACAAGAAGCGAGTCATGTTTTTTTCGGTGATCGTGATTGGTCCACCAGCATCAATTTGATCCAGAAACAACGGCACAACCGAGCCACGTGAGGCCAACACGTTTCCATAGCGCACGGCGACGAATCTTGTTTTGGGACAGTCAATATTGGCCGTCAGGAATATTCGCTCTTGAATCGCTTTCGTCATCCCCATCACGTTGGTTGGCTTACAAGCCTTATCGGTTGAGATTGCTACAACTGTTTCAACTTCGAGTCGCAGTTCTTTGATCGCGCGCACAATGTTTTCGGCGCCTTCGATGTTCGTTCGAACTGCTTCATATGGAAAATACTCACACGCTGGAACCTGCTTGAGAGCAGCAGCATTGAAAACAATGTCAATATTTGTCAAAGCCTGGGCAACTGAGTGAAAATCACGAACATCACCAATTCTGAATTGCAGTTTGCGCTCAAAGTTGTGATACATCACCTCTTCTGTAACTGAGCGACGGTTCAGATAATCCATGCGCATCTCGTGTTGCTTGGCTTCGTCGCGACTAAACACAACAACACTCTGCGGAGTGCCCATTTGGCCAGACAAGATGCGGCGGGTCAACACTTTGCCTAAAGAGCCGGTTCCACCGGTTATTAAGACCCGTTTGTTGTCGAGATACATAGTTATTCGACCTTTTAGATGTTCCGTGTGATCACAAAAATTTCTATCTAAAGGTTATCGGCAATCACTGACGCCACAGTCAATGCCGGAAACCGTACTTTGTGCGCGTAGTGATCGCAGAAATTACGCCGTGCACTCTGCACGACTTCAGAATTCCACCACTCATCGACATCAGACCAGATCTCTGAGATGTGTTGCGCAGCAGCAGTTGGCGAATGAAAAAGAACCTTTGCCTTTAGTAACTCCTCGTAAACCGCTGTAGCTCGATCATTAAGCCGAACATAGTTCGGATCCCAAAGCGCAATAGTTGGGAAATTGGCTATTAAGTTCGTGGGAATCGTGGTCTCGTTGTACGTGACTACGGCTAACCGCGACTCTGATAGCGAGCGCTCGAGACTCTCAGAGCCGATATCTAAATTGACTGATTCTCCAAAAATTTCTGAAATCTGACCCACTGATACGCGAGCGGGCTTACCTTTGGCAT
>RGDM01000205.1 GCA_009918675.1 bacterium
TCAATCAACATTTTTGCCCCATTGCCCAACGATGTCACAATTTCTGACATCAATTACCCCTTCATTTTTGAAGTATGAAAGGGACATCGTGTGTGTAGGTGGAATCTACACTTTTGACCAGTTGGCTGCATTGCCTTACCAAACATACCTTGGCATTATGCCATTTGAGGACGCCAGAAAACTGTTTGCAGCCGTCCAAGCAACAAAGAATGGCAATCCGTGCCCGTACGGAGACAACTCGGGTCGAATGTTGCCTGTGGGTCACACAGGGGGTAAAACACAACTCCGCCACGAGTGGGATTGGACGTGTGATTCGGATTACGAGTACGATTCGGATATGGACGAGTCGGATGAGCCAAATTTGGATGAGCAACAAGACACTTTGATTTTGTGCAAAAGTTGCATGCATTACATGGATGCCGAGAAGTTTCAAAGCAAAGACATGTGCATCGACTGTCCCCAAAAAATGTACCGCATCATGGAACAAATTGGGGAAGGCTGTTCTTCAAAAGTGTACAAAGCGACACACCACCAGCACGGCCAAGTTGCTGTGAAAATCATTGACAAGCAATACGTGATTTTTGCAGAGACTGAAGCTTCTCTGTTGAAAGAAATGCAAGAGTACCCCAATTTTCCACGGCTTTACGATACATGGGTCGATAAAGAGGGACGTTTCTGCATTGCAATGGAGCACATCCATAGCACGCTTGAAAAAGTGCTTGTGGAAGAAAGCGAAATTTCGTTGACAATGGGAAGACGCTACTTTATTGTCGGCGAATTGGCCAAAGCAATTTCGGATTGCCACAAACAAGGGATTGCCCATTTTGACATCAAGTCCAACAATATAGGCCTTACAGAAGATGGCCGTGTGTTGCTTTTTGACTTTGGTCTTGCCGAGCATTTTGATACGATCCAAGATCCATCGTTTCAAGCAAGTGTTGCGGAAGAAGAAATTGTAAAGGTGTCGAAAGAACATCGACCGCCTGAGGGATTTCTCCACAACCATCCTTTGACAGAAAAAGCGGACATTTGGTCATTTGCTGTCGTTGTTTACGACATTTTTATGGTCAAAAATTTGTTTGACGTTAACACGTTTCACAAAAGTCTGCCAATGTTGCCGGCCAATTTGAACAAGCAAGTGCCGTCTTACATTGAAGACCTGATTCGTCGGTGCACCCAACTTGATCCAAAAGATCGACCC
>RGDM01000206.1 GCA_009918675.1 bacterium
GCTCTTCAGACGGAACATTATCAATTTTAGAGGCTTTTCAACGCAAACATCCAGATCGTGTTCGAATCCTTCGCAATGACCAAAACCTGGGTATTCCGGGTACTAAAAACAGACTTTTAGACGCTGCAAAGGACTACGAATTTATTGTGTATCACGATCAAGATGATATCTCTTTGCCAGAGAGAGTGGAAACACAGGTCAATTACCTAAAAACCCACCCCGACGTTGTTGCCGTGGGAGGATGGATTGAAATCTTCAACTCAGAAACAAACGAAAAACATATTCGCACATATGCAGCAGACCACGATACACTTGTAAAATCTATCTTGCGCTGCTCACCTTTGGCTCAACCAACGGTTGCACTGAGGGTATCGGCTCTCTCAAGTGTCAGGTCGCGTGCTCAATATGGCCCGTGTGAAGACTATGACATGTGGCTCAGGATTGGCGCCACAGGCAAGCTCGCCAATATTCAACAAGTGCTTTTGAAATATCGAGATCATCCAAACTCAACCACGCGAGCAAAGCTGGTTGCAATGGAAAAATTCGCCCTTCAGATCCGGTATGAACATGTGCGAGGTGGACTTTATAGGCCGTCTCTTTTCGACCTTCTCTTCAACCTGGCTCAACTCACCACAATGAAACTATTTCCGGCCGATGTGCGGATGAGATTTTTTAATTTCATTCGAGCTAAAGGATTAATTTAATTCTTTTGCTGAAGCACGAGAACAAATTCATTGTAAATAAAGATCTTTCCAAACGACCGTGGAAAGGGAAAACTGTAGTCTTTGATCACTTCCAAGCCCAGCTCACTGGCGAGCTGGGACATTTCTTTGTTTGTCACAAACGAAACGTGTGTCGAATCGCTTGCGTAACCACGTTCCTGAGGAGTGACCAAAACCACCTTCCCACCTTTTTTTAGATAGGGCAGATACTCAAGGAGGAGATTCTTCTGTTCCTGGTAATTCAAGTGTTCGAGAACATGCGCCACTAGAATTGAATCAAAGCGTTCCAGGCGCGAGAAATTAGAAGTGCGGAAATCTTCGGGAGTGAACGCTTGAAAGCCTCGCAACCGGCAGAGCGAGACTGAGTTTGGGTTGTGATCGAGGCCAACACCATTCCCATCAAGATTTTTAAGATTTCGCCCTATGCCGCAGCCAATATCCAAGACAAA
>RGDM01000207.1 GCA_009918675.1 bacterium
CCTCGCTCAATGCTTTGCTTTGGTGAGCGCCGTGGGTCACGGTGCCGGATAATTTCTTGCACTTGCATGAACCGCATGCGCCATCTTTGCAGCCATACGGCAAGCCAATGCCTTGGCGAAGACCTGCCATGAGGAGAGTTTCATCAGAGCCCGCATCAAAAGAACGGCCACTGGGTTGCACAGAAATCTGAAAACGCATCTTTGGTTATCCTTGAACTTTTAGCTAAGACGTATTTTGCCTTCCAATCAGACTCCTTTGGGCGCACTGCCCGCACGATTTAGACGTGAGCGACTCCTCATCATTGGATGTGGCGATGTCGGCATGCGTTTGGCGCGTGTGCAACACCATATGCGAACTTTTGCATTGACTTCGCAGTACCAAAGAATATCTGAACTGCGTGATGCCGGTATAACCCCTCTCTTGGGTAATTTGGACCAACCCAATACTTTGAAACGCTTAGCAGGCCTTGCTACACGCGTGGTGCATTTGGCTCCGCCGCCACTTCAAGGCAACCATGATCCCCGCACATTAGCGCTAGCCCGTGCCTTGATGTTGCGAACAGCCCCCCGCAGTATGGTTTATGGCTCAACGAGCGGCGTCTATGGAGACTGTGATGGCGCGTGGGTGACAGAGTCGCGTTTAACCAACCCCAAAACCAGCAGAGCACAGCGCAGAGTAGATGCTGAGCAGCGCTTGCGTCATCTAGCGCGTTTACGCAGCAGTGCGATGCAAATGCGCATATTGCGTATTCCTGGCATTTACGCCAATGACCGTGTTGGTGGAACACCCCGTGAGCGATTAATGCGCGGCACAGCAGTTTTGCAAAAGCAAGATGATGTGTTCACCAACCACATACACGCGAATGATTTAGCACGTGCCTGTCAGTTAGCCATGTGGCGCGGCACAACACAACGCACCTACAACATCAACGACGACAGCCAAATGTTGATGGGGGACTATTTTGATATGGCGGCGGGTATTTATGAATTACCCAAACCACCGCGGATTAGTCGCTCCAAAGCCAAGCTTGAATTAGGCGAAATGCAAATGAGCTTTATGAGCGAATCACGTCGCTTAGTGAATACACGTATGAAGCGTGAATTGCGGTTGCGCTTGCTTTATTCGCAAGTGCAAGAGGGGCTCGCGGCCCAAAACTAGCGCCTTTAGAG
>RGDM01000208.1 GCA_009918675.1 bacterium
TCTCTCCTCCTGCCTTGAACCCATCGCAGGGCGGTGTCGAGAGATAGTCGACAGCAAGACTGTCAGGGCCATTACACAATTCTTTTAAATATGCGTTATTATTTAATTAATAGCTCTCTGTGAAAAATATTTCTGGTGGTCAAAATCAAGCATTTTTACTCAAGTAGCCCACCCCAAAGACCGATACTTCGAAGCATCTGAAAGATGTTGCTGAACGGAGAATTCATTGTCGCGGAAAACCTTCGATCCAAACTCACAAGATGCTTTCAACCTCAGCCGCAGTGCAATTGAAGAGTACGTGCGGTGCCCGCGTTGCTTTTACCTGAACATCCGCAGGGGGATTCCCAAGGTCAAATCCTTTCCCTTCACGCTCAATAATGCTGTGGATGCGTTATTGAAGAAGGAATTCGACACCCACAGGATGCAGAAGACACAGCACCCGCTTGTGGGCTCATCGAGATTTGGAAAACTGGCAAAACAAAAATGATGGCCTCAACTTTTTGCACAACGGATCAAACTTCAGAGTTTGTGGAAAGCTAGATGACGTTTGGGTCAATTCGAAAAAGGAATTGATTGTTGTCGACTACAAAGCAACATCAACAGAAAAAGAAATCACGCTCGAAGAGGAATACAGGAAATCATACAAGCGCCAGCTCGAAATCTACGCCTGGATTCTGCGAGGAATGGGATTCAAGGTTCACGGCAAGGGGTATTTTGTCTATGCCAATGGAAAAACATCCCCTGATGCGTTCAACAACACTCTTCAATTCGAAACCATCTTGCTCGAACACACACTCGATGAAACATGGATTGTACCCAAGCTACTTCAAATTCGAGATTGCTTAAGCTCCAACCAGACTCCCGACTCGGGTGCGGATTGCTCTCTTTGCCGATGGGTTGCAGCGGCTGCGAGCCACTGAAACGAGTGATTCTCGGTGATGCCGAGGGAAAGGAGGGCCGATGCCACAACGCAAATCGAATGAAACTGCACTGCGCCTTCTCTACCTTGTCGAGATTCTCAAATCAGCGAAGAAGGAACGGCCTCTCACGAGAAAAGACATTTGCGGGAAACTGGAAGAAGAAGGCTTTAAGATTAGCGAAGAATATTTTTGACAAGAATAGCCTCGATATTGCACTTAGCATGAATAATTTGGCACAAAACTATACAGC
>RGDM01000209.1 GCA_009918675.1 bacterium
CAATCTCTGAAAAGTTGCTATAGCGGCTGCTTCAGCGAGCAATAATTGGGATTCCTGAGTCCAGGTTCCCGAGAATACTTCAAGCGGCATAGCACCGCCAAGCGCGTAGTGAGGAATCTTGTTGTTGTGGTCGTTGAGGTACTCATCGACTGCGCGGCAAACCGCCTCGAAAGTTGGCAGGGAAAGAACGTAGAGCCACCGGTGTTTGAGCGAACGGAATAGGGCTTCGATCATGCTGTTGGAAAACTCGACATCAATTTGCGCAATCGTGCGGAGGATTTTCCCGGCGTCCACCAGCGAGTCGACCTCCTTGTTTTGATTTTCTGTGCCATCGTCAGTAAACAGGTTTGGCACGGCAACCTTTGTGCAAAGTTTGTTCGCTACTTCAAGAGCCTTTTCGATGAGATCCTTCGCACGCGCGTCGCCGTAGTCCTGAGCAACCTGCCAAGCAAGAACATAGCGCGAAGCGTTATCGATGATCGCCTGAATGTGCACTCTTGCTCCGTTCACAATGCGAAACACTGACACATCAACGTGCCATATTTGATTGGGCTCTAACGCGCGAATTCCGATCTTTGGTTTCGGCGGATAGATTCTCACACTGGGGCGTCGCAAATTGAACTCACGCACGATTCGGTACCAAGCGGATACCGATGCAAACACCGTCTGCTTTCGTTTGGCAAACATCGCAAGCGAATTGATGCTGAAATGGGAATACTCTTTTGCAGTGACAAGCTCTTTGATGGTAGCGGTTTCTTTGCTTGTTATTTTGGTTGGAGAAAGCTTCGGGCAAGTTGATTGATCTGGAAGGATGCATTTAATCTGTCGTTTGACCCACGAGTGATACCGGGCTGCGGTGAGTCCGATGCTCTCAAGACAATCCTTAAGCGAAAGGTGATTCCGCGCTGTTGTGATTGCGCCCAGCAGTTTTTCTTTGAGGTTTCCAGCGGCGACTCTTACATACTGCAATTGAAACCCTATAACCTGTGGCTCCTCAAATTCCCAAAAACGTTGTAAACAGCGGAAAAATTTCAGTCTGGTAAAACCCAGAAGTTTGGGTTAAGGGCACTCGCATGATTGAGATCGGAACGAAAATCTTGGAAGTGGTCTGGCTATTATTCAGGCTTATCAGGCCTGGAGGAGCCCAAGGCTTGCTTGCCGAGGTTGTG
>RGDM01000210.1 GCA_009918675.1 bacterium
CAGCTTTCGATCTGTTAATTCCTTCCGCTGCAATCGACCCAAAGTTTCTGCAACCGCTCTTTCTTTGCACTCCATCACTGCTCTCCTTGTTTTTTGCGTGCGGCAGAATTCCCCAAGCCACGCGCTGTTTTCACAGCGTCAAACTGCTCAGGCGTGAGCCACTCCAGATTTTCGAGTTCAAAAAGGTAGGGTTTTTCGGCAGTCAGATTTCCCTGTGCACGAAACTCCAAAAGCAACACGTTACGAGTTTCGCTGAACGCATGGCCTTCTACGTATTGGGTGCGGAGTCCTTCCACGGCCGCAATGTATTTGGCTCCGCGTGCATCGTTCACAAGGTCGAATGAACGCACGGGTTCATAGGCAAAGGCTTGATCGACGCGCCTGTCGGCCCAATCCTTGAGCCTGTCGGCAAGACCGGATTCAAACCTCCCGCGTGCAGCGGGATGCATGTAATTCGCCGCCTTGCCGAATTGGTACTGTGCATTCCGGTAAGAAAATGTTCCCACCTGTGCAGCCATGAATTCGGCAAATTGAAACACACTCTCGCTGGGGATTTGCCCTGGTCGCACACGGAAGAATTCTGGACTGCCAGGAACAATCACAATCTCCTCATTCATCTTCTGAAAGAGCTTGTGAAAGATGATTCTCTGCTGTGCAAAAACCACGAGCAAAAGCACACCCGATGAGGCAAAAAACAACGCTTTCCATGTGCGCAAGCGCGCAAGAAGGGCTGCTTGCACCGCAGTGAACGGCGCAAGCCCTTGAGGGCTTATATTGTGATTCACGTTCTCTCCTTAGGGGCCTAAAATTTGAATGCGACGTTTGAGAAAGAGATCCGGCACACCCGCGACCTTTTGCAGGCCCATCGACCAGCTCCACTGCTGCAGAAATCGCTCTGGGTATCGCCTGCGGTATTCACGTGCTCCCCAAGCAGCCGCTGTGCTGGCAGCCATTGCCGCAAACACAGCCCAGCCGGAATCCCACAACAGGACAATGGCCAAGAACGTGCACACACCCGCGACGAAATCGGCAATCGCAAGACCAAGGAAAATCAGAATCGGTTTATCAATCGTGGTGCATGTTGTTGTGCGCGGTACGTCGCGGTATTTGTCCATGTACTCAAGCATGGGCAGCCTCCTCAGTTTCCACTCATGCG
>RGDM01000022.1 GCA_009918675.1 bacterium
CGTTCCAGTTTTATCAAGAACTAGAGTTTGCACTGCCTGAAGGGCTTCGAGTGCAGATAAATCGCGGAATAAAAGCCCCAAACGCGCCGCACGTCCGGTGGCAACCGCCACGGCAATGGGGGTTGCCAACCCCAACGCACATGGACAAGCTACAACGAGCACTGAAATGGCGGCATTTAATGAGCCCAACAAATCAGCTTTTGCCAGGAAAAACCATCCCACAAATGTGAGCAGGCTCAGTAGAAGGACAATGGGTACAAAAACCGCCGAGGCTTTATCTGCCAGTCGTTGGATGGGAGCCTTGCTGAGCCGCGTGCGCTCAACAAAAGCAACAATTTCGCCAAGCCGCGTTTGCGGCCCAATGCGATCGGCACGATACACAACAGCCTGTGAAAGATTCAAAGAACCAGCGACAAGCGGATCGCCCTTGTGCTTAACAACCGGCAGGCTTTCACCTGTGACAAGGGCTTCGTCAGCTTCGGTGCTTCCTTCAAGCAAAGTTCCATCGGCGGCGAATCGTTCACCCATGCGCGCCATGAGAAAGTCCCCCGGGCGAACAAAGCGAATATCAACAAGCTCAGTTTCTGTTGCATTCGCGTTCAACACGCGCGCGGCGTATTGGGGTTGCAAGCGCAAGAGCGCGCCAAGCGATTCGGTGGCCCGCCAAGTCATACGTTGTTCAATATATTTTCCAAGCAAAACAAACGCGATAATTGCCGCCGATGATTCGAAATAAAAGTGCATCGAACCTTGCAGAATCTGAACAACAGACCAAAGAAAAGAGATCCCTGCTCCGAGCGCAACCAAGGTATCCATGTTGGCGGATTTGTGTTTGAGCAGGGCAATGGCACTACTAAAGAATTTGCGTCCAGGCCCGAGCAATAGAACGGCCGTGAGAAGAGCCTCAACCCAGCCTCCCCACGAGCGATCGGACCACATGTGGCTCATGCCAAGAACCACCACCGGCAATGCAAGCGCAAGAGCCCAAATAAGCCGAGTCCGGGCACGGGCCTGTTCTTTTTTCTCCTGCACTTCCAGGGAAAACGCACCCCTCAGAGGCTGTGCCTTGTAGCCAATAGATTCGACTTTTCCCTGAATTTCCAGGGAATTTAAGGAACTTTCAACAACGGCTGTATGATTCGCAAAATTGACCACAGCCCTGGCAACACCGGGCGTGTTCGACAAGCCCTTCTCAATGCGGTAAGCACAAGCCGAGCAACTCATGCCCTGAATGAAAAATTCCTGGATTGAGTCTTGTTTTTCATTCATGCAATTCACTCGGTTCTGGTTGTAGTGATCGAAACCGAATCGATGTCTAGCATAGGACCATCTAAATGAAGAGACTTTCCAAGATTGTTTTTTCACTCGGATTGCTCTTGATTTCCTGCTCTGAGAAACGTCAATCATCTCCTTTCAGCCGCGCAAATCGCGGCGAAAACGGCGAAAATAGGCTAATTTTAGTCGATTCAAACCGCGACACACGCCTGAATGAATTGGACACTGTTGCGGACGACTGGTCGTGGCAGGGAAGCGGTGCCTTGGTTTTACCCAATCTCGACGATGACAACCGCGACGGCATCATTGACTGCAAAGACGACGAAGTGAATGGGGCAAATGATGAACGAGATCTCGCTCGCGTGGAGATCGCCCTTCCAGCAACAACTGCGCAAAATCCAGAAACACTTTCAGTTCATTTGGCCGCGACCAATGCCTCTGCGGATATTCACTGGTTTTTAAAAACAAATACTGGATGGAAAAAAATACCAAACGACTTAAGTTTGCGCGACGTTGATTTATCTAACAAGAAATCTATTTCTCTTGGAATCGAGTCATGCCAATTCGCCACACGCGAATGGGATGGCTTTATGAGTGTCAGAGTTGAATCAGAGTCTGGTGCGATTTTGGATTCAGCGCGCTTGCGAGTCTCGCCGTTTTTGATGTTACCCAATACCCAACACATGGAAACTTTATATGTCTCGCGCGACAGCAGTGGAACATACGGAAACCGGCGTATGCTAATTGAATTGCCGCTGCCAGTTCTTCTCAGTCAGGTTGCACTGAAAGTGTACGAAACAGACGCATGGCAAGAAATGTGGATGCAGGACACGATGGAGATAGGCTACGCAGAGGCTCCTGGAACTCGGATGCATGTTGTTCTGAATGCTCCACGCGGACAAGACCGCTTCGGACTTACGCGCCTGGCTCCTGATGTTGGTTACCTTGAAGTTGCTCAACCACGCGCACAAGCCAACCCAAGCGATGGATGGCTTGATTGGTTTGGTAATTTAGAGGTCAGCCCCGCCACCGAAAAATTCCCGTGGGGACGCATCTACTACGGCAAAAATCCAGACACTGAAAACACCCTGCATCCAGACATCGTTGCGTTTCTTGAAGCGCAAGAGCTGCAAAAACCTGTGTCGCTTGATACGGGCTGGCTGTACATCAAGCACGTCGATGAAATGCTCACCTTCTGGCCAAAAGGCCGTTCGAGCTTTGTCGCCGTGTTGCCAAGCCCACGCAAGGCAGCTCAACTGCTGAACGACGATCTCGACTCCTTCAACGCAACTATCCAAGAACGCATCGACGCGGTGTTAAGTGGCAGTTCTGGGCTGGCAGAAACTTTTGGTTTCTCACCTGAACAAATCATGACGGTGCCATTGCTGTATTCAGAGGGCGACTACGGCGCCATCAGCCGCTGGTCGAATCCGGTCAATTCTGTTGCTGTCAACCGAGTACTTTTGTTTGGCAGAACTGATCTCCCGAAGCCCGTGATCAGCGAAATTTCGAAAACCGTTTTTTCGCTTGGTTTGCTGCCAACGCCCGTGGAAGACAGCGCTTATCAAAACAGACTTGGCAACGTGCATTGTGGCTCAAATTCTCAACGTTCTATGCCTACAAGGCCTTTTTGGACCCAACCTTAATCAATCCGCCCTTCAGAACGTCAGATTTAATCTAAATTTTTCAGTAATTTAGCCAAAAGACATCAAACTTCTTTGAAAAAGGCCGATACCCACATTTGGAGCGGTTTGGTTTTGCCCCAAGGAGGAGTTGCTTCGGTGCTGTGGAGTTTAGTTAAACACCCCAAGTCTCAAAGCGGTTTTTCACTCGCGGAGGTCGTGGTTGGCCTGGCGGTGATTGTGACTGTGTTTGCTGCTTCGTTCAAACTTCTCGCACAGCTCCGCAAATCGAGTAAATCCGAATCGACCTCAGGACCACAGATGTACTTCGAGAGCTTTGCTGTGACTCGCCTCAAACAGTACTTCTCAAAACTAATGCAGTGGTCGATGCACGTGAACTCCGATAAATCCACCAACCTTTCGAGCTACTGCAGCGATGTGAGCAGTTTTGCTTTTGCGGCTTTGAAACCCTCGTTGGGAAGTGATTTAGCAAATTGGACCCTCGGCACCGACTTCAAACTCGCGCTGCAGACTTTCCCCTCAGGTTCATCAAAAGCCGAGCAAATTGAAAGAATCAGAAATTACATTTCAAAAAAAAAGATTGGCGATTCAAGTGCGGTTGATTCAAGCGTGCCTTGGGGTGCATTGATTCCAGTGAGCAACGTTGCGGATGTTCCCTCAACCCAAGAACCCGCTCAAGTGTCATTCGATTGGTGCAATCAAAGCGCAACCTCTCCAAAAGGCAACACCCTGGGAAAAACCATGTGCGACGCATTTGACAAATGTGTGCAGCGTGCCGGTTCCTCGTGGACTCCTTCCGTTCAGCCGAGAGTCAATGGTTACTCAAACCCCCAGACCGACCTGAGGAATGTCGATTCTTTCACCATGTGCTTTGTGTTCAAGGGAAATTTATTTAGCTCAACAGATACTTCATCCACGAGCTTAACAGGGGTCAAAAACATCGACCAACCTGTTGTTGCTGGCCTCGTTATTGCAAAAGCAAGCTTTATGGATGCAGAAACCTCAGAAAAAATTAAATGCAATCCAACCACAAATGAAAAGAATGGTCGTTACGTGATGAATCGAGTCACCCGCGTGAGTGCAGAGATTTACACTGCCACGAACGTGGATAAAGCAGCAAGTGCGCAGCAATATTTCAAATCAGTGCGTGAATTTTCAAGCGAAAAATTTGGGGTCAAAGTTGCAAACTGCAATGATCCTTCGCGGGGTGGCAGGTTGGTTCAAGGTGGCACTGAAGGATGCCTGCAAGACCCCACGTGGATTTATTCATGTAGTTCTTCTTGTGAATTAAGGTTTAATTGAGTCGTGAGCAAAGGAGTCTATTCATGTTGAAATCACTATTCTCAAAGCCGAACTCAGAAAGTGGCTCGACGATCACGACCAGCCTTGTGTTGATCTCAGGAGTGGCACTGGCTTCAACCGCCATGGTTGTCATGAACAAAAATCTCCGTTCTGCCCGAATTGCAAACGACCAATCGGCAATGGACAGACGCGCAAACGAATCGGCCATTCAGGCTGTCTCGCAATTGGTTTCAACCGGCCAATTGCAATTCAACAAAGCATGTGGTCGGCTTGAGCCCAATGAAAAAGATTCGCTCAGGTATGAATTTAAAGCAGGTTGCGGCGACATAGTCACCAAGGTGGGAGCAATCAATTGTGCATCAGCTGGAGCAAATTCGCTCTGGGTGTTTAATTTAGCCACCGTCGATAAATGTGCGGCAGCCGATAAAAAATGTGCGGCAGTGAGTGTTTGTGTGCCTGTGTCTGTGAAGAAAGACGGCAAAACGGTGACCGAAAACAAAGAAATTGCCGTTTCTTTTATGTCGTACCAAGCTCAGACAGACAGTCGAAACTATGCACATGTGCGCGCGCAGCGTAAAACTGAAGATGGCAAAAAATTTGCTCAGCTCGATGCTCAGTTGTCGATGGGCCTTGCAAGCGGAAACGAAGGTCTCCTTGGAAAAAATGGTGCAGCAGACGTCTGCTTTTACATGCGGCCCAAGACATTCGTTGCACGCGGCGGCACAAACCTAGGCTTTGCTGCCCGCGCCCTCGATGCCACTGGCAAGCAAAATGCCGGTAAATATTCTCTGCTCGAACTTGAGCCGCGTCCGGATGGTCCCAACGAAGACGAATTTGGACAAAACATTCCGCTCCCACCACCCCAAGAGATTGCTGGCAATTACGCGGTTGTCAGCGAGTATCGTAACAAGATCATCAGCGAGAATATTGTCGGTAAGAATCAGCGCGCACGTCCTCCGCAAGGTGCCTTTTTCGATTCGGAAGGCATGCGCAGCTCGTATCCCTACCCACGTTCGACGATTCTTGGAGAAGTCAATTATGCACAGCACCTTGGAAATGCGTTTGTTGGGGTAACCCCGGGGTTCAATAAAGATGGCACTCCAAAAGATTCCAGCTACGTTGGTCCGCGATTCGAATACTTTCTCTCTGACACCAACGGCCACGACTTTGGTAGAACTCCCTACAGCCAGAAATTCGATGGTTCAAAAATGGCGAATTACAAAGCCGGATGCGGGAGCTCAGCGGGAACCCCAGGAGCAGATTTCTGTGCCCGTGTGGCTATTCCTGTGGCCAGTTACACAGCATCTTTGCGCACGAAATGTGCGCTGGAAACTCGAAAAGTTCCCTCAGCTGCTCCCGCAAGCGACGGTGGCAAAAAAACCATTCTCTTTTCTGACATCGCCGTCCAGGTTGCGTGTAATCCAGCATGGGCCAAAGTCGTTCAAGACCAACTCGATAAAGAATCAGCACTGCTCATGGACATGCCAGCCACCGATCAACTTGAAAATGAAACATCGGCATCGATGGCCATGTCGGCAATTGAAGTGAGTGATGATTTTATTGCCGGTGCAGGCAAGTGGAGTTCTCATCCGCTGCGCGCTGCGTTTAACAGCTTCAAGGCGGGTATTACAACGCGCTTTGAAGGGGATCAAGACTCCTATGTCGACGACCCATGCACTGATGACAAAGGAAAACCCAGCACATGCCGAAGGCTTGTTAAAGGCGAAGAGAGGAGCTTCACAGCTTACTCCGTGCAGTCGCTCGACCGCCCCGAACAGCTGTCCGGCTACCAAGCAAGCAGTTGCGCGTACTTCAAATACTATCGCCCAGATGATCCAAGCACCTGCCAAATTGCTTACACAACCTCTGTCGAAGCAGGTTATGTTTGCAGAAATCATGATGGCTGCTTCGATATCACAACTTCAGTGAAAATGGCCGACGGTTCGCTGCGTCGGGTGGATGCGCTGAAACTTGGCGAGCTCGTGCACAACCCCATCACCAAGACACCTGCACGCATTGCCAAACTCACGATTGGCCCAGAGAACAAGCCACTCATCCACGTCACCATTGGCAATGCGAAGGTCAAAGTCACCGACTCACATCCCTTCATGAGCAAACGTGGCTGGGTCGTAGCAAAAGACCTGAAATTGAATGACCAGGTTCTTTCTGCCGATGGCTCCTATAAACGAGTCGGCCTGATCGAAATCGGCGAAAGCGGACGCATGGTTGCAAATCTTGCGTTGGAAGGTCCGGCAGATCAGTCCGACCTCCACTACGTGCTTGCAGATGGAGTGGTCACGGGCGATTTGGTCATTCAAAACATGTTGATGAAGAGTGCAAAGAATGCGGCTCAACCTGCGAAATGAGGCCTGAACTGCAGTGAACAGCCAGGCGGGTCTGACGTTAGTTGAGCTCACCGTTGCAACGGCTCTTGGGGTGACGGCTTCAGGAGCCGGGGCCCTTTTGATGCGTGATTACATGGCATCTGCAAAGACAGTCCGTGTCAATGCGCAGGCGAACATGGACATGATGACGTTTTTGAAAAATCTCGAGCGCAGTTTTCAAACCGTCACGACCCCACTGCGCGCATGCCCCATGCAAAGAGTTGCCGGCAACATCAAAGACACAACCCCAAAGCTCAGTGACTTCGTTTGCAGCACTAACAACTACAGCGCACAAAAAACGGCTGCACTTGGCTTCGGCTTTGATAGCATCAGCAGTGGCCAAGCAAATGCCAAAATCGCTTGGGTCAATTCATGTATTCCGATTTCTGGAGGTTTACCAACAGGCTTTCGTGGTACAAAAATGTCCAAACCGCCACATATTGGCGGTCTTGCTTGGGGCGGAGCACAAAAGACATGTCCTGATGAATGTCCCGCAAACTTTCGACCTGTGATTCGACTCATCACTAACAAAGGTGAAGTCGAGAGCCAGCGAGTGCCCGCAAAGAACACCGACGGCAATGACCAGCAGATCTGGGGTGCGCTGATGTGCGCAACCCGCTATCGCGATCTCAAAGGCATTCAGGGCCTCACCGGGCAGCTTAACGCAATCAACGCTGGGGCAAATATCGGCGACTACGACTTCCGCGCCGACACAGTGAATGTTTCAGTTTTTATTGCCCGCGGTTTATTCGATGTCTTGCCTACGGCCGACCGCATGAAAAGCAATTATATTTGGATGACCGGCGGCAAGGTTCTTGAGTTTATTGACGCCGAGCAAATGACGATTTTCAAATGCAATTCCAACACGGCAGGCTGCTAAATTTCAAAAGCCGTCTTTCTTCACTGTGCTGCAATTTTCTCGTCGCTAATACCCGTGCTGAAAGATCTTCCACGGCCGATTGGGGTTCTGCTCGCTCAACAGACTCTCAAAGCGTGTTCGCGTCGATAGCAATTTGTTTTGCGCAAATGGACTCTCTGCCTGAAGAATATACGCTTGCATTTCATTCCTCAAAACAAATGCATTTTCTGTTCTATAAATCCTTTGAATAAACTTTCTAACGTAATCCAAATAGGGAATCTTGTCCGCGGCAACCCTTTCAACCGAAGCGCGAAACTCTTGATGATGAAAGTACAGCCCATGCAAAAATTCATGCGATGGAAGACCGGAAAACACGGCATAAGCATTGAACGTAAGCAATGCATCCCAATCTTTGCTTGCCAACCAAGGCCACAGCGCTTGTTCTTCTGCGAGCAATGAATCTTCGCTCTCGTTCTCGATACGTCGTGTTGCAGATTCGAAATCTGCGCGGCGAAGGTCCACACCCTGCCAAAAACGATTGAGCGGATGAACCCCTTGTTCGCTTGTCTTCAAGACTCTAGCCCCTTGTTCAACAAGCGACACCACTCGCCCGAGCGCAATATTGATCCTCAAGTTTCCATCGCTCACGCAAATCAACGTGCGCGGCAGCTCGCTCGAATATCCACACAGCAGATCAGCAATCTTCTCGCTCGTATCCAGTGCAACCGATTGCAATGCCACATCGAGCCATTGTGTGAATGAAATATCGCCCTTAAGAAATTTGATCCGCGGCCAGCGCCCTGAAGCAAACCCCTCTGAAGCCTGAGGAGCAGGCATATCCAGCTCTTCGCTCGGTGCATTTCGCCATATGTTTGCTAAGCGTGCAGCACGTGCCACACGCAGCCGCTCGATTCGCCCACAGGCTTTGAAATCGCCTCCCAGACACGCCTTCTCAAACAGCGAAGTCACTTCCGAATCTGCAGTCGACCGCCAAAGCATTTGCATTGCGGCCGTTTCACCGCAGCCCGCTGGGGCATCAGAACCTGAACTGCAATTCAACACGGCAGTGGCCAGAGCATGTTCTTGCTCCTCAACGAAAAGAGCAAAATCAAACAAAGGACTCTTACGCTTTTGAAAGTAATCCCTCCCCTGCCATCCCAAATAGGTAAGCAAAAAACCAACAAGTAGCCAAGAATGACGGGGAAAAATTTTAAAGTTCACTGCGAAATATTCCTTACCAATTGGTAAATTTCTTCGCTATTGTAGCATCAGTGTCGCCGATATGCTGATTCCACAGAAGAACAGTCCAGGGAATCAGAGTGGCGATAGAACAGATATGAACATAATAAAAATAAAAGTCTTTGATAATTCACTGAAAAAATTTAATGCATTACTTCTCTGCCACCTGCCACTTCTGTTTATTTCGGTTCTGACTCATGTATCCGGCAGGAGCTTCTGGGGTTCGACAAAAAACCAAAGTCTACTTTTTTCGTTTTCCCTGATCAGCATACCTATCATTCTCCTGCTTTTGCTCAATCAACTGCAGTTTCTCAAGAATACAGGGCAGACGCCGGGAAAACACGCTTCGCTGCTGATGCTCGCCTGTTTTCTTTTGCTGCAGATTCTGCGCATCGGAGCCTTGTGGTCGAATCATCAGTGGTCGCAGTTAACTGCTGAATCCGCAATCGCATGGGCTGCCTTACCTATTATACTGCTTTCCTACGTTCTCGCAGACGATTCTCTTAAAATTGGTCGAAGCAAAAAATCGTGGTGGATTGTTCCGCTCACGAATATGGCCATTATGATTGCAATCAGCATTTTTCTTGCTCTGGCTCGCCCCGCAGACTCACTCGTATCCGGATTCGATATCCTGATGAACCTGAATGCTCTTGTTGCTGCATTGTTTGGGCTCATTTGGCTTTTCCGGATGGGATTCCCTAGCCATAATAGCCGCATTTTTGGCATTCTTTTTTACTTTTTTCTTCAAACGTCATTACTCAACCTAATTATCCCAAACACCTCATTTGAAATCATTCATTCGATCTTGTTGCTCGCTACAATTTGTACACTTGCATTGGATTCGATTTTATTGAGTCCGCGAGCACTTTTTGAAAACGGATTTTCATTTTTAAGTGACAACAGTCGTCTCAGAGCGCGCATTGCACGCACTGAAGCGAACCTTGTCGCGCAAACTCAAAAAAGTGACCAATTTGAGCGTGAACTTTCGGATACACTGTTATCTTCTGCCGCAACATTAGACAGCATGTCTGCACATATTTGCATTCTTGATTCGAACGGAAGAATTACCGCGGTCAACAGAACTTGGCGCGAATTTGCGCAAAACTCTGGAGCGGCGGATCCCAATTCATTCCTGGGTCTCAATTATTTGCAAATCTGCGAAAACGATACCTCAAAACAGTCGTCTAACTCGCTCGAAACTGTGCGCGGTATCAAGAAGGTTCTCAACGGTGAAATTTCCGAATTTGTGACTCAATATCCCTGTCATGCTCCAACAAAACGGAGGTGGTTTCTTTGCCGAGTGACAGGATTTGACTCGAATCTTGGCCGCAGGTTGGTCGTGGCGCATGAAGATATCACAGATCTGAAAAAGGCTGAGGAGGAAATTCTTCTTAAGTCAGTTGCCATAGAACGCGCAAACGACGGTATTGTTTTGACTGACCCATCGCTCCCCGACAATCCAATTGTTTACGTCAGTGCCGGATTTCTGAAACTCACGGGATACAGCGAAGAAGAGGTCTTGGGGCGTAATTGTCGATTCATGCAGGGCCCCGAGACGGACCCTGCTGTTGTTGAAAAGATGCGGTTAGCCATTGAACGTGAAGAGGGCTTTATCGGCGAGGTCGTCAATTACAGCAAAGCTGGCAGACCATGGGTGAACCACCTAAAGCTTGAACCTGTGCGCGATTCCGATGGAAAGCTCATTCGCTATGTTGGCGTACAGATGGATATCACTGCACAGAAAAAACTTGAGGCCGAACGGCGCAGGGCACTTGAGCTTGAGATGGCCGCACGCCGGGAAGTTGAACACCTGTATCAAGAAGCACTCAATGCAAATACGGTCAAAGACGAATTTCTAGCAACTTTATCCCATGAATTGCGCACACCTGCGGGAGTCATTATCGGCTTTACTGAGTTGCTTAAATATGAAGACCTTCATTCAAGCGAGCGCGACGAAGCTCTCGATGCGCTGGAAAGAAACGCACGAGCACTCATCACGCTCATTGATGACTTGCTCGATATGAGTCGAGTGATTACAGGAAAATTTAAGTTAACTGCCAAACCTGTTGACCTCACTGTCATCGTTGAATCAGTTATTTCCGCAGAAGTTCTTGCGGCTCAAGCAAAGAACATTCGCATCGTTACGGAATTCGAACCCGGCATCAGCCCTATCTACGGCGACACCACGCGGTTGCAGCAGATCTTTTGGAACTTGCTTTCGAATGCCATTAAGTTCACGCCTCGCAATGGCCGGGTCAAGGTTGCTGTGCGCAGCGAAGGTGCCCGAGTGATGGTGAGAGTTGCAGACACGGGCGTAGGCATCGATGGGAAGTTTTTGCCACACGTCTTTGAACGCTTCCGCCAGCAAGACAGCGGAATGAACCGGGGCTATGGTGGCCTAGGACTTGGCTTGGCGATCGTCAAACACCTCGTCGAACTGCATGGCGGAGCTGTTTGGGCGGAATCTGACGGACCAGGACGGGGCTCAATTTTTACCGTCAGCTTGCCAGCATTGACCTCTATTGGTTAAATCCAACAACTGGCAACCCCTTTGACTGGACCAAGGCATGGCAGACGCTCGAAAAAAGCCAATCAAGCTCGAATTTAATACCCAACTCATTTCCTCCGAATCACCCGATTCTGTTGCCGTGCAGGTGCGCGGCTCTGAAGGGGTGAATTCTGAAAACAAAGGCTTCAGCGGAACTGGAATTTTGACACAACCTATCACTGGGAGCGTCAAGTTGCGCCGTGAAGTGAAAGGAAGAGCCGGCAAACCGGTCTCTATCCTCTATGGCTTCGACGACCCAGCCGCAGCCTCAGATGTCAATCTCAAAAATCTGCAGTCGAAACTCAAAGAAACGCTTGCCTGCGGAGGCACGTTTGACACAACGGAACAAGAGATTGTGCTTCAGGTCGACGATTTAACCCGCGTTCGCAAGACCCTCGAAAAACTCGGCTTCAAGGTGAAAGGCTAAAGCTGCCAGAAGATAGACTCCTCTGCGGCAAGATTCTGGTGTACTCTCGAACAAGCGCTATGATCCGTTTCAAAAATAAGGAAACATTCAAATGCTGGTCGCCCGCGAAGGTCGTGTTGTAAGTCTTGATGGTGTTCTTAATGAACATGTCGATCTTCAGTCAGTAGAAGCCACGATTCTCGAGGCTTCAGCGTCGGCGCCAGCAGAAGGCGGGCAAGTTCTTCTCGACTTGTCCAAAGTACAACGAGCAAACTCATCCGGACTTCTGCAATGGCTGCGCATGACAAAGCGCCTCAAATGCCCGCTCCGCTACGTTAAGGCTCCTGTCTGGCTGGTTGAGCAATTCAACATGATCGATGAATTTTTTGATGGCGAGATTTCAGTTGAATCAATCTACGCGCATTTTTATTGCCCTGAAACGGACAGCAGTGAAACACACCTCTTGCAAATTGAAAAAGACGTGCCACTGCTGGATAATTTCAGAGAGTTTCGTCTGATGGTTAAATCATCAGACGGCGGTGAACTTGAACCCGATTTCGATGAGCGTTCATATTTTCACTTTATCGCGCGTCACCTTGTGAAAAAGTGACCACGCCCGCAATTCACTCTTTATTGATCTGCCACTGATTGCGCTTTTTCCGGCAGATAATTCAGCGTGTTGATAATCTCTACCACCGCCGCGTCGATTGTGTTGCGACCTCCATCAACCGAAGGAACGCTATCACCCAGCATCGAGAAAACTATCTGCCAACCGGATCTACTATCTGCAAACCCTGAGAGGCTGGTTGTTGGATCTGTGGTGAGTGTTCCAGTTTTGGCTGCAACAGTTCCATTCACATTGCCGAGCCGGCCCGCAAGGGTTCCATCCACTCCGCCCACCGGCAGAAGCGCGCGGAAGGCTCGCATTTTGTTTGACGCACGAATACTTGTTAAAACCTGAACAAAATCATGCGCTGCTAGGCGATTGTCGTAACTTAATCCCGACCCATCAACAATTCGCAAACCAGAAGACTTTTGAATGCCAAAATTGTTGAGCATTTCATACGTTGCTTGCGTTCCACCACACCAACTGAGAACATTTTCAGCCATGTCGTTGTCAGAGTATTTCATCATCTCTCGCATGTATTTAAATTTCTCTGAGCCAATTTCAGAGGCAGAAGAAAATTTTTGAAAGGCAGTCCAACTGGTCATGATCTTCATCGTTGATGCAGGTTTCACTGCCATACCAACGTCGCGTCCATAGAACGAAAGCTTTTCACCACTCGGACCAAATGCAAGCACCTCCACACTCCAACGGGTGTTTGAATCTGAACCGCGCTCGAAAATGCTGTCGAGTGCGCTATTTAATCGAGGGTTCACATAGGGCTTAAAACCACCCTCAGTGCCACTGTCGATTGTCTGTGCGTTCGACTCTATATCTTGCCCGGGAGCACCACAGCCTGTTGCAACAAAGCCCAAAGCCAACACGAAAATCATCGAACGATAGAATTTGCTCATACGTTAGTCCTCCTGCACGAAGGCTGTCCTGCAAAGAATGGGCCAACAGAAAAATGAGTATTTAAGTACCTGTAATTAATTGATAAATTGACACAATCGATGATTCCTGAGGACAATTGGGGCAGGCGAAAAAGTGAATTAAACAGACACTGTGTTGAAAAGATAGACAGTTTCCAAAGAACAACTCAATCGTCCTTCGATTTGTTTTAAAATTTCTCTCTCAATCCATCCCTCGGGTGGCCCCTCAAAGAGCGGTATCGCAGCACTCATGACATGTTTTGAACAGAGTTCCTCGATGAGCGCAGCAAAGCCCTCGCGGGCAACATCGGGTCGCATTTTCTCTTGCCAGTGAAATTTTAAAGGCAGAGCAACAACGAAACGTGTTCCAAACAATTCGCCAACCTCATGCCACAGCGGAGCTCCGGGCTGCAATTTTTTCCGAATGGTTGCCCTTGTGTATTCACGAAAATAATCGGGCCAAGCCTTTTTAACCTGCCGCGAGAGAATGTCTTTGCTCACTCCAACGCAATTCACGGGATGAACAAAAACTTCTGGATAAACAGTAAAAATGTCGTCAACTCTGACGAAATTCACCACAGATTCCTCGCTGTCAAACTTGCAGCGTCAATTCCCTCGCCAATCGATCTACACAATTGATTGTTCAATCTAACATGGTTTCATGTGCGAGCACCAGAATCAGTGCGGGAGAGAATCCATGCGTCGTAACTTGCTGAGAAATACAAGAGCGCTATCGCTTTTGAGCTGTATTAGCCTTTCTGTTGTCGGATGCCTAAAGTCAAAAAAACCAGGACAAGTCAGCGACGCTGGCATTTCCCTGCCACAAACGGCTTCCGACTTGGGACTCAGCGCTGATTTTCTCATGAAAACCTACTCGAAAGAAAACCTCGAGAAGAGAGCTAAACCGGGCCAGCTTATTGTGCTTGCCAAAAGCGAGTGGCGCGATTCGCTTCCGCTGAAACACCGCTCTGGCGATGTCAAAACCTTTCGCAATAGCACCGACACGAGCACTGTGACAGCGGTTGGCGGCGTTGAGGTCAATGGCTTGAGTGTTGCAAAAGGTGCAATCAAAGTTGCGAGTGACAAGTCGGCAAATGAGTCAACTTACGAAGTCATGCGCCTTGACCTGCGCGACATCAGCAGCAAGGGGCTGACCAACGCGATCAACTCTCTGCATACCTTAAGCTCAGTGGTTTTTGCTGAGCCAAACTTTGAAGTTCGCGCGATTGGCACCCCAAATGATGCAAAATTCCCATCACTCTGGGGCATGACAAAAATCTCTGCTCCGGCGGCTTGGGACACCTGGCAAGGCGATCCAAATTTTGTCGTTGCCGTCATCGACACGGGCATTGACTACAACCACGAAGATCTCAAAGACAACATCTGGAAGAACAGCAAAGAAATTCCTGGCAATGGCATTGACGACGATGGCAACGGCTATATTGACGACGTCCAGGGCTGGAACTTTTACTGGGCCAACAACAATCCAATGGATGGAAATGGCCACGGAACACATTGTTCAGGCACCATCGCAGGCAAAGGCAACAACAGCTTGGGTGTTGCTGGCGTGAATTGGAACGCAAAATTGATGCCCGTGAAAGTTTTGGGAGACGACGGCTCGGGATACAACTTCGATATTTATGATGGAATTATGTACGCGGTAAATAACGGTGCGCGAGTCACAAGCAACAGCTACGGCGGTGGTGGTGCGAGTGCGCTGATTGCATCTGCACTTGAAGCTGCGCGCAAGAAGGGCGTGCTCTTCATTGCTGCTGCAGGAAACGAATCTGCTGCGGCTGCTGGGTATCCAGCTTATTATAGCAAGACTTACGATAACGTTATTTCTGTTGCATCAACCGAAACCACGGATGCCCTTTCGTCATTTTCAAATTATGGCGACGGTGTAAATATTGCGGCTCCCGGACGCGATATTCTCAGCACAGTGCCAAACAATGGATATCAATCTTACAGTGGAACATCGATGGCCACGCCACATGTGGCAGGCTTAGCGACTTTGCTTTGGAGCAAGCAACCATCGATGACCTACACGCAGATCAAAGACACAATACTCACCACCGGAGATGCTGTTCCAGATTTGGTGGGCAAAGTGGATACAGGCACCCGCATCAATGCGCAAAAAGCACTTGCCAAAGTCATGCAAGCACCAACTCCGACACCTACAGCAACAGCAACTGTGGCTCCAACTGCTTCGCCAACTGCTCCTGTGGCTCCAACTGCTTCGCCCACAGCAACAAAAACTCCAACACCAGCGCCAACGGTAACAGCCTCACCCACACCCGCGCCGACCGCAACTAAGACACCGACTCCAGCGCCGACCGTTACTGCGACGCCAACTCCAGCACCAACCGCAACAGCGAACCCAACGTACAAGTCGGGAATCCGCTACTCGTATTACACAACCCCGGTTGCTTGGAGTGACATTCCTGACTTCAGCAAATTAACTGCAACGAAGTCCGGTCTGCTGCAAAACTTCTCGTTGGTTCCAAAAACAGATATCTGGAATTACGGGTTCATGTTTGATGGCTATATTTTCACTCCAAAGGCCGGAACCTATACATTCTATACTTACTCAGACGACGGCAGCCGCTTGTGGATTGATGGAACACTTGTTGTTGAAAACGGTGGTGTTCACGATCTCACCGAACGCTCGGGCACCATCAACCTGACTGCAGGTTACCATGCAATACGCGTCAGCTACTTCCAGAAAAATCGTTTCGCCGGACTTGAAGTTCGTTATAAAGGCCCTGGCATCAACAAAGACTTGATCCCAAATAACGTCCTCTTCTATAAATAAGCTCAATCGAAAAAATGCGACACGTAAAAAAGCCCCGGACAGGAAACTGTCCGGGGCAACGTGCATGAGGCCAGTTCTGCTCTGCAACCAGAGTCAGTTCTGACTTTGGCAAGAGCCAAAGTATTTTTTATCGATAAATCCACGATGAGTGCGAACGAAACTACTTCCTGAAATTTCTTCAAGCACATAAGCTGAGTCGTCTTTATCGTAGAATGAAACCACATTCCATTGCGTTGCTGGAAGCTCGCTGTGCACAGGCGCAATTCCAAGAGTCTCGTCAATTGACGTGACTGAGCAAATGAGCTTTTTGGGTTCCGCTGGCTTTGTCACTGGAGGCGGTGGTGATGGTTGTTTATTTTCGCCGAGATTTGGATCTGCATCCCAGCGTCCAACCACAACCTTCAGGTCAACTCCAGAGAGCGACTGTGTCAACGTTGATTTCTTTGCCGCTGCTTCCATCGCAAGCGTCGCGGTCTTAAATCCAGAAATGCTTGCAAACGTATCAAGGACAAGATGGAAAAGCTCTTTTATTTTCGCATTTGGGTTGCGAATGCAGCCACCCGACACACGGCGTTCATCGGCCTTTTCAAGATCCAATATCCACTCGGCTGCGTTGCCATGCACACCATATTCGCCGTTGAACCAAATGACGTAGCTGCCCAGCGGATTCTTTGCACCACAGGGGCCAAAGAGATCTGGGTTGTTCTTAAAAATGGCTTGCCGTTCCTGCTCGTTGGCCGCTAGTTTTCCAGTTGCTGGATCCTTCGGACTTCTCGGCAGCCAGGTTGGACAAACCTGCATGTCCTCGGCTGCAAAAATACCCGTCGGTGTTGATTGTGGGATTTTGTCGTGAAATTCGCCCTTCACATCGGCAGAGGCAATGTTCCACTGATCTGCGACTTTTCCATCTTTATAGAGAGTGGCGCGATTCGAATTGAGATTGATCCGCAAAGCGAGTTTTGCCTGGAGTGCGTTGGCGACACTCGCGTCATCTGTCGCAGCCGATTCCACCCACTGTGTCCCTGCCTCTGCATCAGGTTTAGCCTGGCAACCGGCAACCGTTGCAAATAAACACAGCGAAACTCCAACGAGAGCATGCATCCATGACGGTTTAAAGGCTGAATTCATTCTGTTCATAACCTTGGCCCCTTATTTGAACGCCACCCCTGGTCAGCTGCACGAGGCAAGGTTAGCAATTCAAAGGCCAAAAAATATCCAATCAATTTTGGGGCTAAGCTCTAAAGGGGGTGTCCAAAGTTTACACACTGACGAAGGAGTTTGGAGCCACGGAGAACGGATCTCTGCACGGCGCGTCCTGGATCCGCGTGCAGATACTCAACCAAAAAGTCGTCACGGCTTTCAACACATTCCCAAATTGCACCCGCACACATCGGACACGGCTCAAGGGTGGTGATCAAGCGACTTCCTGCCGGCAAAGCACGCGCTTCCTTGTGCCACCACCAGCGCAGCAGATTCATTTCAGCGTGATTGGTGCGATTTCGGCCAGCCGAATTAATTGCGGTTGCCAAAAGGCGACCTTCTTTCGCAACAAGCCAACACTCAATCGAACGGTTCTCCTCTGCCCTCACCAATTCACTCTCCAGCCGTACATTTCTCGCCCGTGAATGGCTCAACACAGCGCCGAACGCATCGACACTGCGCACATCAACTCGAGTGGCAGAGATTGAATTCAACATCCTCTCTTTCACATCCATAGGAATTTCACTCAGCCCAGTGATTCTTTTTGCACAGACGATCACCATTCCGCGGCAGAGCTCCGTGACTGGGGCATCGGTATAGATGCGACTGCGCAAAATAAAATGCGCTGAGCCAGGCTTTTGCCTCCAAATCCCTTCGATCAAACTTGAGACCGCGCTGCGAGGCTCAAACACAGAACGCTTGTGCTGAGCCCAAAAAAGATGTCCGTTCCATTCCAACCAAGCTGTCTTCATGAAAAGACTCAACCGACTTGCCGCAGGGCTTGGCTAATCGACATGCGTATCACCTTAAACGCCGCAAGAATGCTGCCCAACATTCCGGCAAGCAAAACCAACCCAACAGCTTCTCCGGCCATCGCCCATTGCAGCTCTATATATGTTTTGAATGAACGGGTAATCCCAGGCCCGGGCGGCATATAAAAGCCATCTTTAAGTAGGGTCTGATTCAGAGCGAAAACAACAATAATTCCCAAGAGCGCTCCCAAAAAGGCACCAATCATTCCCTCAAGCGCAATGAGTTTAAGAATCTCAGACTTTGACTCACCGTTGGCACGCAGCATTCCAATCTCCTGCGTTCTTTCGAGGATAGCCGATGTCGCGGTATTGAAGATTCCAAGCACAACGACAAAGAGAATAATAAACCTCACAATTAAATACTGCGCGTTAAGAAAATCGACTGAATTCTGATAATAAATTTTATCAAGCACCTCAAACGGCGTGGCCTCTATCTGAGGAAACTGTTGTTGCACCGCCGCTGCCACTTGTGGCCACAGGTCATGATTGGCTAAGCCGAGTGAAATCTTCTCAACCTTCTCTGTATCCATCAGTTTTTGCGCTTGTGGCAGCTGTATCTGAAAAAAGGCGTCGTCGAGTTCGCGCGAACCCGTGTGAAATATACCAACCACACGAAAATCGGCCCCATTGAGTGTGCCGTGAATTGTGTTTGTGAGGAGCGTCACCCGACTTCCCACAGCGAGATCAAGCGAATGGGCAAGACCCTTGCCAAGAACAATTCCATCCTCTTCCGCGCGTAAAGCCTGTCCTGCAACTACATTGATGGTGTAGAAAAAATCACTCTCTGCAACACCGTTGATTCCAACTCCACGCGATCCAAGCGAACGTGTTCCGTTCGAAACCAAAGCTGCAAATTCTAATCGTGGAAAAACCTTTTCAACGCCAGGAATTTTCAACAATTGTTGGAGAATAATATCAGGCTCACTCATCCATGCGTCCCAAGGCTTGGCTAATACCTTGTCGCGGTACCCAAGTGTGTTTATCTGGCCATCACCATAATGCGCATGAACGGCATTCTTTCGATATTCGTTGAGAAGCCCCGTATTAAAGCCACGAAAGATAAACAGTGCAGAGGCACCAACGGCTATCGTAGCCAGGGTCACAGCAGTGCGCCGCTTATTGCGCAACAAACTCCTGAGCGCGACCGTGAAAAGCATAATCAACTCTCCTTCACAGTCTGACCATCACGTAAGCGAATCACACAATCAGCCAGCCCTATGGCCTGCGAATCATGACTCGCCATCACAACACTGCAGCCTCGTTCGCGACAAAGGCGCAGCAGCAAGGCCAAAACATCAGCGCCGGTTTTTGAGTCGAGATTCGCTGTGGGTTCATCTGCCAAAACAACTTTAGGCTCTTTCGCAAGTGCACGCGCAATCGCAACACGCTGCCGCTGTCCGCCGCTCATTTGGTTTGGACGCTTGCTGCGGTGCTCGGCAAGACCCACCCAATCCAGCGCCGCACGAGCCTGTTGGCGACGAAGGTCTACAGAGCGTCCTTGTCGCGCCAAAAAATATTCAACGTTTTCCTCAGCTGTCAGCACATCTATCAAATAAAAGCTCTGAAATACAAAACCAATTTCAAATCTTCGAATGTGATTCATTTCACTCTCTGACAGGTCCGCGATCGACCGACCGCGATAAATCAACTGACCACTTTGCATGGGCTCAACCAATCCGAGAAGATTCAACAACGTCGATTTCCCAGATCCTGATGCACCCGCCAAGCAGGTGAATTTTCCGGCCTCGATTGAAAAGTGAAGATCTTTGAGAGCATCCACTTGCACATCGCCGAGTTGGTACTTGAGCGAAAGGTTTTTTCCACAAAAGAGCGCATCCATAACTCTCCCATCCGTCTTCAGTGAGAAGCAGAGATCAGTTCAGTGTCATCAACCAAAATCTTTATTTCACCGCGGGCAGCATCCATCCGAATCCGCATTCCACTTTTAAGTTTCGCAACAAGCCCGCCGCGCACTCCTACAATCGTTGGCAAACCCAGCTCACGAGCCACAACTGCAGAGTGCGACAACAAACTTCCGCGCTCAATCAACAAGCCGCTGCAGGCCGGATACAGAGGAACCCAGCCCGGATCCGTGCGCTCGGTCACCAAAATTTCCCCATTGAGACCCTGTGCATCGGCCATGCTGCTCACCACCCGCACGACGCCTTCCACAACTCCAGGACAGCAGGCAATTCCGTAGAGAAGATTTGGATCTGAGGAGACGGGCATCTCTTTTGCAAGTAGATCGTTTTCGCTGAGTAATTGCGGCCATGCCAGCGACGCCCCCACAGCACCTCGTGTGGTGAATCGATCAGGTGGAGGCGGCGTTTTGCGATAGTCCTCGAATTCCTCTTTTCTCAACTCGGCTGTTTGTTTCAACTGCAAACTTGTGGCTCGCCCTTCCGTAAACGCAATCACCTCCTCTATTGTCAGATAGAAAACATCATTGGGATGATTAAGTGCAGAGAGTGCATGCAAATTGCGGCCAAAACCGCGAAACAAATGCCGGACAATACCAAAGGTTTTTGTTCGATCAAAACGAAGATTTTCCCGATCTCGAACGGCACTGCGCGCATGTTTCAATACGAAATTAAAGAGCGGTCGTTTCATGAAACCAAACAATCCGCGCAATTGACTATTCACCTGAGCCTCGGCCTTATTGCGAATTTCAGTTTCGCGTGCCTCCATGGCTTCAATCGAATAAGCCTTCATGCGCACGTAACTTGCAACTGCTTCCAAAGCGAATGAGGGATCGTCGTGCAGATCGGGCTCTTCCAATTTGAGCTCATTGACACAGCGAAAACCATAAAGATCAAGAAACTCTTTAAATCTAAGGTAGAGCTCTGGAAAGACCGCATGCTCAACCATCGCATTCCACGCGTCTTTGACAGGCGTGGTGAGAAACCAAATCCGTCGATTCTCCGGACCATTATCCACTTCGCTGGCGATTCTCATCAACATTCGCGTGGGCTCAGTGCTTTCCAACTCACCTTGCCCGCACAAAAGATCATTCTGCAGGGTCGCAGCGTTGTCGCCGGCACCGAGCCAGCGGCTCACCAAACCTTGCAAAATTCCGAAAAACACCATGCAGCGAGTGTCGTTCACAATAGGTGCTTGCCAATGCTTCAAGACTCTGTCGGTGAGCGAATGATAGTATTCAACCTGTTCTTGCAATGACATGCGCGCGAAGTTTTTGTGCTTGCCCTCAGCAACAATCGCATCAACCCGCTGCTCGAAAGCAGAGATAAGCGGGCGCACAAAGAACAATCGCTGTGCAAGGGTCAGCAACAACCGAAGTCTTGCAAAGATGCTGTAATGAACTGGGTTGCGAGTGAAGTCGAAGAGCGCTGCAATTTCAGGCTTGAGCCCTTGCTTCACGCCCATCATGGTTTCCATGAACGACTTGCTCTGTGAGGTGCCTGGAAAAAGATAAAGAAGCCGGTACCAGTTTGCCAGATTGTAATAAACTCGCCCGCGAATGAGTCCAAGCATATTGCGAAAGGTTGCTTCGTTTTCACGAATAATATGTTCGGGAACCGTCATGACCCGGCAAAATTGATAATAGACTTCCTGATAGCAGCGACTCACATGGCTGAACGTGAGTGGAGTTGTGACACCACAAAAGCTTTCGATGATGTTTGAGTTATCCCACAGGATATAATGACCACCCGCACACTTTTCATCAAACAATCCGTCCGGTGGCAGGGTTGTTATTGGACGTGCTTGCAAGAGATAAACCTGCCCCTTTGCAACAGCCCACTCGATATCTTGTGGTGCCTGAAATCGACCCTCAACCTCGAGAACCAATTTGGCGATGGTTTTCAATTCATTTATTGCAAGACTGGAAACATCAACCTGCTCAGATGGAACAGAAACCTCTATCACTCCACCTTCGACACCGCTGCGGATGGCTTTCGTTTTGGCAACCAGGGTCTCTTTGAATTCGAGAGTTTTGCGATGAACTTTAAATTCATCTGCCGACAACAATCCACTGACCAACCCTTCGCCCAGCCCCCAGACACTGCTGACAAGCAAATGATCTCTGTCCGCAACAGCAATCGGATTTCGTGAAAAAGCGACGCCTGCAGAATCCGCGTTGATCATGCGCTGAATGACGACTCCGACTTTAATGTCAGCAAGCGACAAACCTCGCTCAAGCCGATATGCCAAGGCACGTGCAGACCATCCAGACGCCCAGCAGCGAATGATACTGCGCAGAATGGCATCCGGACCTTTTTGGAAGAGGAAGCTAGAAAATTGTCCTGCAAAAGAGTTCTCAACAGAATCTTCATCCAGTCCACTCGACCTCACCGCAACGAAGCCGTCGAGCAGTCCACGACTTTCCAATTGAATCATCAGCTCTTCGCGCACCACGATTGGAATGGGATGAGCAAGGAATAATTCCTCAACTGCTTTTTCAACATCTTCCAGCTTGCGGCGATTCACAATTAAAGATTCATTGAGGCGATGCTGCTCAAGAAACAATTCAAAGGCACTGACACCCAAACAAATCCAGTCAGGGACCGGGAATCGACCCTGCGAGAGTCGCGCCAGATTGTAAGCCTTTCCACCACCGAGACGCTTCACATCAAGAGGGTCTGACTCTACAGAGAGAATATGCATCACCTTGGAATCAATCATGGTGCGAATCTCCAGGTTACCAACGCAAGAGTAAAAATAAGCCAAGCCACGCAGACACCAACATCAACAGCGCGGCGAATCCTTCCACCGCTTTGTGCAGATAATCACGCACACCGTGAACCGCGATTAGAGTTGCTGTTGCTGCTTGCAAAAAAATTAATGCAGCAACGGCCTTCATGCTTCTTGCGGCATACAAACTCACGCCCATCGCACAGAGTTGAAATGCCAAAGCAATGAGAGATGACTTGCCGAGCCCATAAATTTGCCGGTACGTCAGCGCTGCAGGATGCGAATCAGGTTTGAGTTTTCTTGAAAACTCGTAGGTCAAGGACGCAAAGACATTAATCCCAACAAAAGCCCAAGCCATTGGATGAGACACAAGAGCAGGGGCGAAGAGAATCAAACCAAACATGTAGAGTGGAATGCCAACCAGCTGATGCGATAACGCATACAATAAGGGGAATTTTGCCAGCCATTGCCCCACATAAAATTCTTTATACATCAGCCATAAATATCCGGTTGAAAAAGCAAGCAGGCCAGCCGCCAAGGTAGCACCTGCAAAGAGATGGAAGATAAGAGCCGTGAAAAACAGGAGCAGCAAAAGTACTAAAATGGCCTTCTCAACCTCGCGAACAGAAAGCAAACCGCGCGGCAAAGGACGGCCCGGGTTTGCTTGTTTATCTTTCTCGAGATCTTTGAGCTCGTCCATCAACCGCGCTTCAACAAGAAAGGCGACCGAGGCTAGCAAAGCAGACAATCCAAAAATTAGGTTGCCACGCACATCAAAGCACTTACCTACCGGCAGGGCAGAGCAGTTTAGAAAAACACTCTTCATCAAATAACCACTGACAATGGGACCAGACGCAAGCACAATCAGCACGGCCAGCGGACTGCGTTCCTTCATATAAGTCCAAAAACGCAACATCCTGAGGCCTCTCTCCCATGTATTTGTGCGATCTATTCTTGAACGATGTCGCTTATCGCGAACAATAAATGCGTTCCAGACTGGAACCGTTCGACCAAGCACCTCACCCGCAACCGATGCCACATGTCGCACTCCATCGTCGGCTATGATGAGTGGATTTTTATGTGAGTCGCGACGAATAAAAGCGCGTGAATGCCCAAGCTTTGCATAGATCTTTTGCTCAGCTAAAAAGTCCTCGAAAGATTGCTGACGTCGCCCCGCAAACCACAATCCATTTTCGTCCTGAAGAATTCTGTCACCCGTGCAATGCCAAAGAGTTCCATCCTCCTCACGTCTTTTGTTTAGCGCAGTCTCTTGAGGATTACCCAAATACTCAGGGCAGACATTCGGACCCGAAACCCAAAGAATTCCTTGCTCATCCCATTGAGTTTTAATTTCAGAAATCGGCAGACCCACATTGAGCGCATGAACATAGCCCTTGCTACGCGAGTGATTTAAACTTGTTCGTGCATCCACAAAAGCAATTGGTTCAACCTCTGTTCCGCCGTAAACTTGCTTAACATGTGCACGCGGCAGAGCTGAAAGAGCACGTTCGAGCAGATCACATTCAATCATCGCACCACCCACATGCACAGTGCGAAATGATGGAAACTGCAGATTGAAGTCGAGCAAATGTTTTAAAAAGGCCGGGCCACACGAGAGCGACTGCGGCCACAACGATCTGTCGAGTTCGTGCATGCGCTGCAACGCTGTGACAGACCAAGTGGGTGGCACAAGAAGCGAGCCACGGCCGGTGCCGAGATGAAAAAGTGCAACATTCGGAAAGACGGCCAAATCTGGCCCAGAGAGTTGATTGTCGCCGCCGTATTTGACGAGAATCTCATGCAGGTCCCAAAGATATTTGTGGCTTCGCACAACTCCTTTTGCCGCACCTGTGGTTCCACTGGTAAATGAAATGATTGCTGCCTGCTCGGGATCAACTGGAATGACCCTAAATTCCTCACGTCCGTGCGGTTGCGTAGTGGCAACGGGGAGACACGGAAGCCGGCGCAAAGCAGGGCTCTTAAGGCGCCAGAGCCGACCAAATCCATCCGCCAAAAGTGCTTTCACCGAAAGAACAGCAAGCGCCCTATCGATGTTTTGCACTGTCATCCAAGGTTCGACGAAAACAACCGGACATCCCATTCCCATCAGCGCAAGCAATGTTGCGTATAAATCGGGACTCGGCAGTGCCATCACGACGACCGTATCGCCCGGAACAATGCCACAAAGCGACAATTGCTTTTGTTGAAAGCCCGCGCGCTGTGCAACATCTTTGAACGTGACTTGCCCCTGACGCATCGACCACAGTGCCATGCGCTCCGGATGCGTCTCGATATGCTTCAAGACGCGAATCGTGCAATTTCCTCCGGGTGCAGGCACAGCTCCTCCGAATACTCATCAGTAAATTCATTGTTTTTCGGGCAATATTTGGAAAGCTTTAGATTAAAATCTTCTTTTTGATTAAAAACTATTGTTCAGCCGATAATCTGCCGAAAAGCCGAAAGCACAAGAGAAACTGCAAGGAAATCATATGACTCTGCCGGACCTCAAAACCATCGCTGAACATGCGCGCAAGGATGCCTACAGCATCGAGAGAATCCAATGGCACAAGGGAGTCGACACCTCTCTTTTTTATTTTCCAGAGGTGCTCACACCACTCTTTCATTGCCCCTCGTACAGCGGGGTCTTAAATGCAGACGAACGACGCACATACAATCAACTCTTCGCTCAATACGTGAGCGAGCAATTTATCTTTCTTGAAGATCGATTCCTCTGCAAAGTTGTCGAAGGCTTGCTTCCTTGGGCCGCAGGAGTGTCATTCGAACTGAGGAGCTGTCTCGAAATTTTCCTGGAAGAGGAAATCAAACATACAGAGATGTTTCGTCGCCTTTTGAAGCTCTCAAACCCGGAGCGATATGCCACGCAAGATTTTTACTTTCTCCGCCTCAAAAAACACGAAGACAATCTCATCAAGGCAATGGCACAAGTCCCTCGTCAACTCAATTTCTGGATTTGGGTTGCTCTGCTTTTTGAAGAAAAAACGATCGACTATTTTTCACATTATCGAATGCAGCAACGAGACAATTCGAAAGCAAGTCTTGATACCCTGCATTACCAGGTTCATCAATTTCATATGCTTGACGAAGCTAGACATGTACAAATCGACGAACATTTGCTCAAGTATATTTTTGAACAGTCGCCTTCTTTTATTCGCAGCATAAACACATTTTTATTGCGCAAAGCGATGGCAAATTATACTGAACCAAAAAGAGCAAATATTCTGATCGTCGAAGAGCTCTGTGCTATCCATCCAAGAATCCGTTCACAAGTGAATCGATTGGCAAACGAAGTTCGCGCACAGCGCGGTCAGAGCCCTTACCAGCAAGCTCAATTTTCACGAAAGAATTTTCCAAAGACTTTTTCTTATTTTGACTTCTACTCCGACATCGGTGAAGCAATGCGTGGAGTCATCAAGACATATGTTCCCGAGGAGGAAAGAAAGTCTGCATAGCGACTGATTGCTCGAGAGGACGCAAAGCATGAGTAAAAGTGTCACAATCGAAACGCACTCAGAAAGCAATGACAAAGACTCATTTAACAAAATTTTTGCTCAGCTTCCTGAGAGCGCTCGCAATGCAGTGGGTGCCGCTCACCTGGTATTTCAACAGCTGGTTCAATTATCGCTTTAAGCTCCGCGAAGCAGGCTCGTCACAGAGCGAAGACAGAGCCTGGGAACCCAATGCACCCGATTTTCATCTTGAGTTGTTTCGCACGACAGGTTTCATCGATTCAATACATTTCTCGAGCATGTTTTTCGAAGTCCCAACACCCGCAGTTTGGGATCAATACCTCAACCTTCTCGCCCCCGACCACCAAAAGGTTGTTGACGCAGGATTTACTTTGCGGCCTTTCAAACATGGGCACGAGAGACTCGAAGATTTGAAATTGATCTTTGAAATTTCGAATCAAGCTTTCAAAGACAATCCGATGTTCGAACAGATTCCATTTGAAATCTTCGCAGCGATGACCCTCGCCTCTGCACAAAAATCAAATATCAGCGGCTCGCGCTTGTGCTTCGCACCCGATTCATCGCCTGCAGGGTTCATGTTTGCGTTTTTCGAGCAAAGTGAGGTGATTTGCAAAACAGTTGCTGTTTTACCCGAATATCGAGCCCTCGGATTGGCCAATGCCATGAGCTACCAGCTGTCGCAAGATTCGCGCCTGGCGGGAATGAACAAGAGCGTTGGCGCGCTCATCCGCGCTGGCAATACAAGCGAGAACATTGGCCGTAAGCACAGCAGAATTGCCTCACAAATGAGAGAAAATCGTTATGTGCTTCTGGCAAAGGAGCTGGCATGAAAATGGTCAGGGGCCTTTTCCTTGTTGCATCAGTCGTTGCACTCTTCCATGCAAACGAAGCGCATGCACGCGTATTTTCGCAACCCACCCGGCTCGGCCTTTCTATTGGCACTTTGCAAAACTCGAGCGCCGCACTGTCAATCGATAGCGGACCCGTTGTCAGCGACAACGTCACGCTGGGTGGAGAGCTTTTTGGACTTACCATCTTTTCTCTGCGTGGGCTTATCTGGGAGAAGCCTGGCTCGGTGTCTGGATTCTATGGTGGTCCAAAGGTGATCTTTGATTTTAATACCAATTTTACTGCTGAACTTGGCGTTGAAGTTGGATGGATGCACAGGTTTGAAAGCAAAGTCGATCTTGGATTGGGAGCCGATCTACTTATTGGTCGCGTGATTGGAGGAACTCTGAAGGTTTCGTTTGGCTATCTGTTGTAGGCATGAAGCACCATCGCGGAATTTCACGATGGTGCACTACGGGGTTTCATGAACAAACAAAAAGAGTGCCATCTATCCGTTGCAAGCTACCTTGAATGTCACTACTGGTAGTGCGAGTTATGCTTTGCTCACTGAGTGCGACTCAATCATCCAAAGTTTCTTTTCAAGAGCACTACACGCGCGAACGCATGCATCCGCTGTAACGCGGTCGTTATAACGCTCAAAGACATCAATCGAGTCGCGAACGAGCTGAATATAGTAAGAGAGACGATCAACAACGAGCTTGATAAACTCCTCTTGTGCGCGCATTCCCGTGGGTGCGTCTGCAAGCTGCGGAACAGCTGTGAGCTTTTGAATAGTTGCAAGTGGCTCACCACCGACAATCGCCATCCGCTCAGCAAGGTTGTCCACAATTTCAGACAACTCTTGAGACGTTTCGTCGAAAATTCGGTGCAAACTGCCAAATGCGTTTCCACGCACGTTCCAATGAGCATTCTTAAGTTGCAGATAAAGCTCTATTGAGCCTGTTTGCAGCGGCGCAAGCGCACGAACAACCTCAACACGTTGGGTCTCGGGCAAGGGGTGGCGTGTCCGTTGCAAAGCGATGGTCGGTTTCTTTTTCGCGATTGCTGGCATTCTCTCTCTCCCTGTCTCATCCCTGCCCCAAAAATGTCGGTTCGAGGCAGCATTGTTGCCATGTGCCGCGGCTCACCGTGGCACGCTTCCAGGCAGCAACTTAATCACGCTCTGGCGAAAGAGCAGCAATCATTTCTTTGGCTTTTCGAAAGTATCGAAGCAGTCCAGATCAATCTTTCTCAATGGAAATTTTTGTGCCAAATATGTACCGTGCTCTCAATTGCACGTGTTCATGCCAGCCATTGTCCGGAGACTGTCTTGAAAAAACGCCGACACGATATCTTGATTGTTGACCCCGCTGCGAACGAACCAGAAACCCTGGCCTACAATCGTATTTTGATGCTGTTTGGTGAACTTGCCGAGCACCCTGAATTTTCTCTTCGTTCCGTAGTCATCAAATGCCCTGCGCTCTCTAAAGACGACCCGCTTGAAACGGCCTTTGACGAGCATAAATTTGCTGGTGTATTTGGGCTTGGAAGTACGGCCAACGTTACCGACAATCCCGCTTGGCTCCCCAATATGCGCCGTCTGCTGAGTCAGCATATTCTTGATAAACACGTTCCGTTCCTGGGTATCTGCTTTTCCCATCAAATGCTCGGCGACATGCACAATGCGAAGGTGGATTTTATCGATAATCGCCATCTCCTACCCACCCGTCGCTATCAGGTTCCACGCGGTAAGCAGGTGACTTCGCCAAAAATGGCTCTGCTCGCAGCCACCATGGGTGAACACGACTATTTCTCCGGAAATCGGAAAGATTTGGCGTTTACAGAAGCCGTTCGCAAAACCAACGCATGGAGCGAACTCGACTGGCAGAGAGTTTTTTCAGACGACACCAAGCGTGTGCTTTTGCCCGCGCATGATCGAATCAAAAAAGCCATACATTCGCTTTGGCCCAAGGAATTTTGGAGTCACACTTGGCATGAACAAGAGGTCAAGAAGCCTCGCTCGCCACACTGGGATCTCCATGTTGCGATGACCAGTCCCGAATGCGAGGTGGATGCCTTGGTCCACCCAAGCAAGCCCATTTATTCTGTGCAAAGTCACCCCGAAACACCACATCCAACGTGTGATGGTGATCGCTTGTTGAAAAATTTTATGTATATGTGTCATCTGCTCAATACAATTTGAGCAAGGAAAAGGCATCGCTGTTTCCGCTCTGAGAAGATTGCAGATTTGAATTTGCACGCTCAGAGCTCTAACTCGTCAACCAGCTAATTGCTGTTGAGGAGGCCGAGATGGCGAGCGATTCTGAAATTCTGGTGGATGTGGTTTTTGGTTCTCGCCGCGAAGCCATGCACCTTGCACCGGTGGTGCACGCAATGCGTGAAAACAACCTTGCTCATGTCAGAACCATTTCAATGCATACGGGCGATACAGATCTCGCACCGGCACTTTCAAGTCTATCCCTCACCCCCGATGTCCAATGGCGGATTCGCGGCACTGATCACTCGTCCGGAACATTCTGTGGTGAAATCATGCTCCTCATGGGTGAGCTATGGAATTGGCGGAAACCGCAGTGGATGTTAACTTTCGGACAAAGTGATTTCTCTTTTGCCTGCGCTTTTTCTGCCTTTCATAATCATGTTCCACTTGCGCATGTCCATGATGTTGAAATTGACGAGCCTCATCCGCACAACCAACAACTTCAGAAAAGTTTAAATGCGATGGTTGACCTTCATTTCGCCGCAAGTTCAGGTGTCCGTGAGCGGCTCATCCGCGAAGGCGTCAATGACAGAAAAATTTATTCCGTAGGAAGCCCAATTGCCGACTCAGCGCATTTGATCCGCGATAATCTTCGATCTCCCGACCTCGCGCGCGATTTTTTTCTCGACTTGCCAGAGGCCATCTTCAAGAAACTCAATCAACGCAAATTTGTTCTACTCGATTTGAAGAACTTCCCCGACTCGCTTGCTCCGTGGGGCGAATTCAGCAAACGCTTTACAGCTCAAGTTCCAGACCATCTCTTGGTGGTCCTCGGCGCTCCTGAAGCATTGACTCAGACACGACTCCCCATCGAGGAACACTGCGCCATTGTCTATTTGTCAAACGTCGGTCATTTTCAACGCTGCTACTTGGTCGCAATGGCAGGTTGCGCGCTGAGTGACTCAATAGAAACCCTTGATGAATGTGTTTCGAATGGAACTCCAGGGATTCTTATTGCGCGCTCAACAGAGAGGTTGGATTTGGTTGCGTCGGGTTGGATGACCCTAGCAAAAAACTCACAAGTCGACCTTCTTAATCAATTACTTTATTTTTTAAGAGAAAACCAAAGAGGCAGCGGAGCAACGGTCGCAATTAACGCACTTTCACCATTGTGCGGAGCTTCGCAACGCATTGCAGCTGCGCTCACCAGCCGAAAAGATGAAAACGCGCGAACAGAGAAAACATCACTTCCAAGCCGACGAGCAATATGACAACAATCTCTAAACGCTGAGTGAGAGCGCTGTTGCGTGCTTCGAGTACAATCCGCAACGTCTCTTTAATCGTGTCGATTTTGTATTCAATGGCTTTAAAGCGTTCTTCCAGGTCAAACGCATTGCGCAGATCCATATAAATGGATTCCATTTCGGCATCGTTCCAAAGAATATCCGGCTTATCGAGAAGGTGAAGCACACCCACCACCTCTGCCTGTGCCATCGATGCATCAGCGATTTGACTATTGAGACGCATTGCAGGAATTGCAATTCGCCCTTGCCTGCGCACCCTATCCAACATCGACAGCACTTGCCCTTTGGCTTGCGTCACAATCGCCTCGTAGTATTCCATCGCAACACTTTGCGCGAGCGTCTGCGCGAGGGCTCCCAAACGTTCCTGATTTATGGAGGGAAGCACAAGACGATTGTACTCCACCTGTGCAGCGCGGTTGGGATCAATAAAAATCAGAAATTTCTCGGCTGTCACGCGCGGCTCTTTCAAAGACAAGCCCAGAGACTCGCGCAGAATTTCCACCTCGCGGTGGCGCATTTCTTTTGGAACCTCAACAAAAACAATTGCGCCAAAGCGCCAGGCAAAGACAATTCCAACATCAGCAATCATCTTCGCGCGAACATCGTTGGCATCGAGCGACGGATAAGGACCCCAGCCAGAGGGAAGTCGGTCGAGATCCAGATCTTCTTTGTAGGTTTCAGCGTGCAAACCAAGGTCAGAAATCCTATCGCGACAAATAGCATTAAGCCAATTATTCACTTCGGTCGCAAGCTTTCCGCGTTGGTGAAAGCTCATATCCGAGGTGTGAATAGATTCGCTTATCGGAGAACTTTTGCTTTTTCCTTGGAACCAGAGCATCCGTTGCATCCCTTGTGTGGGTTATCTGCAAATAGCTTACGCAGAACCACAAGAGCTGCAATGGCAATAATTGGCACTATCAACCAGTCCAAGCCGTTCAAAGCAAAGCTCCTGACACGCGGAAGGTGACAAAGGCTGCCAACCAGGCAACAACAAGAAGAACTGAGAATCCTATTGCGGTCCATTTCCACGAACGAATCTCTCGCTGCATGACAACGAATGTTGCAAGACACTGCGGCGCAAAAACATACCAAGCGAGCAATGCCAATGCGGTTGGCAAAGACCAATCTGATTTTAATTGCTCTGCCAGCGCAGGAGAGTTTTCCGCATCGGTAGATTCAACCGCATATACAGTGCCAAGAGCGCTGACCAACACTTCACGCGCAGCAAAACCAGGGATCATGGCCACCGAGATCTTCCAGTTAAACCCTATTGGCTCAAGCACGGGCGCAATCATATGGCCCAAGCGCCCCGCAAGCGAATAATCGATTGCCGGCTGAGTTGCGCCTTCTGGTGGACGAGGAAATGTTGAGATGGCCCAAAGCAAAACCATGATAGAAAGAATCAGCGTGCCCGCACGCAATAAAAAAGCACGCGCCCGATCCAGCAAACCTCGCACAATTGTTCTCAGCGATGGAACACGGTAGATGGGTAATTCAAGCAGAAAATAACCGCCACTTGCCATCACGTTGAAAAATTTTAGAAGAGCCGCAAACAGCAACGCACTGAGGGCTCCTGCAAAATACAACCCAGCAAGCACCAACCCCTGCAGGTGAATAAAACCAACAACCGGTTTGTTTGGAATGAAAGCTGCAATCAATAACGTATAAACTGGCAATCGGGCTGAGCAGGTCATCAACGGAGTGATGAGAATTGTTGCAAGTCGCTGCGATTTGCTTTGAATGCTGCGTGAACCCAAAATTGCGGGCACAGCACAAGCAAAACCCGAGACCAGCGGAAGCACGGAACGCCCCGACAAACCCACCCGGCCCATCAAACGGTCCATTAAGAATGCTGCTCGTGCCATGTAACCAGAATCTTCCAAAAGCAGCAGTGCTGTGAACAAAATTAAAATTTGCGGCAGAAAAACCAACACGGCCCCAACGCCTGCAATAATCCCATCGACAAGAAGGTCGGTGAGCAAGCTTGTCGGCATGTGTGCGCGCAGAAAATGTGAAAACATTGCAAACAAACTATCAATTCCGTCTGCAGGAATAGCCCCGAGGCTAAAAACAGCCTGAAAGATTCCAACAATCACCGCAACAAGAACCAGAGGTCCATAAACCGGATGCAAAAGGATTTTATCTAGATTTGCAGTGAATGCAGATGGATTTCCGGGCTGCAAAATCACCCGGCGAAGAATGTCTTCAACTTTTTTTTTGCGCTCAATGATTTGATTCCGCGTGGAGGGCTGCCAATTTATTTGACTGGAATCGAAGGGCCGCTTTGCGACTTCATCTGCCGCTTGAGCCAATCCTTGTAAACCATCTTGCTGGGTTGCCGACGTGGGAATGACCGGGCATCCAAGCGCATCTTCAAGAGCGTGAAAATTGAATTGCATGCCTGAAGCACCGGCCAAATCCATCATGTTGAGCGCAACACACATCGGATAGCCCAGCTCTTTCACTTCCAATGCAAAAGGCAAGTGCAAACGCAGATTGGTTGCATCAAGAACAACAATCAGAGCCTGCGGACGCACATCAGCTCCCATGTCGCCGAGCAACACATCGTGCGTCACACGTTCATCTTCACTTTGCGGGGTCAAGCTGTAAGCACCAGGGAGATCCACAACGCGCAAATTGTGCCCAAGATCAAAACGCAGATCAGACTCAATTCTATCAACGGTGACACCCGGATAGTTGGCCACCTTTTGCCGCAGGCCGGTCAATGCATTGAACAATGCTGTTTTACCGCAGTTGGGATGTCCAACGAGGCCAATCAAATTTCTAGGCACTGCACTCATGGCTTTGCTCCCGCTTGCGCATCAAGGTCTTCAACCAAAACGAGATCCGCCTCACTGCGGCGAAGCGCAAGACGCGTGCCGTTGATCTCAAGGACAATCGGGTCGCCCGACAAGGGTGCCTCATGAATCACCTGCAGACACTCTCCAGCCTGAAGTCCAAGTTCGAGAAGGCGATCCGAAAGCGGGTGTCCAGGAACCACATCCACAACTCGAAATCTTTCGTCTTTACGGGATGTTTTAAGTGTTTTCTGCATCCAAGCCCCCCAGGCGCACCTCACTCGGCCGTTCTTATCGGTATTGAGAATCATTTTCAATAGGGCTTTCGCGGGTGCTGGCTGGCGGCCGTCCAGGCGGCGATATAGACTCCGGAAATGACGATATTTTTGGGGGAGAAAAAAAATGCAGACTTTGCTGACTCAAAATGCAACCGCCTCGGCATTCAACAAGATCCTTAGAATCTCCGCCTGCGTTGGGCTGAGCGCCCTCTCCAGCGCGGCGCTGGCAGCTGCCAAGGCTCCAGAAACTGTTGGGAGCGTTGAACTTGGTTACTCTGCAGTGCTCTCTCATGTGTATCAAGGCAGCCGAAATGGAACCAATTTTAGCTATGTAAAAGACGGCGGCCAAGACACTTTATTCCCGTTCGCGCGGGCGCAGGTGACGGTGCGAACATCAGATCGCGATCGTTTCGTTTTTCTTTACCAACCCCTTGAGCTCAACACCCGAGTCACGTTGCGCAACGATCTGCAAGTCGATGATGTGCTTTTCAACGCAGGAACACCCGTCGATTTCCGTTATTCATTTCCTTTTTATCGCTTCAGTTGGCTGCGTGATACATGGTCAAGCGAATCAACAAAGATTGCATTGGGCGCAAGTTTGCAACTGCGCAACGCCCGTATCGAATTTACAAGTGTTGATGGCAAAAAGAACCGCAGCAATCGCAATGTTGGGCCGGTACCAATCTTCAAGTTCCAATCCGTCACACAACTGGAAGACGGCCTCTGGTGGGGCACTGATATCGACACCATTTATGTTCCTGTGAAATATCTCAATGGAAGCAATTCCGATGTGGAAGGCTCGTTTCACGATGTTTCACTGAAGCTCGGTTTTCCTGTTGTGAGCTGGCTCGATGCCGCTTTTGTGACGAGATATATTGGCGGCGGCGGAAAGGGCACAACCAAATCCCCCAACCCGGGCTCCGACGGTTACACCAACAACCAAATTCACACATTGAACTTCTCGTTGGCACTCAACGTGAAAAACTAAACTTTGCGGCGAAGAGGAATTGAGGTGCGGCAGACCATGCAAAACCCTCGGCTCAGAGGAGGACTTATTCAATATGGCCTCTCAGTGGGCAGTGGTCTTGCCAATTTCGTCGGCCTCAAAATTCTTCAACACATTTCTCCTAGCGCCGAGATCTACTCCCGGCTATCGCTGCTTCTACTGTCGTTCACAACCTTTCAATTGCTTGCCGACCTCGGAACACAAATTGAATTTTTGCGCATCTACAAAAAAAACTCGAGTGAAAAGCGCTCGCAGTCCATCGAAGTTCTTCTCAAGAGCCGCCTCACTTTAGGCCTAGGAGCAACGCTTATTGCAGCAATTTATGCTGCATTTGCCGGTTTCACCGTGCCCATGGCAATCGCTTTCATTATTTATCAAGGTGCGTTCATTCCGTTCGCAGTTGTTAGCACGGCAGATTCCATTCTTCTTGCCGAAGAACAATTTGCCAAAGCTATTTTGTCTCGTATCTCAAGGCTTTTTGCGCTTGGGGCCTTCCTTGCTACGGCTGTGCTTTTGTCGTGTCAACCGATGTGGATGATTGCCTTGTCATCAACCCTAACCTTCGCACTTGTCGGAATGATCACCTGGATTGTTTCCTTAAAGCCGCGCCTCGACAAAAACTTTGCAAGCCAATTCCTGCGCATTGCGGCCTGGGCTCAACAAAGCCATGAAATGCGCGCGTTTGCCCGGGGCAGTGCCCTGGCAGCAATGATCATCCTTTTTCAATTTGCGCAGGGTTTTCTGGGTCAATCTTATCTCGTTCGAAGAATTGGCGAAGAGAACTTGAGTGATTTAAACACCGCCCTTGCCCTTGCAACACCTGCAGTTCTCGCCTTGCAAACGCTCACTCAATTGCTGATGCCCAGCGTTGCAGGTTGGCCAAATCTTTCTCTTGCCACAGTGCGCAACAGTTTTATAGTCTTTTGTGCGCGCGCCACAGCCGTTCTAGTGCTGATGTCGGCGGGTTTGTGGACGGCCAACAAATTAGGATGGGTTGTTTGGTTTTTCCCCAAGAGCACCGCACACGTTGTGCCACTGAGTCTTCTGTATCTTGTTGCTCATTGGTTGTTGAATCTGGCTGCACCCACTTTGGTTTTGGCCCAGTACAAGAAAAAGGCGACTGGTTTATTAAACGCTCTGCTTGCGGCAACAGCTCTGAGCTTTCTTGTGCAATGGATTCTTACTGATTCTCTGCGCGAATCTGCTTTCCTGATTGGCCTAATCGCGATGGGCTTAGTTTTATTTGTGAGCAGCTATTTTGTTGCAGGACTCTCTGAAAAGCAAAGTTGAATTTCACTTCCGTTGATTCAACTTACTTTTGAGCACCTCACGAGCCACTTTTTCTCCCAGTTCAAGCGCATAATTGGTGCCACGATCCCAGGGATAAACGTGGGCCATGCTCGCATGAAAAAGCCTGGGCACTCCATGAACATGAATTGAGGGAACAAACCGCGACGCATTCAAACCCATGATAGGCTGCGCATATTCTTCGCGAAAAATCTTGCTGCGAATCAGGCTTTCTTCGCTGAATTTTGGGTTAATCAAGCGACCACTTAGCAAGGCTAAGTCAACAAGCTGCTGATCAGTTTGTTTCCACTCCTCGCTGTGCGTGGGAACATACTTGGCAAAATAAACGAGATGTTCATTGTCGTATTGGCGCGCATCAACAAAGTTGGTGTGCTCAATAGCAGCAAGAAAAGGTTGACCGGGAGGTTCACGCCGCAAGCTGTACCAGTAGTGCTCACCAAGTCGCTGACTGAGTGCAAGAATCACAACCTGAACACCCAGAGACGGTTGCCCGAGAGCGCTGCGCACGTGCTCGGGAGCGTGTCTGCCAACCAACTGCGCAAATGCCAACGGAGACGCTGCAACAACAACGGCGTCGTGTTCTTGGATTCCATGGTTCAACGCTGCAACTGTCCAGCAATCACGCGTCCGATCAACAGTGATTTTTTTTGCATCCTTAAAAATTCGCACCCCTGCGCTTTCGAGATGCGCTTCTGCACATTTTACGAACGCATCGAATCCACCTTGGTAGGTCCCCAATTCTGCTGTTCGGCAGCGCAAACGAGCCCACAACCAAGCCATATTGACGTCGCTTGCATTGCGCTCTCCAAACTTACCCACCAACAATGGCTTCCAAATTTTTTCAAAACCCTCAGCACCCATAAATTGCTGACACCAGTCCTCAGCGCTCACTTGCTCCAGCTTGCGCCAATTCCAATAAACCTTGAGAAAAGCGAGAGCAGCGCCCATGCGGAGTTTGTTGAAGAAATTGAGTTCAGGAAATTTGAGCAGAGCTGCCGCAGAATCGAGTGGAACAAATTCATTTGATTCCGTTTGAATCACAGTTGAAGGACGCGAAAACAACATTCCTTCCTGTGCATTCCAAATTTTCGCAAACTTAAACACATGTGAGTCGGATTTGAACCAGTGGTGGTAGTAAGTCTCGAGGGTAGATTGCCAGGTGAGTTCTTGAAAGCCTGCAGCCAGCCCACCAAGCTTGTCGTTTTTTTCATAGAGAACGACATCCGCTCCGCCCTTTGCAAGAAGAGTTGCGCAGGCTAGACCAGTAAAGCCACCACCAATCACTGCAACCTGCATGTCAGCACCCCAAACTCACTTAATGTGAATTTAGTTTACCAATTTCTTCACAACGTGCATGCGCCCATTCGTCGACTGTTAGATGGAAGTCTCACCAGCATGTTGTAGGATGGCTTCCCTGACCACGTAGCGGCGTGCATCGCAATGCTTTGACGGTCTTGAGATTCAACAGATTGAATAGATTCAATTGAGTGACTCCCGGACTTCGTGGCGCTCTTCCCAAACGCTCAGCAACTGCAGACCGTCTTATCCATAGAATTTTTGCCATTAATCTGTGACATGGCTTGTCAAGCACGGTTTGAAGACACCAAACCCTTCCAAATTTGCAACCAACGAAGATAATCAGCGTCCGGTTTGGGTGGTATTGATCAGCCAAATTTTCGAAACCGCTTGGAATTTTGAGCAGGGAGTTCAGAACCATGAACGATTATAGAGCGGCGGTCCGCGCCCTGCAGATTCTCGAAAGGGCACGCTTGGATGATGCCTTGGGCACCCGCTGGGCCTTGCTCCATGCCGCCGGGCTCAACATTCTGAGGCAGCAACACCCTCGGCTCATTGGCGAAGATCTCATTCAGGACAATATCAATTGGTCAGCGGTTTTGGACATCTCTGCCAAAGGGCTTTGCAAGATTCCACAAATCGCGCTTCATGCCGACACCTGGGCTTTCGAAGCCGCTCGCGAGCGCTCGACCTTCGACGCATTCTCGAGTTGGTATGGTTTTTTAGGCACGCCCGAGCATCTCGCACTCGATGAATATATTCGCAGCGGAGAGCTGCAGATCCGCACGCCGCGAAATGTATTTATGTGTTCTTATCAACTTCATTGCGAGCTGATGGACTGCGAAACTGCAGCTGCTTTTAATGCAACATTACGCGCTGCAGGATGCTCTTTTAAACCAATTTCGCAGCAATTTTTCCTTGCATTGTTGGGCGAACTAGAAAACCGCAGTGCGGCATAAATCGCCGGACTGCGGTTTTTTTTTGAAAATCAGCTGAATCAGGTTTCTTCGACATAGCGTTCTGTCAGCATTTCCCACTTTTCCGGCGAACGCCACAGTCCCGAAAGCAGAAGTTCGCGCATATTTCCGAATTCGCGCGGCAAACGATCATAAAGCTTGTGGAAGAATTCTTCGTGGCCAAGTATTTCCTGTTTCCACTCTTCAGTGTCGATGGTCATTATTGAGTTGAACTGCTTGGCGGTGAAATCGAGCCCACGCCAATCAAGATCAGAATACTGCGGCATCCACCCCAAAGGACTCTCAACCGACGAAGCACGTCCGTTCACGCGCTCAATGACCCATTTAATGACCCGCATATTTTCACTGAATCCTGGCCACGAGAACTTCCCGTGCTCGTCTTTGCGGAACCAGTTGACGCAGAAGATGCGCGGCGGATTGGAAAGACTGCGTCCTATTTGCAACCAGTGATTGAAATACTCGCCCATGTGATACCCGCAAAACGGAAGCATTGCGAATGGGTCGCGACGCACTTCTCCCACTTTACCCGTTGCTGCAGCGGTTGTTTCAGAGCCAATAGTTGCTGCTAAGTAAACACCAAAGTTCCAGTTGAAAGACTGCAGGACCAGTGGAAGAGTTGTAGCCCGACGCCCACCAAAAACGATTGCACTGATGGGCACACCCGCCGGATTCTCCCAATCTTCATCAATCACTGGGCACTGACTTGCTGGGGCCGTGAAGCGCGAATTCGGATGAGCCGCCTTACGACCATAATCCGGAGTCCAGGGTTGTCCTTGCCAGTCGGTGAGTTGCGCGGGTGGAGTGTCGGTCATGCCTTCCCACCAAACATCTCCTTCTGGCGTCAGGGCAACGTTGGTAAAAATTGTATTGGCGTGAATGGTCTGCATGGCGTTCGGGTTTGTTTTCATCGACGTTCCGGAGGCAACTCCAAAAAAACCAGCCTCAGGATTGATTGCATAAAGTCGGCCATCTTCTCCTGGGTGCAACCAAGCAATGTCGTCACCAAGTGTGGTGACTTTCCAACCTGCGAATTCCTTCGGCGGAATCAACATCGCCAGATTTGTTTTTCCGCAGGCACTCGGAAAGGCGGCAGAGATGTATGTTTTTTCACCGGTGGGTGATTCAACCCGGAGAATAAGCATGTGCTCGGCAAGCCAGCCCTGATCACGGCCAAGAACAGAAGCAATACGCAATGCAAAACACTTCTTACCCAACAGCGCATTGCCACCATAGCCACTTCCGAAAGACCATATTGCGCGCTCTTCAGGATAGTGGACGATATATTTTTCATCTTTGTTGCAGGGCCATGCAACGTCTTTTTGCCCTGACGCAAGAGGCGCACCCACACTGTGCACGCATTTTACAAATTCACCCGCCTGAGCAAGCACCTTCCAAACCGCTCGACCCATGCGCGTCATGGTGCGCATACTCACTGCAACATAAGGCGAATCTGAAAGTTCAATTCCAATCTTGCTCAGTGGCGAACCCACCGGCCCCATGCTGAAGGGAATCACATAAAGTGTGCGACCTTTCATGCATCCCTTGAAGATTCCAGCAAGGGTTTTCTTCATCTTTTCAGGCTCAACCCAATTGTTTGTTGGGCCTGCATCGGTTTTCCGGCGGCTGCAGATAAATGTGCGATCCTCGACACGCGCCACATCGCTCGGATCAGACCATGCAAGAAAACTCTTGGGACGCAGTTTCTGATTCAGAGGCTTGAGAGTGCCAAGGGCAACCAATTTTGCACAAAGAGCATCGTATTCTTCTTGGCTCCCATCACAAAAATGAACGTTGTCAGGCTCACAAAGTTCAACGACACTCTGAATCCAATTCTTTGCCTCGTTGTGCAATATCTCAGCAGGAAATGTGAATGTTGATTTATTGGCCATGTTCTTCTCCGTCTGGTTCAGCTTCAACTCTGACAACGATCCGCTATAAGCACGAGACAAAGAATTCTTTACAGCAAGCTTATGTTTCAGTCACCTTTTTAAGTGACGGGGGCGCATCTGGACTTCGGCCCATCCGACCACACAAAACCAGGCACGTCATTTGCATGAGTGTTATAACCGCAAATGCATCAGACCAATCTTGCCCTGTATTTGGCAGTTGTAACGTTTCAAACAAAGCACCCATACCGCGCTCTTCAAGCACGGATGAAAGCACGATAGATGGATTGTCTGCAGATGCATTGCCGCGCATCACATATCGCACAGGAACATCGCGCTCGGCCAAACTCATGAGCAATCGTTGCTCGAGTTCGTTATCGCCAGAGGAAAAGAGCACGACCCGATCATCATGCGAAACGCAGCCCAATGGACCATGAAAAAACTCGGCTGTTGAATATGCAAAAGCCGCAAGGCCTGTGGTTTCCTGAAGCTTAAGTGCGGCATCATGAACTGCACCTAACAAATGACCACGCCCCAACAAAACAACCGTCCGAGCGCCCGACAAAAATTCGGCAAGAACGGTACTTGCCGGACTCACGATGGTCTTTTCAATGCTTGAGGCGATTGCACTGGAACGTTCTTGAATTGGAAACCCTGCCAGCGCTGCCGAGACTGCCATCTGTGAAAGAAAACTTTTGGTTGCTGGAACCGCTTTCTCTAAACCGCAATTAAGAAGAAAAAGCTCGTGCGCAACAGCACCTAAGCGGCAACTCGCATCCGGCGCCGCGGTGACGCCAACAACGAACGCGCCATGCGCTTTCAACCACGAACATGCTTTAACAACATCGGTGCTTTGCCCAGACGCGGAGAATGCCAAAACTGCGCAATCCGAATAATCACCCGTTTTGTTGTTTTCTTGCGCTAGCCACAAGCGAAAGTCCATAGGTTGACGGCCGGAGTTTGTGCCCCACAAATAGGTAAAATACAGTGCCGCATTGCCCGAGCTCCCTCGCCCAACAAGCACCAACTGTCTTCGCGCAAGAAGCTTTTCCCGAAGCTCAGCAGCGCGGTTTTTCCATGCCTGCGATTGCCTGCGCATCAGCGTCGGTTGCTCTGCAATTTCTGCCTGCATGTGAGTCTGACTCATGTCTGCACTCGCCTTTTTGAATTAAAAAACTATTTTAAACTTTCCGAACCCGCCAAAACTTTTCAAGCGTCTTTTCATTACGTGCATTTTTCAACAGCAATGGTTTAACGTTTTGATGACTTCCGAAAATGGAATCAATTTGAGTCTCGTAATGGGCAATGAGTTTTATTTTTTCATCAACATCGCACGCCTGCTCGAAACATTGCACTCCGACAACTCCCAACCGGGCCAACGCCTTATCAATTGAGTCAGCAACACCCACATGTGCACCTTGGTCCACCACATAGGGAAAATCTTCGTAAAGCAAAATGTGGTCGCAGCGACTCACACAATTCAAGACAGCCTGGGTGGAGATAATGTGGTCGACGTGATGCCCTATTCCTGCAGGGGCAAGATAAAGCGTTGGGCGTTCGTCAGCCGCTGGCAGGTATTTTTGCAAGCCTGTGCAAATCTTTTCTCTTTGCGAATCATCCTCTTGGCGCGGCATGTTCCAAAGAGAGTTCAAAGACGGATAGAGAAGCTCATCGCGGCCAGGAACTTTTCGGTAAATTGCGTCGAGCAAATTCATTTGCACCAGCGCACATCCCAGCGCTTGCATCGCTCGCACTTCTTCGCTGCGTCGTGTTGAAGGTAAGGCAATTCCGTGCGGAGGATTCTTTTCATCTGCCCCTTCAGGATCAGCGGTGCATATGGTGACCGTAACACAGGGCATCGACTGCAAAAGAAGATTCAACAATCCGCCGCAACTCAGAATAGCATCGTCCATGTGTGGAGAAACAACCACAACACGCGCAAATTCGGCGGGAACCCAAGGTAACGATAAATTTGGATTCAGCGCGGTCACAGAAAACTCCTTTTTTATTCGCGAGAGCGATGAAATTGTAACGAGCCTTTGCCGCCTTGCCAACCGTAGCAGCTTCATCAACGTCCAATAATGACCGCCATTATTCTGAATTTTCTATTCCCGAAATTGAGACTTCCCCGGCAACCAAGCTTTAGACAGTGCTCAAACACACTATATTGCGCGACTTTGCCCTTTCTTTTGGCGAAGAGCCAGCGCAGACCAGGCAACCGTCATGACCCCACTGCTGAGGGCAAGCATCACAGTTGAAGTCAATGTTGGATTCATGTCAGCCTCGGCGAGATTTAATACGTGTCACAAAAGATTCATTCACCTCACAGGTATTCACACAATGATTTGAAAAAAACTGCGACTGTGAAAGTATCGGATGACTCGCGCAGGAGGAAGTCCAAAAATGGAATCTCGCTACAAACGCATCGTCTTTCTAACAGGAGCTGGAATCTCTTCTGAGAGCGGCGTGCGGACATTTCGAGATTCACAAGGACTTTGGGAAGAACACAAGGTTGAGGAAGTTGCCAGCCCGCAGGGTTTTAAACGTGATCCAGTTTTGGTTTGGAAATTTTATTCGATGCGCCGCATTCAAGCCAACGAAGTTCACCCCAACAAAGCACATATCGCTCTGGCAGATGCATTACACAATCTCGAGCAAAGCGGCTGTCGCACGCTGCTAATCACGCAGAATGTAGACACCCTTCACGAACGTGCATTTGGTGCACTTCCCAGCAAGAACTTTATTGACATCCACGGAACACTGTCACGCTCAAAATGTACCAAATGCCAAAAAGTGTTCTCGGATCGTTGGTGTTACTTTGATGGGAAATCCCAGCCCGTGCAAAATCACGCCGATAATCTTTGGTCGCATCCCGGCTTGCAATGTTTGCTCTCAATGCCTAGGCGCAATGCTCAAGGAATTCCTCTTTCTCCGTGTTGCTCAGATCTGCTCCGCCCAGATATTGTCTGGTTTGGTGAAAAACCTCACGGAGTTGAACATGCCATCGAGCAGCTCACCACCTGTGATCTTTTTGTTTCCATTGGCACCAGTGGAAACGTGTATCCGGCCGCCGGGTTTGCTACGGTTGCCCGTAAGGCGGGTGCCCACACAGCCAGCATCAACTTGGAACCTACCGAAAATTCAAGTGCCTTTCACGAGCGTATCCAGGGTGTGGCAAGTGAAAAGGTTCCGGAGTTCCTGAAAAAAATCTGGCAATAAATGAGAATTGTTGACCTCACCGGAAAAAAACTCAATAACCCAGAATCGGGACCCGTCCGCTTTTTTCTGGGAGATATTGGCCGTGATTGGACTCTCTAACGTCACCAAAAATCAAGGTGGTCGCACGCTCTATTCAAACTCAAGCTTTCAAGCACAAGCCGGCGACCGGGTTGGCCTTGTCGGACCCAACGGCGCGGGTAAAACAACAATCTTTCGAATCCTCACCGGAGACGAAAGTGTCGACGCGGGGCAAATCATTCGTCCAAATTCTCTGAAGCTTGGCTACTTCTCACAAGATGTTGGCGAAATGCATGGCCGCTCCGTTCTAGAAGAAACAATGGCAGGTGTTGCCGATCTTGCCCAACTCAAAACACGAATTGCGGAAATGGAAACTCAGCTCGCAGAGCCGATGGACGATGACGCAATGAGCAAATTGCTCGAAGAATACGGCGAAGCACAGGCCACCTTCGAAGCCCGCGGAGGATACGATCTCGACGTACGCGCGCAGGAAATTCTCAGCGGCCTTGGGTTCTCTCTCGATGATTTTCATCGCTCGGTTGAACACTTCAGCGGTGGTTGGAAAATGCGCATTGCTCTTGCGCGCATCCTTCTGCTCAAACCCGATGCCTTGCTGATGGACGAGCCCACCAACCATCTCGATCTTGAATCGATCATGTGGCTTGAAGAGTGGCTGATGGAATTCAAAGGCATTCTTATCATGACAAGCCACGACCGAACGTTCATGAACCGAGTCGTGAACAAAATTGTTGAAATTGCCAATGGCAACATCACCAGCTACTCAGGCAACTACGACTTCTATGAACGCGAACGGGAAATCCGCAAAGAACAGCTGCTCGCTTCCTACCGCAGACAGCAAGAGATGCTGGCCAAGGAAGAAGAATTTATTGCCAAGTTTGCTGCACGCGCAAGTCATGCAGCACAAGTGCAAAGCAGGGTGAAGAAGCTCGACAAAATTGATCGCATCGAGATCCCCGTTGAAGAAAAGATGGTTAAATTCCAATTCAACAAACCACCCCGCAGTGGCGATGATGTTGTGAAAATGTCTTCTTTGGGAAAAACCTGGAATTCGGCCGACGGACGCAGCAAGCGTGTGTTTTCAGGTGTCACGGGAATGGTCAAACGGCTCGACAAAATTGCTCTTGTGGGCGTCAATGGCGCCGGAAAAAGCACGCTTCTGAAGATTATTGCAGGGCAAACCGAACCCTCCGACGGGTCATGTGCCATAGGTGCAAGCCTTGAGGTTGGCTATTTTAGCCAGCACGCATTGGAAGTTTTGAATCCAAATTGGAGCATTCTCGAACAGCTACAATCAATCGCTCCCAATGCATCTATTGGAACGCTTAAAACACTGCTGGGTTCATTTTTGTTTTCAGATGATGAAGTCAACAAGAAAATTTCGGTGCTCTCGGGTGGAGAAAAAAGCCGCGTTGTGCTCGCTTGCATTCTCATTCGCCCAGTGAACTTTATCATTCTCGACGAACCTACCAACCACCTCGACATCCGCTCGCGCGAAATACTTATGGAATCGTTGCAGGATTTCGAAGGCACTGTGATTGTGGTGAGTCACGACCGTCACTTCCTCTCGCAAATCACCAACAGAGTGTTTCGAATTGATCATGGAGAAATGCAGATTTATGAAGGCGGCTTTGCTGAGTATTTAAATTCATCGATGCACGATGGAAAAGCTCATTGAGACCTGTGAATCGTTAACTTTCACAGACAGCTTCCGCCCGACTTTTTACTCGCCGGCTAAGCAACTGCTTGGGTGGAAACAAGTCAGCGACGGGCGCATGATCGAAACATGGTACACGAACAATTCACTGTGAAAAATCTTTATTGAAGCCTCTCAAAGATTCAGCTCTTGAGCGGCTAACTCCAGTTCCGACGCCGCTCGTTTTGACAAAACCGGTAAATGGACGATGTGCATGAGCCACACTGCGGTCGCTTGCGAGCAAAAGGTATCAATCCGGCCCACGACACCTCAGCAGAACCGGCCCCAACATAAAAATTATGAGAGTCTGTATCCGAATAATTGAGTGGCTTTCTGAATAGGATCTGGTTAGTATCCGAGCAGTAGTTCGTCGGTTGAAGACCACTCAATTGTAAAAATCCTGTTACATGTGGCGATGCTGACAACTGAAGTGATGAACCAACTTCATCTGCGTATTGTGATTCCGAACGCAAGGTAAAATAAGAATCAGTAAAGGCCGGTTTTTTTCCCGCGCTCGAAGTGGAGGTTAGTTCCGCGGGAAGAACAAGCGGAAGTCGAATTTGAAAAAGCTCACGACGAAACAGCCGCCGTATGACATCATTGAGCTCGGAACGCTCTTGAGCTGCGCGGGCCGCAACATCAACAGTTGCGCTCGTAGGTGCAAAATAAGAACTGATTTCGCTCCACAGCTGGGGCACAACACTTTCAGACAGCTTTGTTGCTATGGTTTGTGCCGTTAGTTGGCAGCTTGCCGTATCTTTCCAAACGCCTGTTGAGCAATAGCGATATCCAACATAAGCAGACGCACCGCTGAGAAACACATTCGATTGCGAATATTCAATGAGCAGCCTTTTCACAACGGTCGGATTCAAAAAGAAACCTCGATATTTGGCAATGTCAGCCTCGGCATCTGCAGGAATCAAAGTCCTGCGCCGGTCGATTTGCACATCAATGGCTAGTGAAAGAAATTCGTTCAGCAGCGAATCGGTGGATGGAACGAGTTCAATCTCCTCAACAAGATGTCCATAAGGATCATAACTATCTGCAGGACGTGCGCTGTTACTCCAAGGGCCGAATTGATCAGCCATGTCCTTCGAGAGCGGCCAACGGGTTTTGTAGATATCATCCAGTGTTTTTTCACCAACGAATTTGTTGGGATCAGTCACAGCCAATTTACGAACGAATTGAGTTTTGACATAGCCTTTTGGAAAAGCCAGATACAGTACCTGCTGCGAGGATTTTGAGCTTCTTCGGAAGGAACAACTTCAATATAAGCTCGGCAATACTGGGCGCGTCCCAGGTCAAGTCCAGCGAGTACACCCGAGAGCCCATTCCAATTGGGCATAAAAACATCGCTCGGATTGCCTGAAAGGTTTGCCGCTGAAGGCTGTAATTGCAATTGACTTGAACAGATTGAAGCCAACTGTTTTCCACCCCCGCAGCTGGTCGCGAGGACAACCGCGGCAAGAGTCAATACAACTTGCGTTCTGCGGACTCTCATATCTCCCTCATTTTGAGGATTTCGGCAGAAATTTCAGGAAATCAAAGCCAATCTTGGCCTCGCTCGCGCTTTCACCTTTTATAGATATTTGTCTTAAATTTTCAGTGGTTTAAGTTTGCCAGAGCTAATTTCAAGCCAACAATTCACTGTGAAAAATCTTTATTGAAGCCTCTCAAAGATTCAGCTCTTGAGCGGCTAACTCCAGTTCCGACGCCGCTCGTTTTGACAAAACCGGT
>RGDM01000211.1 GCA_009918675.1 bacterium
GGGCCAGTGACTCTGTGCTGCATGCCTTTCACATTGTTCAAGAAATGGCTCCTGCATTAGGCCTTGAGCTTAATTTGACAAAATGCGAACTCTGGTGGCCTAATGAAGACTCTGCATGGTCTCAGTTTCCCGAAAGCATTCAGCGAAGCAGCGCAGCTGGAACGGACTTGTTAGGCAGCGCAGTAGGAGATTCGTCGTTTCAGAACGCTATTCTCGCTAAACGTGTTGGCAAGATTGCGGACATGCTAAAAGCTCTCCAAGATATCGACTGTGCGCAAACCAAGCTGCATCTTCTCCGTTCTTGTCTGGGGTTCCCCAAATTCAGTTTCGCGCTGCGCACAATGCATTCTGACTTTGTTCAAGAAAACATTGATCATTTTGATTCTTTGATGCGCGATGCTCTGGAGGACATTTTGGGAGTTGCTGTGGACGATGTGACTCGTGCGCAAATCTCACTCCCTATTGGTGATGGCTTTGGTGGTTTTGGGATACCGTCTGCAAAGTACGTCGCCGATGCTGCTTTTGTGGCCTCAAGCTTTCAGTCACTTCGACTGCAATCAGACTTACTCAAAGCTGAACAACTTCTTCCCGTCGATGATCTCGCGCTCAAAAGTCTTGGCAAAATCAACGCTGGTCTCGATTCAAGCTCTAAAATGCTTCCGCAAACACTTCTCAGTTTGCCTAATTACAAAAACCTGCAACACGAGCTGATGAAACGAGTCAACACCCAAATGCTTTCGAGAGTGTTTGAACATCATTCGCAAAACGCTAGATCTCTTGCTAGACTCAATGGATGCCGCTTCAATCACGCAAATGACTTTCTTCGTCTTTTGCCGACAGGATACCTGAAACAGTCTTTAGACTCTGTTTCTTTTCAATTGATCTGTCGCTACCATTTGGGCATCCCAATCTTCCCTCTTTCAGGAAAAGCTTGCAACCTTTGTGGAGGATCTTGTGACTGCTTCGGAGACCACGCTTCTTTTTGCTCAACAGGAGGTGGACTTATTCGTCGACACGACAGAATCCGTGACTATTTAGCAGCTGAATGGCGCAAAGCTGGCTTCTCAGTTGACATTGAGCCTCGTGATCTTCTTGCCTATAACCAGCGCAAGCCAGGTGATTTCCGAGTGTTTTCTTATA
>RGDM01000212.1 GCA_009918675.1 bacterium
AATAGTAACGATTAGTAACAGATACAGATATCCATGGTTGTGAAGGCAAATATGTAGTACTAAGTTGTGTCCAATATCCAGGGAAGCTATTTGGCGGAGTTGTAACATAGTAATATCCTACTCCTGACGATGATACAAGAACTACAGTTACATCAGTTTCAGTAGTTCCTGCTGAGGCTGAATATATTCCTGCAGAAACAGAAGTCCAATTAATACCTGATGGTAAAAGAGATGCCGAAGTAGTCCAAACAATTGTAGCAGGACTACCTGCAGTAATATAACCAGTAGCAACGTTTCCATTACTACTACAGACTACTGCTATATTTGCATGTATTGTTATCCCTGTAAAACTAGCTGTTATTCCTGTAAATGGTGCACCCGCAGGTACTATCGATTGAACCCATGATGAACCATTGTAAAAATATACATATCCATTTGATGAACATACACCACCATAATTTGTTGGATAACTTGTATTTGAATTATTGCCAAACGATATACTGGTATAATTATTAGAAGTTGGTATAAGAGAAGTATTAATTTGAGTCCAACCTGATGTAGGGGGGCTTGCATTACTGCCAAATGCATTATACCATACACCACTTCCATTTGAAGCTAGATATGTTCCATTTATTGTAACTGATACTGAAGTCCAATTAATTGCTAAACCACTAAATGCTGAAAGAGATACTTGTGACCAAGTACTGCCATAATCTGTTGAATAAAAAATGTATCCTGATTGATCTCCTATTATTTGTAATACTCCAGTTTCATTTATCCCAACACATGATAAATTTTGTAATGAATTTAAAATTGCAGTTTGTACAATATTATTTCCAAAATTAGAATTTGCGGTTGTTATTTCACTATATATATCTGTATTTGATTGGGTGGGTATGTTACTACTAATATTATATACTACTTCATTTGTGGTTGTGTTATAGCACAGTGGAGTTGTCTGTGTTGCATCGGATCTTATTGGTTTTATATATGTTCCTTGTTGTATTGCAGTAATTTGACTTGCACTTGCATTTAATACAATTGAGCTTTGTGATTGATTTGTCTGTACAGCATTGGTACCAATTGCGATAGCATTTTGTCCCTGTCCTGTTACTGCAGCTTGATAGCCTATTGCAATT
>RGDM01000213.1 GCA_009918675.1 bacterium
TCCGTTTTGGTATACCAACTCAACCAATTGCCAGTGTTTTGGTCTAGTTGGTCTAACAAGGTGGATTCTGAGAAAGTTTTGTTTCCCACAATGCGCATTTCTTTGATTTTGGCTAGATCGCCCTCAATCACGGTGAAAGACAAATTAACGCGATTTCGCTCTGTAGGTGTGATGGTGGTGATGATTTCAGCGCCGTACAAACTGCGGTTGACATATTGGCGCTTCAATTCTTGTTCAGCGCGATCTGCCAAGGCTTTATCAAAAGGACGGCCCTCAGCCAATCCGATATCACGCAAAGCCTTGCGCAACACGTCTTTGTCAAATTCCTTGGTGCCAATGAAATCGACTTGCGCAATATTGGGGCGCTCCTCAACGATCAAAACCAACACATTGCCACTGACTTCGATACGCACATCTTTGAAAAGACCTAAGGCAAACAAACTGCGAATAGCGGCAGCGCCTTTTTCGTCGGTGTAGTCGTCGCCCACGCGCAAGGCAATGGAGGCGAACACTGTTCCAGGTTCCACACGTTGCAGACCCTCGACACGGATATCGCCAACTTTAAAAGGGTCAGCGGCCCATGCATGAAAAGCAAAAACAGACGCGACACAACCGACCAAAATTTTGGACACGGTAGAGCGATGAAATCGGTAAAAAGAAGGATTCATGAACGGAGGATTAAGCGACCCGTGAGGGAATTTTATGGGGAGCAAATGAGCCAAGAGTCACAAAGGTTCATGATACAACACAGCCACAGGCGAAAACCCCATTAAAAAGGGTCATCCGACAGACCATTTACGCACACACGCTTCGGCCAAAAGGCGGGTCTTTTCATCCAAAGCCAAAAGATCTTCTATGGCGGTCATATCAGACACCATTTGTGTGCTGAGGCAATGTGCATTGACATGGTGAATCTGATCAAAGCGAATGCGTTTTGATAAAAAAGCTTCTACAGCCACTTCATTGGCAGCGTTGAGAACAGCCGTTGTACCTAGAGGCGCACGCAAGGCGTCCCATGCCAATCCAAGCCCCGCAAAACGCTCACGGTGGCCATGGTCGTCCAAAGATTCAAAACTCATGTCTGCCAAACTTTGGAAATTCAGAGCTTGGGCACCGGACGCCATTCGCTCCGGCCAACT
>RGDM01000214.1 GCA_009918675.1 bacterium
GTGAGTGCAAAACTTGGAATCAAGTGGTCACCTGAGCAGATCTCAAACCGACTCAAACAAGAGGGGCTTCCATCGGTGAGTGCTGAGACGATCTATCAGTACATCTACAAAGATACGCAGTCTGGTGGTCAGTTGTGGAGAAATCTGCGCAGATCTCGCCGCAGCAGAAAACCCCGATTTCCCCGCGAAGAACGTCGTGGAACGATCCAAAACGCATCGTCGATCCACGACCGAGGGAGACAAGCAGATGAACGCAAAAAAAGTGGCCACTGGGAGCGGGACACGATGCTCGGTCAAGACCGAAAAACTGGCGTACTGGTTCTGACGGATCGCAAATCGAGATTCAACGTCTTCAAGAAGCTTCGTCGTCGCAAAGCTGTTACCGTGACCGATAAGACCGTAGATGCGCTCAAGGGGTTGCCCGTGAGATCGATCACCAATGACCGAGGCCAGGAGTTCAACGATGCGAGAAGGCTTGAAAAAAAGATCGGCGTCACCGTCTACTTCTGCGACCCGTACTCTTCCTATCAACGGGGAACAAACGAAAACAGAATTGGCATTCTTCGTCAGTATCTTCCAAAGGGTTCTGACATCTCAAATCTACACTGGAAACAACTGAAGAAGATTGAATTTGAAATCAACAACAGACCGATGAAGTGTCTTGACTGGAGAACTCCCTACGAGGCAATGATGAAGAAAAGTTGCACTGCCTTCTTGTAGTCGGGAAGAATAGATCCTTTAGAGCCACCTTTGTGGGGTAGTGATTGGGGGTGCATTGAGAACCTGGACACCAAGCAGTTTCGGTTTGGGGCGATCAGGAGCGTTTTTTGCAATATTGCGAAGCGTATTGATTTCAAGGATGAGTTTGGCTCTTTCAGCGTCTAACTGTGAAAGTTTATTTTCTAAATCTTCTATGCCAGAGCCTGCAGACATACTTTAAGCGGCTTCGTTTTTGAACAAAGGCTTTGGAAGTTGTTTACCCAGAGTTTTATTGGCGTTGTAAACATCCACAGCTTGTTGTGCATTCATCCAAAACTCTGGAGTTGTTTTGAGCGCTGCCGCAAGCTTAATAGCCATTTCTGCGGTTAAAGAGGTGCGGTCATTCACAATGCGGTTGATGACTTTAACATCGCATTTAA
>RGDM01000215.1 GCA_009918675.1 bacterium
CGGTAGGGGAAACATAGAATGGCTAAGTGTTGATAAGGTTGAAAAGTTTTAAGATATCGCGATCTTTTTCGGACCCGGGTTCGCTTTCCGGTCGTCTTTCCCCAGCTCGCACGCCTTCTTGGGGTTGGCGCTCTGAAACACCTACCTGTGTCCGGTCTGGCGGCCTTAAATTAATTTTTGTCCCACAATAAGTAGTCGGCCGTGCACAAATCGGTTTGTGTGCAAAAGGTCGGACTGAAAAAATCTTCTTTCTCATTCTCAAAATCGCTACCGCTCAATGTTCAAGCATCTAATTGCGTGCAATTCCTGATCCGCATTTGCGTTCAATTGCGTGCACCGCACGTGCTCTCTGGTGAACGTCGGTGACTCTCGGTAAAGGTGACGCCTTTGATAGAGCTCTGTGATTGTTAGATTATCCCAATAGTTTCGCCTACTCAGCGACGAGGGGCTTGGATCCCCCTCTCTCCGCCAAGCAAAGCCCAAGCTTTTGAGGAGCTTGGGCTTTTTGTTTTGAGACAATCGTTTGCGACAGTTTGCGACAACCTCACTGGCCAACAATGAGCCAACCACCGGTCAATCCTCAAGCACAACGATCTGAATCAAGTCTTCACAATTTGAAATTTCTTGTTTTCCAAATCTTTAATGCTATTGTAAAAAATGACGCAAATATTACAACAGCGTTGTAGGATTAGAACAATGACCCAGTTCAAGCGCTTTCTCAAACCGCCAGACAGCTCATTCTTTTTGTTTGGTCCGCGTGGAACCGGAAAATCAACCTGGCTTCAGAGCGAAATCACCGCTGCCTTGTTCATCGATTTGTTGGAAAGCGACAGATACCTTGATTTATCTATCCAACCCTCACGGCTGCGCGAACTGTGTTCACATCTAAAACCGGGCAGCTGGGTCGTCATCGATGAAATTCAAAAGATCCCTGGCCTCCTGGATGAAGTCCACTGGCTCTACCAAAAGAAGAAATTGAATTTTGCGATTACTGGATCAAGTGCCCGCAAATTGAAAAGATCCCATGCAAATCTTTTGGCTGGCCGACTGCTGGATCTGAAATTTTACCCCCTTACCTTTCCGGAGCTCGGTTCGGCTTTCAATATCGAAAAGTGTCTCGAGTTCGGTTCTTT
>RGDM01000216.1 GCA_009918675.1 bacterium
TTCGGTTTAGAGTGGACGCTGCAAAACTGGGTAGAGGAAGCACAGAAGGAACACATAGACTCGCCTCTGAAGCTGGAAAAGATTGCTACTGAAACACTGAAAGCTGGTCCTGTGACTATTCACTGTGGGCTAGATTATCAGAAAAAAAGATGTTTCGTTGTCTCTTTAGTCGGTCTGATAGGCGGGCACTTTCGGCGTGCAGACAAAGCAATAGAGTTCGGACAAAAGCTCGCACTATGGTTGCGTCGAAAAAATCTGCATCCAACGACAATCAAAGACGCGCAGAATATCAAATGGGACAAAACGGTAGCGCCCAACCCTGATGATAAAGAGGCTGGACCACCAGACAATGCAAAGCGATTCCCTCCTGAAGCGTTGGCGCTGGTCGGTATCACGTTACAGAAACGCCGTCAGAAAAACCCTGTTGGCAAGAGCATACAGGTCACAATCCCGCACAAGTTAGCAGGATACCTTTACGACGAACTCGAAGTCATCGCAGACAACATCGAAAGTGAATACAGCCCAGAAGATGCACAGGCAGCACACGCGCTCCGCTTGGCGCTAGAAAACGCTGTTGAGGATAGTGTTCCGGCAAATGTGGAAATAACGCCAGCGATTCGAGCGATGTTGTTAGAGGGCTGGCACGGCACTGACGTACTGGATAGCGCCGTGAATACGGCGTACAGTGCTTGGGATGCTTATGAAGAGGAGAGTGATGCTCGCATCGTAAAGCGGCAGGCGAGCGCGTTGCGCCGGAAACTTACCGAGGACGGACAGAAACGCCGTCAGAAAAACCCTGAACCTGTCGCTCCACCGCCGCGCAGTAACCTCGTGCTGGCGCAAGCAAAGTATGAGACGATGGACGGCTACTTCAGCAGCGGTGACTTCCTCACGATACCAACGCAGTACACGGGTACTATCATGCAAACCGTTGCTCAACGTGTCGGCATGAACGCACAGGCCGTGAAAAAGTTTGTGTGGGGCAGTAATGATTTACAGTTTGCGAACCACATGTTCGACAAAAAACGTGTGGCGACTGAAATCTACGAGCGGCTGAAAGATAAACTTGTCAAAGAGTTGAAGCCGTTGCTCAATGCGGTGTGGCATGAGC
>RGDM01000217.1 GCA_009918675.1 bacterium
CAGTTTGGAATTTGTATTTGTTGGTTTGAATTGGTATTGCTGATGGTATATTGAGTTTCACTACGACGGCCTTGTGTTGTAAGTTTGGGATTGTGTTAGTGTGATGTTCTAGAGTTTGTATTGTGGAAGAGGTGCAGATTAAATCTATTCTAGAGCTTGATTTGTGGCTATGATATGTGTGATAAGATTGTGGATTATCTGTGTTGTTGTATATATGTTTGTGTATGTTTAAAGTGTCTTGTAGATCATATTCTTCTAGTAATGTTTGTATTTTGATCTCTTGGTTGTGTACTGGATTGTAACCTCTAGGACAGATGTTGTTTGCTCTTCTGTCCTGTTTTGAGAATGTTGCATTGTAATCACCCGCTATTACTATGTTGTGATGTAGTTCTTGTTTGTGATGTGTGATGAGTTGATGTATTTTCTGTATGTTCTCTAGTGCACCAGCATATTGAGTTGAGTTTCTTGCAGCATAATCGCTATTTGTCATATGATAGATATTGATTATTGTGAGGTTGTTGAATCTGTGATGATTGAAACGTGGTTTGAGTATGTATAATCTGTGTGATTGATGAAGATTGATGTGATTGTGTTGCATTCGATGATGGTATTGTGTGTATGATCTTGTGACTTCTATACTTTGTGTTGCTTTTTGTTGTGTTGATGTAATACTTTGTGCTGCAAAGTCCACGATTGCATTGCCCATTTGATATATATTGCGGATGTGCTGTTGGTGTGCTTCAATGTGTTTAACAGATGTTGCTACACGATGTCTTTTTCTGATTGATATTAGATGTTCATACAATAGTGTTAATGTGTCTTTGTGTTGTGATTTGAGTTTGTATTTGTTTCGTAGATGAGTGACAACAGATTTGTTATCAGTGTAAATGATTGTGTTGAAATTGATGGGGGCCATCCATATGGCTTTGATGACAGCATAGAATTCGGCCAAGTAGATGTTGAAGGATGATGGTAGATTATCAGTGTGGATGTCTAATTCTCTAAGATGATGGAATCTGATTTGATTTGGTGATGAGATTCTTCTTGATAGTTGTTGTAATTGGGGTGTTGATACACATATTGCATACGATGTAATAATGTCTCTGTTTC
>RGDM01000218.1 GCA_009918675.1 bacterium
GGCCATCGCGGATCTCTGGCGACCTTACATGCAAATTCAGCCAGAGACGCCCTAAAACGAATGGAAACTCTCGCGCTATTAAACGCTCCCGAGTCACTTTCCATACAAGCACTCCGAGAATGGATCTCGTCTGGCATACAGTGGGTCGCTCATGTGCACCGGGACGAAGACGGAAAACGGAAAATTCGTGAGCTTGCTCAGGTGAGTGGCATCGAATCAGGAACGATATTACTTCGGCCGGTGGACTCTCGTACCTAAAATGTGCTTAAACTGCTGACCGATATGACTGAGCCTCACTCTCCAATTCACCATTCCTTCATTTTGACCGCTATTACTGATTCGCGCGGCCAGGAGGGCGAAATAGCATGGAGTATGGAATTCACAGTATTCCGCAGTACCAATGGCTTCCAGCGTAATGCTCAATGGACAGGAATTTTTGAGATCAAAGGAAAAAACGCGAGTGAGATCCGCCGCAAAGTTTTCAGAAAAACATTTCCCTTCCCTGAGAGTCTCACCTCTCGTGACCAACTGCTGACCACTGCATGGAACTTTGAAAGCATTGAGTTCTCGGGCAAACGTTATAAAGGTAAAATTTTGACCACCGAGGGCGAACTTAACTGGGACTTTGACCTTGAGTTAGGACATACGATCGAGTTCGAGCCGCTGGCTCCATGGCTGAAATTTCAAACTCTACGAACCCAAATTCCCATTCAAGGTCTGTGGAGTCTATCCTCAAATAAAGCTGAAAATTCTAACTTCAGCTGGTCATCCGGAAGTAGCTCAGCTCGAGCCACTCTGCAGTTTCGGGATGACTCAAAGAGAGTATGGCCAACGATTTGGTTTCACTCGCAGAGTCTGCGAGACACCTCTGGCGGATCGGAGTATTGTGCTGAGGGTCTTCACGCTCACCCAAAACTGAAAATTCTACCCGCGCTTACGTGTATCAGTGCGTTTGAAAGATTAAAGGGGATTCCTGAAAACTCTATCTGGCGAGCACTACGCTCCAATATGCACAAGATGGCTCAAGGGTGGTCCTTTCGGACTGAACAGGAGGGTCGAGAGCTTCGAGGAAAAGTTGAAGTTGAACCAAAACATTGGGTCACTCTTCGC
>RGDM01000219.1 GCA_009918675.1 bacterium
CAGAACATCCTGAGGCAATGTCAGCCCTTGAACTTGAGCGCTGATTTTCCTCCATTGTTTTTGATCTGTTGCAAGAGTCAGAAGGTCATTGGCCTGTTTGAGGTCATTATGCTCTTGGCACTTTTGGTTGAGTTGATGCTGCAGGTGTTCGCGTTGTAGGTGCTGACGCTTGGCTTTGGCAAAAAGCCGGTCGGCATTTTCAATATTGGATCGGGTAGGGTCAACCCTGATGTTCAGCATGCGATTGGGATCCTCGCAATCGGGCAAACGAACCAGTGATGCAACGGGCTGAAAGAGCTCGGGGTAGGTCAATAAGCTATTGCCCTGCTTGCGGTAGTCGCCCGCCTCTTGCAAACCACCCAGTTCTGCCTTCAAGCGCGTTATTTTCTGCTCCAACAACTGATTGCATTTATAAATACGATCCAGAATTGACGCTCTATTTCGCTGAAAGGCATATGCTGATGCATACTGACGAGCAAATTGGCTGAAGCCCTCCAAAAGGTTAGAGCAAGGTTCATCGCGACGAACAGACGGGCGAAGCACAGGTAGTTCCTCCCTTCCATCCACAAAAACACCGGCATGCGTCCACCAAAATAAAAATTCTGATTTTGATAAAAAGAGCGCTTTTTCAGTATTCACGAACAGGGTTGACTGCAGTACTTTGGCATAACTGGCCGGCAAATATTGATTCGGGCTATCGATTCGTCCGTCTGTAGGCGGCGTATATTGGAAGTCACCCTGGTGTGACCGCCTGAAGACCGAATGCACTCGTTCCCCGTCGTGGTACAAAACATTACCATTTCGGCCGAACCACTTGATCCAAATGGATCCACCATGATCCAATGTGATTTCTATCCAGCGATCAAAAATCCAGCCCCATACCCCAGTGACTTGTTGGCCCCATGCCGGAAATAATTGCTTTTCATAAGACTCCGGCATAGCTGCGCCATTGGGATGCCAAAACAGCACGGGCGTCGGCACCGCCGACGCCCGTGCTCGCATTGACGATCACTCAAGCCCGGCGTGTGGCCGGGAACCGTCGGCCGATGTCCGTCCTCGCCGAGACGCGCGGGGCCGGAATCACCGATCGGATGAGCCCGACTCCGGGG
>RGDM01000220.1 GCA_009918675.1 bacterium
GGAAGAATTGACTCGGCTTCGACGTGAAAATCGAATGCTTAAAGAAGAGCGAGACATCCTAAAAAAAGCTACGGCTTTCTTCGCCAAGGCGGCCACATGAGCGTCGAGTGGCTGCATGCGGAGAAAGCCAGCGTAGGCATCAATGTCGCGATGGCCACTCGACTTTTGGGCATGTCACGAAGCAATTATTACGCGAAGCCCAAGCGACAGCCCTCCAAGCGACAACAGGAAGACGAAAAACTGATGGAAAAGGTGTCCAACATTTTTGAGGCCCACAAACAACGGTATGGAAGTCCGCGAATCCACCATGAACTGAAACGAGCGGGCACCCACGTCAGCCGGAAACGCGTCATAAAGTGCATGAAAAACAAAGACTTACGGGCTCGAATCTTCAGGCGATGGGCACACACAACGAACAGCCAACATGCGCTTCCGAAAGCGCAAAACCTCCTCGTCCGGGATTTTTCAGCGACCGCACCGAACCAAACCTGGTTGGGAGATGTGACGTACTTGCGGACCCCCAAAGGCTTCATCTACCTCTCGGCAGTCCTTGACGTCTATTCCAGAGCCATTGTGGGGTGGACATTGGGGCCAAGAAACGACGATGCGTTGACGTGCGCTGCACTCGCGCAAGCCATTCAAAAGCGAAAGCCAGGCAAAGGGCTCATTTTTCACTCAGACCAAGGCAGTACTTACGCCGCCAAAGCGCATCGAAATCTGCTGCGCTCCATACGCGCACGGTGCAGCATGTCGGGCGTCGGTAATTGTTATGACAACGCTATGATGGAATCCTGGTTTTCAACTTTGAAGCGTGAATTGTCCGAAAATTTCGGCGACGAAACGTCTGCTCGACAATCTTTGTTTGAATACATTGAGGAATACTACAACCGAACACGAGCTCATTCTTCGTTGGGCTTCTACAGCCCTTCCCATTTTGAGAATTTGATGCAAAAAGCAGCTTAACCACCTGTCTTCAAAATCGGATCAACCCCATGTGGCCGCCTTGGCGAAGAAAGCCGTAGCTTTTTTTAGGATGTCTCGCTCTTCTTTAAGCATTCGATTTTCACGTCGAAGCCGAGTCAATTCTTCC
>RGDM01000023.1 GCA_009918675.1 bacterium
CTTCTGCCTCGTGCGCACGGAGGCGGACGCTCCGGTCCACAAGGGCATCTCCTATCTGCTCTTCTCCATGTCGACGCCTGGGATAGACGTTCGTCCGCTGGTCGACATGACCGGAACGGCGAACTTCAATGAAGTCTTCTTCACCGATGTTCGCGTGCCGCGCTCCCAGATCGTGGGCAAGCCCGGTGAGGGGTGGATGGTTGCAAACGCCACCCTCTCGCACGAGCGAGGCATGCTGGGAGATCCCGACGCTTCACACGCACGGTTGATGCGCGTGGCGGAGATCATGCAAAGGGAGACGATCGGCGGTCGCCCTCTTATCGACTCTCCGGTCTTTCGTGATCGGCTTGTAGCGTTGCAGGCGCGTGTCTTCGCCATGCAGGCCAATGGCCTTTCGGATGTTGCCAATCCAAGTGCACTCTTTCTTGAAGGAATGAAATCGGGCGTTGAAGGTTCGGCTGTTTCAATCAGCATGGAAGGCACGCGCCCTTTGTTGGTCGAAATTCAATCGTTGGTCGGCAAATCCACGCTCGCAACCCCGCGCCGCACCGTGACGGGGCTCGATCAAAATCGCTTTTCTATTCTACTCGCGGTGCTCGAGCGACGTGCGGGAATCTCCATGGGCATGCTGGATATTTATGCCAACGTGGCGGGTGGTTTGCGACTCAGTGAACCGGCAAGCGATTTGGCTATTGCTGCCAGCGTTCTTTCCAGCGTGATAGAAACACCGTGGCAAGGTCGGGTGGCATTTTTCGGTGAGGTTGGCCTGAGTGGTGAGATCCGCGCCACCACCAACCCAGTGGGTCGGGTGCAAGAGGCCCTCAAATTAGGCTTCGACCGCGTCTATATGCCAAAGCGAAATTTCCAACTCGAAAAGCAGGCGTTGCAAGAACTTGTTAAAAGCGAAAGCACAGGCCACGATCTTCAACTCTACCCTATCGAGCACATCAAAGAGTTACGTTACGGTTGATTGAGTTAGCAGGCAACGCGATGCGCGTGAGTTTGTGAATCAAGCCTCGGCGATACGAAAAAAATCAGCATCAGATCAGCAATCATTTTCAATTTTATTTTTTTATGGACTCAAGCGAAAGTTGTCGATGCCCCATGCCTCGTCGGTGATTCCTTGATCAAGGGTTGATGTTAAACGCAGTTTCAGCGTGTTGATTGATGCGGGCGCAATAATTGTCACGCGGTGGCGCGCGCTCGTCCACGACGAGCAGGTTGGAAAGCAAAAGGTATTTCCTGGCAATGTCGAAATCCACCACGAGTAACCCAAATAATTACCATAATAATTGTAATTCGAACTCGTGTGCGCAAACGCTTCGGATATGAGAAGACTCTCTGCTCCTGAATCTTGTGCTACGTAAATGCGAAACTGCTCGCCGTCCCAACTATTCAAACGCAAAAAGTCGAAACTGATAGTCACAACTTCGCCGTTGAGCTGAAACTGCTTCGCGATCGATTCGCCCGATCCAAACGGCCCGAACATTTTGTCACTCGGAGTGCTGAGATACGTTTGGTTGCGATTCGTTGTTGGGTTTTGATCGCCAAGAAGTGTCCAGTTGTCTGTGCCGTTCTCAAAATTTTGTGCGTCGGTTTCGGCCCACACCAGAGCACCGCTTGAGGCATTATTGCCATCCAAAGCGCAAAATCTGAAACCATATTTCGAACCCACAGACAGCCCTGAATACGTATAGCTTGTTGCCCCAGGGGCAAGCAGAATTGAATTTGCGTCGGTGCAAAATTCTGAGGGCGCTTGTCTTCCGTAGGCTGCACTTGCAACTTTGATCTGCACTGAGCTGCCTATATTTCCGCCCCATGCAAAGGTCACGCTGTTTTGCGCGGTTGAGAGCACACGCACATCGGGGTCGAAAAGACGCGCTGTATTGCGGTAAACATACACAGCTCCTGCATAGGTCGCAGAATTATCGCTGCTTGCAACTGTGCCATTGGTGATGGTGGTTTGATTTGAATCCTCTAAGAAAGCTCCCACAGCCAGTGTATCGCCCGAAAGCGCAACACTGTAGCCAAAATAATCGGATGCATCCGCATTCGCAGCCTTCACATACGCCTCTTGTGCCCATTGCGTGCCACTGCGGCGGTAAACGTACACAGCACCTGAATCGGACGCAGAATTATCGTTGCTCGCGCCAGTGCTATTGGTGATTGTTGTTTGGTTTGAAGCTTCTCCGTAAGCCCCGACAGCCAAAGTATCGCCCGAAAGCGCAACGCTAGTTCCAAAAGAATCGGATGCATTCGCATTCGCGGCCTTTACATATGCCTCTTGTGCCCATGTTGTGCCACTGCGGCGGTAAACATACACAGCACCCGCGCTTGAGGCAGAGTTATCGCTGCTCGCGCCGACGCCATTGCTGATGGTATTTTGGTTTGAATCTTCATAGATAGCCCCGACAGCCAAGGCATCGCCCGAAAGCGCAACGCTGTAGCCAAAATAATCAACTGCATCCGCGTTCGCAGCCTTCACATACGCTTCTTGTGCCCATTGCGTGCCACTGCGGCGGTAAACATACACAGCACCCGAGCTGGAAGCAGAGTTATCGCTGCTTGCAGCGGCGCCATTGGTGATTGTGGTTTGGTTTGAATCCTCGAGGAAAGCTCCTACAACCAATGTCTCACCCGAGAGTGCAACACTCCAGCCAAAATAGTCGGATACATCCGCATTCACAGCTTTTACATAAGCTTCTTGTGCCCATTGCGTGCCACTGCGGCGGTACACATACACAGCACCCGCGCTTGAGGCAGAATTATTGCTGCTTGCAGCGGTGCCATTGGTGATGGTGGTTTGATTTGAATCTTCACCGTACGCCCCCACCGCCAAGGTCTCACCCGAAAGCGCAACGCTATTGCCAAAATTATCACCTGAATCCGCGTTCGCAGCCTTCACATACGCCTCTTGTGCCCATGTTGTGCCACTGCGGCGGTACACATACACAGCACCCGCGCTTGAGGCGGAATTATCGCTGCTCGCAGCGGTGCCATTGGTGATGGTGGTTTGATTTGAAGCTTCGAATTGAGCCCCAACAGCAAGGGTATCGCCCGAAAGCGCAACGCTGTAGCCAAAATAATCACCTGCACCCGCATTTGCGGCCTTCACGTACGCTTCTTGCACCCATGCCGATGCTGGTGTTGAAACAGTGCTTCCGCCCGTCGTTGAGCTTGGCAGGGTGATAGGAGTTGAGATCGTCGGAGTCGCGGTGGTAGGCGATTGTGCAACGGTTGTTTGCGCCGGTGCTGCGCTGCTCAATCGAGACACAACTCGTTTTTTAATAATCGGATGACCCTCAACCGTGATGCTTCCATCGGTTTCACTGTGAGTGGAAACGCTTGGGCCGCGCTCATCACCTTGCTCAAGTGGCGGAGCTGGGCGAAAGCAGGCGTTCAAAATAAAAATCAACACCGCCGACAACAAAGACATTGTCGCCTGCGCGATTCTCATTTGAATTTGCCAACACCTCACCGCATCACGACCCTCGTCCGTGTGGAATACTCGGGCTCCCCGAGAGGTGTCGGTTCATTACCTGCCAAGATCGAGTTGTGTTTTTGACAGCAGCTAAATCGGCTTATTTATTGTCTGTTTAAGAGACTTATCTGTCATCCATTAAAGTTTGTCGAAAGTCGCTTTTTTGTTTGCAAGGTCTTAATTGTAGAATTTTAGTATCACTTTCAAAAGCCAACCCCATCCGTTGCAATTTAAAGAGTCATGCTGCGCATCTGCCAACAGTTGAGCTTTAATTGGCGGCATTTTTGCATTCAAGTTTGGCATGTAAAAGCTGCGAGCCCGCTCTTTAAAGAGAGCTTCGAGCCAAAAATGCGCTGGCACCACAATTGCTTAGCCATTGATGCGAGGCGTTGGATTGACATCATTCGATGATTTCTGAGTCATTCTTCAAACGCAACTTTTCACTTCTGAGGAGTAAAATATGCAGTTTATTCAGAGATTTATTCCCAGTTTTCTACTTCTTGGATTGGCTGCTTGCGGGCATAAAAATGTCGACAGTTCATCTGTCGATAGTATTTACAAACTCCCCGCAACCGACAACGACACCGATGCAAATATGGTTGCTGTCCAACTTAATGATGTCAGCAAAGACGGAGTTATAAAATGCGAAGGTTTCGATAAAAAGAGAAATTACATTTACTCGAGACTGGAATTCAAGAATTCCCAGGTGACTCTCGCTTATGTCGGAGCTGTTCAAGGAAAATATGAACTTTTTCACCACGACATTGCAAAGAAAATTCTGAATCTCAAATATTCTTTTGAAGACGAAAAGGGACTCGTTAATATTTACGCTGCGCAGGCCGGACAACCCCGCAAAATTTACTCGCTCGCTTTGAAACTCGCAGACACTCCAAAAGATGCCGAACTCCCTGAAGAGATTTTTTATGCAGCTCAACTCGCTTACATGGATCCCACAACGAATCTTGATTTATCCAGCGTCCGCATGACATGCGATGTCTTCAGATTAAAAAAATAAGCGGAACCGCTGACACCTCAAGTTGAAAAATAAATCGCTGTTTGGCAAAAACTTTGCAGTACAAGGAGGCAGATACCTTTTGTCTCCCCTTTTCAACGAGGCGCTGCAACGTGAAACGCGGCTTATCTGCTCCCCCACCCTTTCGGCTCTTGGCGGCGGTTGCCGTTTACTTCTGCTTTGCAGGCTGCATCAAGCAAAGCAAAACAAGCGGGTCGCTTCCGCGTGCTTTTGTTGATACCTCAACTGCGAACACCTGCGCAGCTCTGCTTCCTGCAAGCGAGTATCAAAGCTTGGTCCGACAACTCACAGTAAAGTCCCCTCTTGGCATTGTCAGCACCAATGACCTGCACGGTCACCTCGATCCACGCCGAGTCAGTTTAACGGTTTCACCTCAAGACGAGCGCGAAGTTGTTGTTGGTGGCGCGGAACTTTTGGCAAGCTATTTGGCCGCTTTGTGCCGACACTATAAAGGGCGTTTGGCCTATTTCGATACTGGTGACTCTTATCAAGGAACACTTCTCTCGAGCCTCACATCTGGCCAAGCGGTGCTCGAAACATTTTCAAGCCTCGGATTACGCGCAAGCACCTTTGGCAATCATGAATTTGATTTTGGACAGATGAAAATACGTGAATGGCTCGCAACCCCTCAACGCTCCTTTTGGTACGTGACAAGCTCATTAAATGGACAAGAAAATGGGCACGCAATTCCCTGGCAAGACCTTCATCCGCCGCGCTTTGCTAAATCAGTTGTTTTCGACGTTGAAGGAATAAAGCTCGGAATTGCTGGCTACACAACGGAATCAACTCCAGTCAAAAGCATACCTACTCACGTCGCCGGCTTGGCGTTTAAACAACTGAACGATGTGCTTGATCAGGAAGCCCAGCCGTTGCGGCAGCAAGGTGCGCAAATCAATATTCTACTCTCTCACGCAGGCGGAGCCTGCGACATGCGCCTGCCAGCAGCTCAGGGCGAAAACGCGTGTCCACAGTCGAATTCCGACGAACTGGGTCAGGCCCTACGCGCGTCACCACAAGCAAAAAACAATTGGAATTTGGTCATTGCGGGCCATTCACACGCCGCTCAACGACACCTCATTGGCGGAGTTCCGGTTGTGCAATCCACTGGGCTCGGCCTGAGTTTAACCCACACGACAATCGACTTGTCTTTGCCACAACCTGAAGTGCAATTGCACAATCCAATTTATCTTTGCGAAACTCACTTTCAAAATTGGGCCGGATGTCATCCCGAAGAACTCGCGTGGCGCAACCAGCCTTCTGCACCTATTGGCCCAGCAAAAGCCCCTGAGCTCAACGGAATCACCATTCGCAAAGCGGATGGCCAGAGGGTTGCAACTGTCTTGAGCACCTACCGTTCGCAACTCGCCGAACAGCTCAAATCTGAAGTGACAAGTACCCCGGTCGAATTAACTCATGATCGCACGGGCAAATCGCCCGCAGCGGCTTGTTTGGTGGATGCGTGGTTGGCAGGTTTGCGAGCTTCGGGTGATACCTGGGGAGATATTCGTGCCGACCAATTGGATATGGCCGTTCTTAACTCCGGAGCCCTACGCAGCGGAATTCCAGCTGGCTCGCTGACATTTGGGCGACTTTTCGAAATCATTCCCTACGACAACACAGCCCACGTCGTGCGGCTCAACAGCGCAGAAATTCTTGCCTTTGCCCGCGCTCAAGAAGCCAGTCCACACGATTATTTTCTTGTCAGCGAAGGCTATGTCGTACAACGCAGGAGCAACAATTCACCTGCTCCAAGAACATTGAACATCCACTCCGTACAAACTCTTCAGCAACCCAAGCAGACTCAATGGCAGGTGGCAATTTCCACCTTTTCGAGAACTTTTCTTGAAAAAGCAGGACTTCAAAACAAAGTCATCGACACCGGCATGTCCGTGCGCGATACAATTGCAGACGCTCTAAAGAACAAAGACCTTGCGAAAAAATCCTGCCGTTCTGCCGATTCGAGTCGCATGGAGATTTCACCTTCAAACAACTAAAAGAACCTAATTTCACAGGTTAAAAGCAAGATTCATAGAAATTCATCAATTCAGGATTAGGTCGGATTTTTGTCACATCCGCATCTTACGCTTTAGTTACATTTTTGTTACAACTTTGTTGCAGATTGAGTCGGAGGCTTCATTTCTAATTTAAAAGCCTCGAATCTTGGTAACTTTTGGGACATTTATGAACTCTGCAACGTTAACTGCATCGAGACGCAAATCAGTTCACCCACTCCGCTCAACTCAAGCGCCATCGCATGCCGCGAAACCAGCGAAGCAGATGAACGAAAATGACCATCACTCGCTTCTGCGCGAGGAACAGAGTTGGCTAGCGTTCAACGAGCGGGTCTTGAGTGAAGCAGAAAACGCACAAACCCCGCTATTAGAACGATTCAAATTTTTATCTATATTTTATTCAAATCTAGATGAATTTTTTATGGTCAAAGTCGCAGCCCTTCAAACTGAATCGCAGATCCTTGCTGAGCAGGAAAGCGCATCGAATTCCCTGCCTATCCAGCAGCTCAAGTCTCGCGTGCGCTCCCTTATCGAACGGGCAGAGGAGCTGTTTGAGAAGAGTCTCGTGCCAGGCCTCGCGCAAAGTATCGCCACAATAACTCGCCCGGAAGAGTTGAATAAGCAACTCCGTCGCGCAATCCGCGCCACTTTTAGTTCACGTGAGTTGGGCTTGCTGACACCATTGGTTGTCGACCGCTCTCACCCTTTTCCATATTTTGAGAATCAAAAAAGCTATCTCGTCATTCAATTCAAACCGTCGGCTTCAACAACCCGGGCTCACTCGTTTGGACTTATTGAACTTCCGTCCACTGCTCAAAGATTGATGCGCGTCGATTCTCGCGGCAAATCCTATTATGTTTTTCTAGAAGACGTCATTCTCGACAATCTCGACTTGGTCTTCCCATGGGCTAAAATTTCTCGTTCGGTGCTCATCCGTGTCACCCGCAACCGCGAACTCAACCTACTAGACGATGATTTTGATGATCTTCTTCTTTCCGTTGAGCAGGGTTTGAAGGACAAAACCACGCGCCATGCGGTAAGGCTCGAATCGAGCAAGCCATTGCCTCACGCCGTAAAACATTTGCTTATGCGACAAATTAAAATAGAAGAGCATGCGATCTATGAATCCAATGAACGTCTTTTGACCTCAGAACTGATGCAGATATCCGCGCATAGCGGTTGCGAGCATCAACGAGATCCCGTCTTCAAACCGCAGCCCCACAAGCGTTTAAAGAAAGCAGACAATCCTTTTATCGCGATCAAGCAGCAAGACGTCTGGCTTCATCATCCGTATGAAAGTTTTTCTGATGTCGTTCATTTTCTAGAATCAGCCGCGCAGGACCCTGACGTGGTGGCCATCAAGCAAACCCTCTACCGCACTGGCAACAATTCACCCGTGGTCTCGGCACTCATCAGAGCCGCAGAGCTAGGCAAACAAGTCGTGGCAATTGTTGAACTTACAGCTCGCTTTGACGAACATAGAAATATTGACTGGGCGCGCCGCTTAAAAGAAGCCGGTGCAACCGTGGTTTTTGGAATTGAAGGTTGGAAAACTCACGCCAAGATGAGTTTAGTGATCCGCCGTGAGGGACAGGAACTTCGTCGATATGCTCATTTATCGACTGGAAACTACAATGCCAGAACGGCACGCATTTACACCGATCTCTCGTTACTCACAGCCAATCCAGAAATCACCAGCGACGTGGGTGTCTTATTCAATTTGTTAACTGGCCTTCCTCGCCTCATGATGCCTCAATCAGAGCTGACTTCTCTGACAAAACCAAGACTTTCACTTCTGCAAGCGGCACCTTTTGGACTCAGGGAGTTTTTCAAACAAATGATCGGCCGGGAAACGCGGATTGCCGCAAAAGGCTCTCACGCAAGAATCGTGCTGAAACTTAATTCACTAACAGATCCTGAACTTATTCAATCGCTTTATGAAGCGAGCCAGGCCGGCGTAAAGGTCGATTTAATTGTGCGCGGCGTTTGCCGCCTGCGAGCCGGACTCAAGGGATTTTCTGAAAACATCAGAGTCATTTCAATCATCGATCGTTTTCTAGAACACTCACGCATCTACTATTTTTCAGCCCAGGGCCGCGGGGAAATTTTTGTTGGAAGTGCAGATTTCATGCCTCGCAACATGAACCGAAGAGTTGAGTGTGTGTGGCCAGTGCTTGACTCTGAAGGTAAAAAGAAGCTGACTGAGATCTTACAAATCCACCTCGCAGATAATGTTAAGGCTCATGAATTATCTGCGGATGGAAAGTATAAGAGACTAGCCCTTTTCGGAAATGAACACACGCGATCGCAAAGCAAATTCATCGAACTATATGCAGAAAAAGTTCATGGCAAAAATTCTCGCGACCTACAGCTCAAAAAACCAAGGTGCAATAGCCAGAGTCGCACTCAACGAATTTCGCGTTCTTAAGAATATTCTCAGACAAGGCTCTGAATTCACGAACACAAAGTTCAGATTCGTCTGAACTTTGTGTTTGGCATTGACGCAATTGTTCTTCGAAACATTTTTCCTTGATCTGTTGGAAATGTTTTGAATGAGAACTCAAGGCGCCCGAGATGATACATTCCCGAAAATTTTCAAAAATCAATTGTGGTGTCGCAGAGTTCGGTGAAACTCGAGCGCTGTTGATTTCCGATGTGCCGTTCAAAGAGACTCCACACGCGGGCAAAAGAGATAGAACAAAACAGCAGGACAACAGAACTTTCGCTAATTTCATCGTTTTCCCTCCCGTAATTTCTGTCAGTGACAGCTGCGGCTCATACCCGCGTTAAGCTGATGAAATACAATGCGACCGCGTGCAAGAAAAAAATGTATGCGGTCCGCAACGGAAAGGCGGAATTTTTTCAAAACTGTTACAAACTTGGTAATTGAGTCAAATTCCAGGCATTGCCTTATCTAAGAGATAAATGAAATTATTGGATAAGTTCGGAAAGAAAGGCAATCGTTTTGCTCATCAAATATCAACAAAAATGTATTTCGTGGCAAAAAACGCTGATTATTTTTTGTTCACTCATCACCTCATCCTGCATCTTAAAGGCATCGAGTCGAGGGACTCAATCAAATACCCCTGCAGCACGGCCGCGCTTGATTGTGCTTATCATCATCGACCAAATGCGAGCCGATCTTCTCGACCGTTTTTCAGATGCTTTTCGAAAAAACTCGGAAACAAATGCGCGAGAGGGCTTAGATAAATTCAAAACGGAAGGCACCTCGTTTGTGGCAGCACGCACAGCAAGCGCACCCACGGTAACCGCGGCTGGACATGCAACGGTGTGCAGCGGGGCCCATGCTGCAAAGCATGGAATCGTAGGCAATGCCTATTTTGACCGCTCGAAACGAGAAACGGTTGAAAGTGCCTCAGACGAAACCACGACCCTCGTTCGAACCCCAGGGCTGCTTCCCAGCGACCCTCTTTCAAACGTGCCTTCGCCGGGCTCGAGCGAACGCAGGATTCTTGTCCCCAATATTGCAGACAGCCTTTTTGAATGGAACCACGCAAGCCGAATTGTCTCGATCTCAATAAAAGACAGGGGTGCAGTTTTTTGCGGGGGCTCGCATAGCAAAGGAGTCTATTGGTACGATTATAAATCAGGATCCATGGTCACAAGCTCCCGCTACACAAATTCGTTACCTTCTTGGGTGAATCAATTTAATACAAACAGAGCTCCGAATTTCTCGTACACATGGGCCCCAAAATTTGCGCCCGAGATTATGAAAACCCTTCTTAAAGAAGAAAAATACCGGCAAGCACTGGCTATTCGAAGCTCTCTTTCAAGTCACTTTGGGGGTGGCTTTCCTTATCGCTATTCATCGAGCGAAATCGGCGCACTGGGAGCGAGAAAATTCTTTGAATTTACACCTTATGCATCCGAACATCTTGTGAATTTTGCTCTCGAGGCACAAAAAAGAGAGCGACTTGGCTGCGCCTCGCGAGAGGCAAATCGTCAGTGCACAGCGCCGGAAACACCTGACCTTCTCACCATCAGCTTTTCAACTCCTGATCTTGTGGGGCATAGTTTTGGACCCGAAAGCCTTGAGCTGTTCGACGTCTATATCAATTTAAATAAGAGCATTGAAAAGTTGCGAAAAGAATTGGAGTCTGAACTAGGCGGTGGATCCGTGTTATTTGTTCAATCGGCGGATCACGGCGTGCAAAACATGCCTGAGGTGACGGCTTCTGCATCAGGAAAGAAAGTTGGTCGAATTTCAAACACAAGATTGAAAACGAAATTTGAGCAAGTTTTGGAAAAGATATTTGGTCCAGGGCCCTGGATCGACGAGCTGATCACCAATGAAATTTACCTCAATGAAGAGACCCTCAAGACCAGGAAGGTGGATCGTTCACTCGCAATAGAAACGCTGAAACCTCAGGTTCTCAATGAACCTGGTCTGCGAGGAATATTAACGCGAGAGGATATATTGAAAGGTGGCTCCAAAGAAAGCGAGTTTTTCAAACGTGGACATCATATTGCCCGCTCTGGAGATGCCGTTCTTCTCGTTGAGCCCGGCTGGCTTGGAGAAGATAGTGTTGCCGGAAACCATGGCACCTCAAACGACGATGACGCCCGAATACCAATGGTCTTTTATGGCTGGAAAATTTCGCGCGGGCAAACTCTTTCAAATCCTGTTCAAGCCGATGACATCGGCCCAACAATACTCGAACTTATTGGGGCTCCACGAGGTTCTCAAATGACTGGTATCTCACGCGCTGCTTTGCTAATCAACCACGCCCAGCCGCAATCCAACTGAAACAAAGCTGCGCTTCACATGCAAATGTGCGGACCGCAATGGCCCGCACTCGCAAGAACTTCGACTGCTTTTTATTCAAACGTGGTTGCGACTTCATCCACTCCCAAATCAACCAGGTCAGTTGATTTATCGAGCGGGAGCAGGCCGCGGTTCACAAGAGAGGCGCGGATCACATTCGGATAGAAGTCTGTGAGCTTGGATGCAAATTTACCAATCCGTTCGGCGATGTTGTAATCGACACCCGCATCAAGTGCGGCTATTGCTTCGGTTGTGCAGTTCAAGGTCAGCGTGTCGTACATGTAATTCATTCCACGGCTCTGACTCTTAAAAACAAATTGTTCAAGAATGCGCCGCGATTCTTCACGAGTGACGTTCAGTTTCCACTGCTCGACTTTGTGATTTTGTTTGCGAATCATGTGATCGAATTTGCTTTCAAGACTGACCATCCGATACACAACACCATATTCACCCGAGCCCTTGAGAGGATTCCCTTGGCCTTTGAAAATATCGTAGCTGAAGCCCGGCTGACCTAGAGCTTCTGTGCTCAAAACCAAGTCCCTCACCTGCACCGGACGCTCGCCGCGCGAGATCGTTTGCGCAACCAACGTGACGGGTGAATTTTCCTCAAATTGCAAACGCAATTGGGTGTGTCCTGCTGGCACGGCCGCAGGGAAATGCTCGAGATGGAAAATCACGTTTTTAATTGCATTGACCGGAATGTTGGCGACGTAAAACTTGTCTTTGTGTGAAACGTTCGCAACACTCAAATACCCTGCCGCAGAGCCGCCGTATTTCGCAGCTTCAGCTGCATTTAATTTCACGAGAGAGCGCGCCTGGCGCGTATCATAGCATTCTCCCGCGTGTGGGCCTTTCGGAAGACGCGCATGCGACTCAAACGGATCTTTTGCATCGAAGACACAATTTTTCAAATCAAATGAACTGAGGCCGGCAGTATCGTTCGTGCTCTTCTGAGTGCAGGCAGAGAAGGTTGCAACAATTCCTAACAGGGCAACAGCGAAATTCTTCCTCACCATGGTAACCCCCAAAACTGCAGTGGCAAGGGCACGAACAACCCTCTTATTCACTGCAAGAGCAAAGCAAAGAGCTTGCCAAAAGGAATATCGCTGCATTCTCGAGGGTTCGAGCTATCAAAACTGCAGGCCGACCATGTCTAAGCAATAGACAATTTGAGGAGTTTGAGGAGTTCGATGAAGATATTAATTACCATCTCGCTTTTCAGCCAACTCACTCACCCGCGGCGGATGAGCTCAATTCACTGATATGAGCCCGCGCATGCGGATGGTTTGGATTCAACGTCAGACACTTGTGAAAAGCTTCCAACGCCATGTCTAAATGAGCATGTTTCTTGTGGGCAAGAGCGAGGTTGTAAAAAACACTCGCTTTGAGCTCAGCGGATTTAAGATGAGCAACGGCCGAATGGTAAAGTAGAACGGCATCTTGATAACGGTTTTGCGACAGCGCATGAATTCCAGAATTATTGAGAAATGAAGCGCGTTCCTCTTCGCTTAAGGGTTCCATAAATATCTTCAACGCAGAGGAGATCTCTTCTTCAGACAATGGGCATTGGGCCAAGCTCGCGCGAGCATCAACCGATGTGGGATGAATGTCGAGAGCGGCAAGATATTTTTTCTTGGCATCTTGAACATGGCCTTGCTGCATCAGAACATCCCCCATAATCGTGAGACGCTCAGGGTTAAAGGGCGATGACTTGTTTGCCGCCTCAAGCAAGCGAATGGCGGTTTCTTTGTCACCAATTTTCATTTGGCAACGTGCAAGTAAATTAATAGCTCTGACATTTTGCGGCTCGATTTGCCAAACTCGCTTGGAAATATCTAAAGCAACATCGAGCTGCCCACGGCGAAAGCACAAATTTCCATATTCAAGCCGCACGATGTTGTCGTGTGGAAACGAGGCAAACGCCTCTTCGACTGCTTTGTCAAAATCCGCACTCTTCTTGCTGTCATTCAATAAACGAAGATTGTGGACAAGCAATTGCGGAGCCGATCGATTTTTGTCTTCCTTGGTAATTTCATGCAGACGTAAACCAAGATTACTCATTGCCGATGCCAGCTGAATCGCTTTGCGAATACCGCAATCGGCCACAAGCGACAAAACCAAAACCGACAATTCCGGCGCCAAGATAATGCGCTTGCTTGCAGAGGCCGATTCGTGACGGGCAAGGCGTTGCTGAAAAATATTCACTTGTGATGGCTCAAAACTATGAAGATTGTGGACAATCATATCTGGCTTGTTGTTGCCGATTGCGGTGATGCACTCCGCAGGAGAAAGCACAGGAAATACAGCAAAGCCCGCACTCTCTGAGGAGCTTTTGAGTTGGCTCATATCTTTGGCAACACTGAGCAAAACGACCTTCTCTTTTTCGGACTTCTGCTGTGCCATTGCTCACCACGCTGAACGAGACTCTTACGAGAATGATCGGAGCTACCGCGCCTGAATTGAGAATGTTTTGAAATTTATTCTTAATAAACTGAAACAACTGGATAATTGTTTATATTCTGAGTCCAATCATTGTCGACCCTTCGCCGGCAGGGCCGCACAGGATTCTCAACCCTGCGTTGCAAGTTCACGCATTTGTTATACCGTTTGCCCGCAGCAGTATTTCCACTTGAAGAAGGAATCTTGAGCCATGAGCCTACTTTTTGAATCAACTGCACTTGCAAACTTAAAATTAAAAAATCGCGTTGTGATGTGCCCTCTGACCCGCTGCCGGGCGTTAGGCAACACGCCCAATCAGCTGATGGCTAAATACTATGAACAGCGTTCCAGCGCGGGCTTAATCATCAGTGAAGGCGCTGCTCCCTCGCCCAATGGACTTGGCTACGCGCGCATTCCAGGTCTTTTCAATCAAACTCATGTCGAAGGCTGGAAGCTCACCACTCAAGCCGTCCACAAGCACGGCGGGCGCATTTTTATTCAGCTCATGCATTGCGGGCGTGTTGGTCATCCAAACAATCTGCCCGAAGGTGCACGGCTGCTCGCTCCTTCGGCCATCGCTGCACCCGGAAATATGTGGACCGATACCCAAGGCCCGCAAGATTTCCCAGCCCCGCGCGAAATGACAGAAAACGACATCAAAATTGCCATCGGCGAATATGCCCATGCCTGCAAGCTCGCCATTGAAGCTGGTTTTGATGGGGTAGAATTGCATGGCGCAAATGGCTATCTCATTGATCAATTCTTGAACACCGCATCCAATCAACGCAAAGACAGTTGGGGCGGATCGGTGAAACACCGCGCCCGCTTTGCACTTGAAGTTGTCAAAGCGGCGGTTGCAGCCGTTGGTCATTCAAAGGTTGGAATTCGTCTTTCGCCCTATGGTGTCTTCAATGGCATGAGCCCGGATGCGGAAATGGATGAACTCTATCTGTACCTCGCGCGCGAATTGAGCGCACTGCGGATTGCATATGTTCATTTGGTGGATCACAGCTCAATGGGAGCACCCAAAGTCAGTGCGGAATTAAAGGCAAAAATCAGAGAAAGTTTCCGAGGCACGCTGATTCTTTCCGGTGGCTACGATCGCAGCCGCGCAGAGGCTGATCTAACAGCGCATGCTGGAGATCTGATTGCCTTTGGGCGACCTTTTATCTCCAACCCAACGCTTGTCGAGAAACTCAAAGCGGGAGTTGAACTCACCCCAGCGAATCCTGAAACGTTCTACAGCGCCGATGAAAAAGGTTACACCGATTATCCTTAATTGGTGTAACCCACAGCACAAGAATGCCGCCTGCACTTTCTATGAAATGAATTTCATTCCCGCAGCTCCAAATTCAATCCGGGTTCGTGTCCGCAGCGGATTGTTGGGCCAAGCGGGCGAACACCACCTTGATAAGGTAACGCGGTTAAAAATTCAGCCGAATCCAAATCAACCCAGTGCACCGCCGGATGCATGCTGGCTAAATGAATGGCTGCTTGAAAACCAGCGCCAACCTCGAACATGCAGCTCATGAGGCATGGAATTTTTTCGGCATAGGCGAGGTCCAAGATAGCCCGAGCCTCTGAAACGCCACCTGCTTTAATAAGTTTTACACTCAAGGCATGCGCAGCTTTCGTTTCAAGAATATTTTTTGCCTGCGCAAGTGTCATTGCCGATTCATCCGCGACAATCGGCACTGGGCTGTGCCGGGTGATATTCGCCATGGCAGCGATTTCTGTTGCTTTGACGGGCTGCTCGATAAAATCTATTGGCCCACACATTTCGGCAAACCAGGGAATCAACGACAAAGACTCTTGCTCGCTCCATCCTTGATTTGCATCCAAGCGGAGAGAAATTTTGCTGCCAATCGCATTGCGAATCGCAAGCACCCGCGCTTTGTCGAGCTCACTATCAAGGCCAACTTTCACTTTTAATGAGGTGAATCCTTTTCGCACGGCCTCCTGTGCACGCTGGGCCATCAGCGCAGGCTCCTCAACACTGATGGTCATGTTGGTGTTCATGACTATTGTGTGCGCACCCCCCAACCATTTCCACAGAGGAATGCCAGCCTTCCGCGCAGACAAGTCGTGCAAAGCAACATCCACAGCACACTGTGCCGAGCGGCAAACATGTGCAGCAGAGGGCAAGACTTCCTTCCATTTCCAGACATCGACAATCGGTGTGCGGCGGAGTTCACCCAAAAGAGTTTTAAGATCCGAGCGAATCAGGTCTTCGCTCTCGCCGGTAATTGCCGGTGTGGGCACCACACTTCCCCAGCCAACCTCACCAGCGTCATCAGTCATTTTGAGAGAAATTTCTTCGAGCATTGTCACTGTGCGCAAAGCCGTTTTGAAGGGAAGACGCAAAGGGGCTTGCATGAGGCCCAGTTCAGTTGTTTGGATTCTCACGGGAAAACCTCCAAAGCCTGACTACAGACTGCACTTGGCCGGCATTATTAGCAAAATCTCAACAGCCAAATTCTTGAAAGGGGAACCTGCTGAGAGTTGTTCTTCTTTGCTAAACTCAAACTATTGTCACCGACTTTTGGAGGATCCTCATGAAGCTTGTTCTTGCACTGAGCACCTGCCTTCTTGGCATGACGCTCTCGAGCTGTACCAAAAAAATGGGCTCACAAGCCGTTGGCGCATTGTATTCGTGTTCAGTTAAAAAAGGCGAGACACGGCAAACTTGCACCGAATTCAAAAACCTCTCGCCGAATGAAGTCGCTTATTTTAAGCAAAAGTGCGATAGCGAAAGCTCAATGGACGCGGCTGCATGGCAAGACGTCGGTTGTGCCACCGACGCGCGGCAAGGTGGCTGTGAATTGAAATTCGCAGACGCCACAAGCAACATTTCCACGTCATTTATTGCTTGGGGTTATACCGCAACATCTCTTGCGGCCATTCAGGCACCGAACGCATGTGAGAAGAACGGTGGACGCATCGTTCAGCCCTAAGCAGAGACCCGGCTCTGCTGCCTGCAGAGCTCATCTGCACTCATCTCAAGGTTTGGCTGCAGCTTAAAAACCGACAAAACCTCGATCATTTCAAGTTCGTAGATTGCCCAAATGAGCAAATTCGGATGTAAATAAATTCCGAGCTGCTCGGCCTTATCAAACAATTCGAACAGACTTTTTTTACCTTCCTCCACACACCAGCGATGCTCTGCGTTCCAGTGCGACAAAACCTGCAAGAGCTGGCGCTTGAGTGGAGTTAAATGCAGCGACATAAGAGCCATGTCGATGAGCCGTTCTTGCGCAAATGCCCAACCCAAGTAGAGGCGAGCCAATTCGCTGCGGAATGGCTCGTGCCAGCGGGTGCCGGATAAAGTTGCGTGAGCAAACCGACAGGGTCGGGCCAAGGCAAACCGTAATTCGCCCAGAGCCGCAAGGGAGTCGAGCGCGGCGGTGGAACGGGTGCAATGCTGAGAAATGGCAACACTTGTGCCAACTCGTGAGATTTCTGCTCAACCGCAGCAACAAACGAATCGCGGTCGGCCGGAAAACGCGACAACAATTTCAACTGCCAATGGATTTCACGTGGACGAAAGACCTGCGGGCAGCGTTGCAAGACATCCATAAAAAACGTCTGCGCCGTATCGCTCAGATTTGTATGCTGAAGCAGAAGCTGCATGATGGCTGACCTCGGTTTGAAGCGAAGGTAACAGGCCCATCAGCTCTCGGAAATTAAAGATAGGGAAACGTTTCTTGGATATAATGTTTGCCGTGGTTGATTGCTTGCATCGCCTCGGCCGCACCGGTGCCGATCAGTTTCATTTTACCAGGATAAGTTGCGATATCGCCGGCTGCATAAACTCCTGGAAGATTTGTTTGCCGATTGTGATCAACCACAATGGCGTTGTTTTCCAGTTGAATGCCCCAATCTTTCACACCTTCAAGATTAAAAATAAGACCAATCGCAACAATCACAATATCAACGTCGTGCTGAGAGATTGCCTTTGTTCGCGTGTCGCGAATCTGCACACGGCGAACACAATCGTCACCTTCAATGGCTGCCAGCTCGGCAAAGGTGCGAATCTCAGCATTTGAGGCATAGAGTTTTTTCACAGTTTCTTCGTGTGCATTGAAGCGATCCGAGCGATGCATCAAAACCATGTCCTTGCTGACTTCCATCACCGTCAGAGCAAGGTCCAGAGCGCTGTCGCCCCCACCCACAACCAACACGCGCTTGCCTTTGAAGTCGGCAAGGTTTTGCACACCATAGACAACTCCGCGCCCTTCGAATTCACGCAAGCCCGGAACATCCAAACGCCGCGGAATATGCGCGCCCATTCCCAAACTCAAAACAATCGTTTTGGCGTGGTAAACATGTCCGTCACGGGTTTCAACGCGAAGAATGTTGTTGCGGTTTTTTTGAATGAGGACAACTTCCTGATTCAAGCTGACAGGAATGGCGTAAGGGGCAATTTGAGTCAGCAAATTTTCAAATAAAAGTTTGCCGCGAATCGCCGGAATTCCAGGAATGTCATAGACCCATTTTTCAGGATAGATGGCCGTGAGTTGACCACCCAACTCGTGACGTCTGTCAATGAGGCGAGCTTTCATGTCGCGGAGTCCGGCGTAATACGCACCGAACAACCCCACGGGTCCACCGCCAACAATCAGCACATCGTAACATTCGGGATTTACCAACTGGGCCACGCAGTTCACCTCGTTTTATCACGTCTCAACAAGAACACAGTGCTCAGTGGCGGATCCTCGGCCCAAAACCCGCCTCTTCCAGCACCTCGAGTAACTCGTATTGATGCTCAAAGCCACGCGTTTCAAGTGCCAGCTCAACTTCAACGTCACCGACATTGACTTGAGCATAGGTCCGGTCGTGATACACCTCAAGGACATTAGCGTCGACACTTGCAATTTTTTCAAGCAATGTCTTCAATTGGCCAGGACGGTCGCTGATGCGCGCCGTCAGGCGAATCATCCGACCTGTCACGCCTAAGCCTCGAGTAATGACCCGCGAAAGCATCTGCGGGTCGATATTTCCGCCACTCACACTCAGCACCAGATGCCTGCCGGTGAACAGACCCGGATTCTTTCGTGCCGCTGCCAAGGCTGCCGCACCTGCAGCCTCAGCAACCACATGCTCGCGTTCCACAAGCCCCAGCAATGCAGCAACAATGTCGTCGTCCGAAACAAGCAGCATCCGCTCGAGGGTCTGGCTCAAAATAGAAAAATTGACGTTTCCAATCAGGCCCACGGCAATGCCGTCAGCAATTGTGTTTTTACCGAAATGAGTCACCGGCAGGCGTTTGTGTTCGTGTAAACTCCGCGCTGCGGAATCGAAGAACTCCTGCTCGGCACCATAAACTTTTCCAGCTCCGAAGAGCTTAAAGACAAGTCCAGCGCCGGCAGCAAGTCCGCCGCCACCCACACAGCAAATGAAATCAACATCGGACAACGGGACATTGGGGCATTCTTGAGCAAACTGTTCAAGCACTTCGACAGCACATGTTGCCTGCCCCACCACAACATCAAAATCATTGAACGCATGCAGGAATTCTGCGCCTTGCGTCTTTGCAAATTCGAGCGCTGCCTCAAACGCATCCTCCAGCACATCGCCCACCAAATAGACAGAGGCTCCCAAACGCTCTGTTGCAGAGCGTTTAACCAGAGGAGTTCGCTTGGGCAGAAAAATATGTGCCTCGCAACCCATCAATTTGGCCGCAAGTGCAACTCCCTGCGCGTGATTGCCAGCCGATGCAGCACACACTTTGAGCGGACCTTTGCTTGCGTCGTGTGTTTGCAGACGCTGGTGAATTGCTGACAATGCGCCACGCACTTTGAATGAACCATTCGGGTTCAAGCATTCGAGCTTAAGCCAGACAGGCATTCCCAACTCTTCGCTCAGCCAGGTTGAATAACGCATCGGGCTAGGATGCATGTACTTGTGAACAATGGCGGTGGCCTCTGCAATGCGGTCTTTCAGCGCCTGGGTATCGCTGAGGTCTGGCATGGCAGCTTCACCCAACACCCGGGCGAGCTCTGGCGTCATGGTTGACGTTCCCTTCGACTTGCTTTTCAATTTTCGCAAACCCTTATCCAGGCGAGAATATGAAATTAGCTGAAGTCTGTACAGTCTATCCGTCGACCTGGGATGCCAGCGCTGTGCGCAATCCTGGCGCAGCCATTCCACTTGCAATTCGGCTCAAACTGCGAGCACAGCGAGGTTACCTGCAAGCAGCGCTTGATACTCATCCGCAACGCAGCGCCAATCGCATGGGCTTGGGGTTGCGCCCCTATGAAGCGGGCGACTCACTGCGCGCTGTTTCTGCGCGTCACCTTCTTCTGCAAGAAGAATTGCAAACCCGCACCGATGTTTCACCAGGTCGCTTTCACGTCACAGTGATTGTTCATTGTTATGCAAATATGCAATTCAAATCAGAAGCAACAGACGTGAACAAAATGCAGGCTGCATGGGCTGTGGCGGGTCTGCTGCAGAACCTCCACGAGCAGCAAGCGCAGCGTGTGGATGTTATCGCACTCAGCGGGCCGCAACTTGGCGAAGAGTTAGTTAAGCATGCAGCTCTATTGAGACGTTCGCATTTTTGTTACGTTGTCACCGACCTTCTATTTAATCCAAACTCCATTGATGCTGCCAGCGAGGAACTCTCAGCCGCGCTTTCACATTTGCATGTGCGGAATGGAATTGTTGCAGTTGTGCGTGACCCCTGGGAATCGCCGGATTTCGAAAAAACGGCAGAGACGACAACCATTGCATTCGCATCGCCGTCTGAGGGCGAAATTACGAAAAACGCATCGCTGATGGGTGAAAAATCGGCCGGTGAAGAGAGGAATTTGCAAAACAATCGCGACAGACATTCCGGACAAGAGTACATTCAAAACCTGAGAAGTCAGCTCAACGGCCTGCAGACGCTTTTGAACCTGCGTGGATGGGGTTCTTTGTGGTTAACCGCAGAACACGCCATTGACGACATTTCCCAGAAGGTAGCGGTGAATCTTGCTGCACAAAGGATTTGACAATGCTCCAACTCATTGCGCTGTCGGCAGCTGTTTCGCTTGTGACACTGGCGGTTCTTTTTATCCAGCGGATCCGCCCGCGACGCGTGCTTATCCCGAGTTATTTTTTAGGACAGCAAGGTCACAAACGACTCGCTCAACTCAAAACGATTCCTCCGCGCTGGTGGGAATGGCTCTTGGTGGTTTGTGCAACCTGCGCCACCGGACTTGCCTACAATGCGCATATTCAGCCTTCACCCGAAACCCAGGCGCAAGGGCAAGGCCTTGTTTGGTTTGACCCAACCCTTTCGCACGTCATTTCCTTGCGTGAATCGCAGTCCGCGCGCGACGCTGCAGTTGAAGCATTGAAAGACATGCATGTCTCAGAATATGTTTTTATAACTCTCGTATTTGAGCCAGACAGTAGCAATATCCCCCGTGCAAAATACAACTTTCGCAAAGTCAATCCGTCGCAGCTGAGCGAGTTTATCAGGCAAGCAATCAACAGCCCTTCAGCTCTCTCTCAACCGCTCGATGGAGATGGGCTTGCTCAAGCCGTCAAAGCTGAACTCAAACTGGATCCCTCGCGAACAACGCTGACTCTTTTAACAGACGGACAAGCAGAAACTCTGCGTCCGTTGGGTGCTTTACAGCAAACGTTTGAAGGTGTGCGCGTGCTGCGCACACCACCTTCGGCAAACCATCTGCAAGGACGCCGCACTGCGATTGTTCCGGAAGAGCTCGCACAGGTTTGGTCGAGGAGCGCATCGGGTGACAGTGGCAATGCATTGCCAGGCAATCCCAATTTTGTCCGCGTGAGTGGTCAACTCGCTGGCCTCATCCCGCCGCAAGCACGGCCCACGTTGAGTCTTGAGGAATTCAACTCAAACTCAAACAGAGATAACAACAAGGAAACAGCAGATTCTGATTTCGCGTTGATTGTCAGCGAAGAAGCAAAAAACAATGAAAGCAAAAATGCCAACAGGAATTCCCAACCTTTGTTGACGACATGCACCCTCGCTATTGCGGGCCCTGCCGAACTCGATGGGCTTGCGGATCTGCGCGCGTATGCGCAATTTTTTCAGATCCCCGTGCGCCCGCATGCCTGCCGTTCCACTGAATCTTCAGCAAGTGCACGCAGCAGCGAATCAACCGATCCGTGGAAATACCGCCGTGCTTCAATTTGGGTTGTGCCCGTCAACGACTCGGTTGCTGGCGAGCTTTTTCAACAGGGCCTGTACTGGACACCCGAGGGTTTTGCTCCCGACACCGACGCACTTATTTACATTGCCGACACGCGCTTACAGGGCAACGATTCACTCCTCGAATCACAGTCTGTTCAATTGGAAGAAAATCAGCCAACAATTCGTCTGCCACTTCTTCCTCTTCCACCCCATCCGTTGATCTTTCCGTGGGAACTTTCAGGAGCCGCTCCGGCAGCAAAGCCAAGACCTATTTCAACGCAGCGAGCGCTCGCAAAAAATTCACTGCCAACAAACCCAACGCCCTCGGACAAAGCTGCAACTGAGAAAAATGTGTTGCTCAAAGCCGCCGACGGCACACCGCTCGCCTATAAATTGTCTGATGCTCCTCCGGTTGTTTACTTGCGCACCGGAGGTGCAGCACCCAATGGCGAGCTTGGACGTTGGGGGCAATGGGCAGCATTGTGGACTCAACTCAGTCGGAAACTCAGCAAACGCTCGCCGCTCCTCACCCGCGTGCAGCTGCGGACACCCGCGGATTGGACTGAGTGGATGGAATCACAAAAAAAACAACAACAGCCCGAACTGCGCTACAAAGTCTCTGCGCTGACACTCAAAGGAGAGATCGTTGAAATGCGTAAGCAAGCTCTTCAACCTGATCCGGCGCTTTATATCCGCGAGCGCGACGACCAAATGGTTCTCGTTGAACCTCCTGCTGCCGAGCGGCAAAGCGAGCTCATGTCACCCACCGATTTGGAGCAACTTTTCCCTCGTAAAAAAATGACAAATCGGGTGAATTCCGATCTCCCACCGCGTGCGGGAGGCCTTCAGATCCTGGGTGCTTTGTTAGCATTTGCAAGTTTGCTAACTCTTTGGCTTCTCCAAGGCCGACGCGCGAGCAACGCGAGTCTTTTGCTCACAGCATTCGTCGTTGGCACTGCGGCAAGCTTTACAACTCCCGCCTTGGCAGAAAGTAACAAACGCACACCGCTGGACCTGCGCACCTTACGAGGAGCCGACAGTCGACCGCAAATTCCCAACCCGCCCTTTCGGATTGCCTGGTGTGATGCAAATATCCCGCAGCCGGTGAAAGACCGCTACAGCAAACTACAAACCATTCTCGCTGGGCGCGGAACCATTGAGTTGCCTAAAGAACTCACTCCAGGTGCATGCCGAGCGGGCGCTGCTGAAGTTTGGTGGAGCTCGTCGCTCGAAGCATTGCAGGCAGCGCAGGTGACTCAACACATTCGTTCGGGTGGAGTTGTGATTGCTGAGGGAATTCAACTCCGACAAACACCCGAATGGATGCTTGCAAGTGCCGACCCAAGCATCGGTTTGGTGTGGGAATCGCCCAAACGTCGCGGTCTTTTGTATCGGAGTTTTTATTTGCTCTCTTCGTTTGACGGCTGCACACCCGAGCGAACCCTTGTGTTGACTTTAAGAAAGAAAGTGAATGCGCTTGCGCCCATGGGCATTGTGACCCCCGTGCGTTTCCTAACCAACACCAGCGAAGGTGGCGATTGTTTTATTGGCGATGATGATTATCGTATCCGTGCTTTCGTGAATTTGATGTATGCACTGCTGACAACTGATTACAAGGAAGACCAAATGCAGCTGCCAGAAATTTTGAACCGAGTTAGGAATCTGGGGCTTGAACCATGAAAAATTTTTACTCCAACTTAGGCCGCTCTGTCATAAGACTTGCCATTCTCATTCTTGTTCTATTGCCTATTCTCATCCCGTTTTTGGAAAAGAGTGTTGAAAAGCACCCACCCGCGACACTCACCGTTTGGCTCGAGTCGATGCTGAGTCGGACTGGTTTTGGCGAAGCGCGCGCTCGACAGGAACTCAGGCAAAAACTCAAACTCGATGATTCTGTGCAAATCAATTTCCGAACTTGGGGCTCTTTGGCTCAAGCACCCGCACAAGATTACGAGGAACTGCTTGCACAACTTGCCAACACAAGTGGGCCACAAGTTGTTGTCAGTGCCGGATATCTCTGGGGTCCAGCGGCACGAAGTTTCAATCGTGAACTCAATCGACTCGCACAATCGGGCTCGCGCTCAATTCTTGTTGTTCCGCCGGTAGAATTGGGGTGGCAAGAACGCAATCCACAGCCTCAACGCTTCCTCGCTCTCTCGGATTTATCTGCGCCGCAACTCAATTTCCTTGGTGAACCATCGCAGCTTTCGTTAGAAATCGTTGGCCGCCTTTCGTCTGGAGAATCTCAATCATTTGAGGTGGTGGTGCGTTCGGGAGAATCTCTTCTCGCAAGCAAAACTGTCAGCGTCACCGCCGACAACAGCGGTCTTGTCGACAGCATTCAAAATATCCCCGTGCATTTCACCCGCGCTCAGCAACAACTTCTATCTGCACAACTGTCAACCGAGCTCAGCCCTATTCCCATGAATATGGCTTCAACACCTGTCTCGGTTGTGCACTCCAAATCAACCGTTCTTCACGTTGGTGTTGGTCCTGATTGGAGCCTGCGCAACATGCGCACCAAATTAAAATTTTGGCCCAATCTCGATCTGCTGAGTTACTACATTCTCCGAGAAGTGACAGATGATCTCTCAATCCCCAGCACACAACTTTCGCTGATTGAATTTCCTTCAGAAAAACTCTTTGGCGAACAGCTCCCAAATTTCCATGGAGTGTTGGCGCAAAACTTCATCTTCGATACTTATTTAAATGCCAAAGACACGCAGCATCTTTATGATTACGTCAATACAAGTGGCGGCAGGCTTGTGATTCAGGCAGGTCCACTCAGTTTTATTGGTCAAGACTCGAGTATCCGCGATTTGATTCCTTGTGAAAATATCCCTGAATTCGATTTTCAAAATGAACACCGCTGGCAAGTTGGCAAAAATCGCTTTCTCTCTGAAGCGCAATTCGAATCTGCCGTTGGTGCGGTTGTCACGCGCCAAACCGCACTCGGCTGCAAACCAAAGCCCGGAGCGCTTGTCTTGGCTGAAACAGCCGATCCCACCCCATCACCGATGATCCTCGCGTATCCGGTGGGCAAAGGTTTGGTGGTCGCATTCCTTGCAAGCGATTGGCATACCTTTGGAACACAAAGCGAAGCCGCAACTCTCACTCAGCGTGCCCACAGGGTTTATGCCCTCGATGCAAGTGAGCACCTCTTCCAATGGATGGTTGAATTCCTGCAGCGCCGCCAAGACAGCGGATTGCGCCCACCGCATTTTGCCGGTCCGCGTGTTTACCGCGACGACCCTCTGCTCCTGGTGCGTTCGCGCGGCGGACTCCCCGCTCAGGCTCTTCTTCTCGGCAAGGGTGAATCCTTTGCCGGTGGCATTGCCTCGCCCCTGTATCTGAGTTCGCTTGGCCTCGAAGCGATCAAGTGGGAGCGCGCTGGCCGACAATCTCGCTTGACGGGCGGCTCTGAAACAGCCGCCAGCAACACTCCACTGGCCGGTCCAAGCTTTGCAGAGAGCAATCGAGCCCCGCGCTTCGAGTCTACAGGATTGGTTTGGCAATCCAGCGAAAGCACGCTGTCTGGCTCAACCTCTTCGGCGGGTTCGAAAATGCTGGTCTGGCCCATTCTCGAAGGCTCGACCCGTTCAAGAGAAGTGCTGGCAAACCCAACCCTCTTCTCTTTTGAGCTGCTGAAGATTTCAAAGGAATTCGTAAATTCGTTCACAAAAGTCGATGAATTCAAAGAACATCGCATCATTCCATTGCTTGAAGCCTACCCTTGGCTCATGGCACTCGCACTTGCTTTTCTGGCCGTTGAACAACTCATTGGCAGACTGCGCCCAAGAGCGGCTCTTGAGGCGGCAATTCCAGCCCAACAAAAAGACAACGCCTAAGCCTTCAGTTCAGCCGCATATCCACCGAATCTTCTGTGGTGTTTGCGGCTGAAATGGGGGAATGAGCCATGTCTTTAATTCCAAGGCTCTGGAAAAGTGCGGATGAACAAGGCCAAGGTGATGGCGTTGGCAACGGCGAAGGTGCTTCGATTGTAAAACGCGCCAAGCGCATAGAAAGCCATGCACTTGTTGATGTCAAAATGAACTCTTGGAATCCGTTTGCGGTGTCAAGTGCTGTGCTTCTCGACCTGTCTTGGCAAGGTTTTAAGATCGAGTTCGTGAACCCAGCCAAGATCAAACCAGGCGCACGCCTCACCATGTGGGTTCCGCTGGCATCGTTCGGTATTCTCGCTCCCGCAAAGCTCAAACTCAAAATTCAAGTCAAATGGTACGATGCCCGCATGCTCCGTGCTGGTGGCATTTTTGAACCTGAAAGCCACGAGCAGGATTATCTGATTCAGAAGATTATCGACGTGCTGACCCTGCGCGGCGCCCCCGAAGACGCAGGCCAATTCAAAGCACCGCCACGCGCCTCTTGAGCCCTCCCCCCCTTTCCGGTAGACCATCGGCAGCGCTCTAGTTTCCGGAGGTTGGCCCGCGTGAACACGCCTTTAAACTCGACCTTGCCTTTAGGCTCATGTTTGATTGAAGCGACTCAAGCCCAGTTTCATAAAAAAGTCCCTTCTCTGTTGCGAGCTCCTTTGCATGGCACTCATGCATGGCGTGTCGGCATGAGCGGCGCAGGGAAAGAATTCATGGAGCGGCGTGGCTGGGTGCAGCCTTTTTGCTTGACAGTCACCACTCCCGAACAGATCCGCACACAAAGTGATTCCTTTGATCGCTTGTTTATTCCCGGCGAATTTTGCAGACAGGGCGATGTGCTTACTGCTGCTGCAGAAAGCGGTAAAACAATCTTTCTCGAACGAGGTGCGTTTCTCGCGCCAAGCGATATCAAACGTGCGGTTGAAAAACTGGACAGTGCGCGTCAGCGCCTTGTGCTTGTCGAAGGTGGCTCGGCCTTTGGATATTCCGATCGTGTGCTTGATCCACGCAGCATGGAAGTTTTGCTAAGCCTGGGTTGCCCAATCGCCCTCAACATGAATCCACTCATCTCCTCAATAGGCGCCCCATACGAACATCGCCCGCAGTGGTTGGAATCTGATTCTTTTGATTTGGCTTTTATCCGTACAGCGCTTGCATTTAATGTCCATTATTTAATTCTCCCAAGCAGTCGTGAGCTCGCCACAGGGGCACTCGACATGTGGCTCGCTGCACATACGGAGGGACGCTGATGTTTAAACACAACTGGCCTGGTGACATTCATCCCAAAGTCAAACTCTCTGAAAAGCCATTCACTGTTATTGCTGGGCCATGCATGTTTGAAAGCCGAGAACTCGGATTCGAGGTCGCAGAGCGATTGAAATCTCTGTGCAACAGCTTGGGTTTTCAGTACGTCTTCAAAAGCAGCTACGACAAAGCGAACCGCACAAGCGGCAACACCGCGCGTGGTCCGGGACTTGAAAAAGGCTTGCAATGGCTTGCTGAAATTCGTTCACAATTCAACGTTCCCGTGCTGACGGATGTACACACTCCAAGCCAAGCGCGTGAAGCGGGATCGGTGGTTGACGTTGTGCAAGTGCCTGCCTTCCTCTGCGACCAAGTCGACCTCCTGCAAGCCTGCGCCGAAACCGGCAAAGCAGTGCAAATCAAGAAAGGACAGCACACCTCGCCTGAACAATTGATTGCCTGCGCAGACACGGTTGCGGCTTTCGGCAATTCAAAAGTTCTATTGTGCGAACGCGGAACATCGTTTGGGTACAATAATTTAGTTGTCGACTATCGAAATTTGGTGCTGATGCGCCGCTCGGGCTATGCAACAGTTTTTGATGGAACCCACGCCGCACAGCTGCCGGGCGCGGGAAGTGGCCAATCTTCGGGTCTCCGCGATATGGTTCCAAGCCTGTGCGCTGCTGCTGCCGCAGTTGGAATCGATGCACTCTTTATGGAAGTCCACAGCAATCCGCAAAATGCTCTTTCGGATGCATCGACCCAAGTCAACTTTCAAACTGCCGCAGAGATCCTCACCCGCATCAAGGGTCTCGCTGGCGAGGCCAGTGCATTCACACTGATTCTCGTCACACCGGAACTTGAAAGCGATTGCAATTCTCCAGGGTCTGTCAGGCCATCATGATTTTTGTCGAACCAAACCGTCAATTGAGGGTAAATCTTGTCTTTGTTATCAATCACACCATCATGATTTTCGTCGTATTGGGCCAGTGCAGCGTATCCATCGCGAGCAGATTTTGCAGTTCCGCGCATCAGTGTTGCCTCACCAAACAATTCGCGACCGCTATCAATCAAGCCGTTGTTGTTGAGATCTATTGCCAACAACCCAACTTGACCTTCGCCTTTTGTCCAGCCCGTTCGTTCCTTTCGACCATCACCATCAAGGTCGAATTTGACACTGCTTTCGGTTTGCGCCAAGAGGCTCGGAACTCCCACATTCACAAAATCCAAGATCAGTGGTGAATAAATTCGCACCATATAACTATCGCTCACAGCACCTGAGTCATCTTTGCGGCTTGATGTCAGGGTGATCTCTTCACCATCCCAACGCAACGAACGACGAATGTAGGGCTCAAGAACGTTGTCCATCCGGAAAGTGAACACACCTTCCGAAGAATTACCTGCGATTGTTGAACCCGCGGTCTCTGCCACACTCTTCGAGAATGTAAAGGTCTTATCGCAATAAGAGCCAACGCCCTTGTCACAGAACGAACCCCGGATGCGGAATTTCTCACCTGCACCTGTCACTTTAAACCAGATGTTGTTTGATCGCGCGAAGGCCCCAGCCCAGCCTATACAGTTATTTGCCTCCGACCACGGGCAGCAATTTCCAGCTTGTTTCCAAAATTTACTTCCATCCGCACGCAGGACACTCGTTGCTCGACATGCATTTGTGGAACTGATCGCTGGCGAATCAAAAAAATGCTGGATGTCGAGAATTTTTGGCTGCAATTGCGGAATCTCTTTCGGCACGTAACCAATGCTTTTCCCAGCATCAAGAGCAGCAGCCGTGAGATCGCTTTGCCCACTTCGAATAGCTAAACTCATCAGCACATCAAGTGCTTTTCCAAGTGATTTTTTCATATTTTCGTCTTCGTTTTGCAGCGATGCAACCTGATTTGCCGTCTGGGTTTTGAAAGTATCCAGTGATTTCTGCAATTCACCTTTGACGGTTTCCAAATTTGCTTTCAAAGCCGAATTGGATTTGGCAAATTCATTTTGCACATCGAGAACCTTATTAAACTCGGCTTGCCTGTCGGCTGCATCAAATGCATTGTCGGCTGCATCCACAAGCGTTGCGGCATAGCGCGCCATCAGCGATCCGCCCGTTCCATCTTGACCAACTCGCAGAAGATTTTCAGGATTAGGAACCTTCGCAATTGCAGCCTTAATCACATCTTCAACATTTTTAGCGTTGGTCTTCATGTTTGCGACGGATTGACTCAAAACGACCGCTGCGCGTTTGAGCTCTGTGGAGGCGGCTAGCTTGCGACGCAATGCAACGGCATCGGCACTGTTGCCATACAACACACCATTGGCCCAAGATTTAACACTTCCCATGCATCCAGGCTCGTCTGAACCTCCTTCAAGATTGCGCAACGATTCCAAAACAACGAAGTGATGCAAGCTCGCGCCGTCTGTGGCCGGCGCCTGGCCAAAGAAGATGTTATCGGCCAGCGTTCCGCGCGCCGCCATCAACAAATTCGCGACATATTCATCGGCCAAGAAATCGAAAGAATCGCGGCCGAAAGCGTTATTAAAACCTGTATCTGTGCGCCCTCCGCACTTGATTGTAATGGAATCGAATTGCTTGTCCCACCATTCCACTTTCTCTCCTCGCTTGCCGTTTTCATCAAGCGGTGCGGGGCGTGGCGCTAGAACTCGGGTAAATTCAATACGTGTATCACTCAATGATTTGAGTGTGCTCACCATATCTGAAACTAATGCTTTTTGCGGTGCTCCAATGTTTTTAGAGAAATTACCGACAGCGGTGTCGGAAGCTTTTGTTTCAGAAACATAGCGTTCAAAACTATCATTAATATCTTTTGATTTTGCAGAAATCAGTGCAATATCTGTTGCCGTTTTGGAAAATTGCTGTTGTACATCCTTGCCCAAATTTTCAACAAGCTTTGCCGCTTGATTGGAAACATCTTCAAGCCTTTTCTTAAAATCTTCCTTCATATCTTTCATTGCAGTGTCAAGTTTCTTAATTCGATCGCCCTGCAACTTAAACTTTTCAGCAACTGCATTTTTTTGAGTTTCGAAATCAGCTTTAAGAAGTTTTGCGTCATTTGCTGCCTCTTGTGCCATCGCAAGAGCCTGATTTGCTATGTCCGCGGTTTTCTCCAGATCGTTTTTGAACTTTCCAAGTTCAGATGCAATTTGATCTCGCAGCGCTTGCTCTTGCTTCACAGCATCAGCGAATTGCGTCTGAATTGCCACCCGCGCAGCTTCAAGTTCAGAGTTATTATTTCCAGCCTTGCTTTCAAGTGCGACCAGCTTATCGCTCAGCTCCTTCTTCACACTTTGGCTCATCAACTGAAAATCTGCAGATTGCATTTTAACCTTAGAGAGAAGGTCAACGTTCATCTGCTTTTGCGCAGCGACGCTGTCGTCCAGCTTTGCAATGAATGCGCTGTCTTGTGTTTTCATGTCCATGCGAGCAGCACTAATCTCTTCGCTAATTTTTCCTTTTAGCGACTGCATCTGCTCTGCAAACAACTGGACTGCTTGCCCCAATTTGTTTTTTACATCTTCAGAGGAAGCTTCAACATCCGAAATTCTTTTTGCAAGAAGATCTCGCTCCTGTAGTATTTTGGCAGACAACAAACTCTTTGCAGATTTGTCATTTTCGTCAATTTTCGACTGCAAAATTTGCGTCACATCTTCGAGCCCCTTAACCCTCAAAGCAACAGCTTCGAGCTCACCTTTTGTTGCATAGTTCTTGGCAACAAACATCTTGAACTCTTCTTGAGCTTGCGAAAGTGCTTGAACCTGGGCCGCAACGGCTTGTGTTTCGGCAAGTGCTTTTTCTTGTATCGCTTGTGCAGCGGACGCAATGCTGAGTTCGGTCCTGACGCGTTCATCTGCTAATTTATCCTTAAGAGCATCAAAGGTCACATGCGTTTTTTTGTCCATTTCATCCAATTGGCCTTTTAATGAGCTAATTTCAGCAGACGCTGAAACACCGCTCTCGGCCAGTTTGTTTTTCAACTCCTCTTCAAGCTTTGTACGAGCACTGCTCTGTGCCTGAGTAACACTCTCTAGTTGAGCTTGAAGTGTCCTGATTTCATTTTCATTGGCAAGCTTTTGCTGTTCCAGTGCCAACCGTTGCTCCACTTGTGCGGCTGCAATCTGCTTGTCATACTCAACTTTATTTGCTTGCAATTCGGAATTCACTGATGCGATTTGCATGGATATCTGTGCTTTTTGCTCGGCTAGATTTTTTTCAATCTGCAAATAGCGGCCCGTAATTTGATCGAACTGTGCTTTCGATGTTCCACTTAACCCTTCAACCTTACCACTCAGTTGAAAATATTTTTGCTCAATATCTTTTTGCAAAGAGCGTGAGGCTTCACCTATTTCTCCATTTATTGCAGCCAATTTCAAAGAATGGTCTTCCGCCTTTTTTTTCATCTCTGCGCGAAGAATCTCTACTGCACCTCGTGTTTCCTTGCTTAGCTTCGACTCAAGCCCGTTCAAATTGGAATCAAAAGCCGCCGCCATTGCTTCTAAAACCTGTTCCTGAGTTGCCTTGAATGATGAAAACTCGGTTGACAAAACAGCGAGGGCATCCTTGGACTTCTTTCCATCTGCCGTGAGGTCCGCGAGCTTGGCAATTTGTTCCATCTTGTAACTGTTGAGCGCCGTGGTTTGCCGCCCCTCAAGCTCAGAAAGACCGCCTGAAAGAGTTTTCAAAACATTAGACTGCACTGCAGCCAATTCATTTCGAAGCTGCGAAAGTTGTTCCGCCGCAGATGTTCGAATTTCATTCGTGTCTTTCTTCACAAGATCCTCAAGACCTTTCAATTTACCTTGCAGCCGTTGATCCAACTCTGAAAGTTGTTTTTCACCTTCGCTGCGCACCGACTCTAGGTTTGAAACAAGCTGAGCAGCTCTTATTTGCATATCAGCCGACTGGCCTGAGAGCCTTTCAATGATAGCCTCACGAGTCTCCTTCAAATTCTCCGCGGACTTTTTTTCGAGATCATTAATTAGGCTATTGAGCGACGTGCGGGTCGACACGTCGGTGTTCTTCACGAGATTTTCCAACTCTCCCCGCAATGATTTGACGCTCGCGTTTATTTGACTGTTCAATTGCTCTTTTTGCTTCACAAAAGATTCATCAATCTTGGCAAATTTCGCCAGATTAGCAGCTTTCTGCGACTCCAATTCGCTGCGCAAATCCCGACTCGATGCTTGCATTTGCAAATTAAATGCCGCCTCTTTCGCCTTCATTTGCGTCTCTATTTGCTCTTTGAATGAGTCCATCGCCTTTGCTAAAGATTCAGCGTTGGTATTAAAATCCTGGCGAACTTTCCCCAAAGACGCACAAATCTCGCTTTCCTTTTTGGCTAATTTTTCCTCAAGCGCGGCAACGGCACTGCTCGCATTTGCAGAATTGCTTTTCACATTCGCCTGAGTTTCTGCGAGCAACTTTCCCATTTCAGCATCTTTTGCCGAGAGTTCGGAAATTTTCTTTGTCGTGTCTTCATCCAGCTTGTTGATACGGCTGTCGAGGGCGTTTATTTTATCCGACAATTGCGTTTCAAGTTCGGTCTTCGTTGAAGCAATGCGTTCTTCAAGCGACTTCGATTTCGTATCAAGCAATGACCGCATTGATGTGAGTTGTTGCGCAGCATTTTTATCAATAGCTTCAAGCTCTGTAAATTTATTGTTGAGCTCGAGCCGCAATGCGTTATCGCGTTTATCGACTTTATCAAATTGCGTATCTACTTTTTCCTTAAAAGATTTTAATTCGGCCTCAAATGCGTCCAGCCGATCGTTCAGACGTTTGTCTTCCGCGATACGTTCCTGAGCTTCTTTTGCAATCAAACCGCGAAACAGCGCCTCGCGGTCGGCGACCGAGGTTTTCGTGAGTCCAGCTGTCCCGTTCGCGCCGCGCACAGAAAGTCTATCGGAGCGCGAAATCTGCTCAAGAAGTTGTTGCTGATTGTTCGCAGTTTTTCCGCAGGATGCTGTCACCGTCAGCAAGGTCATTGCACTTAAACAACGGATTGTTGCTGTTTTTTTTGTTTTGCGGGAAAAAGTCATGATGCATCCCCTCCAATGCGCAACTCGCTGTTCGGAGAGATCGGCTTCAGCTTTGGCCCTCTTAAGGGTTATGTTGAAAGATTTTTTTTCATCGAAAATTCAGTCGGTTCTGGATGAAATTTGGCTATGAAGACGTTTAAGTTCTGCGCTGATTTGGCTCTGCTCAACAATCCATCCTTCAAACCCCGTCCGCGGATTGCTTGTCACCCAGGCAAACGGATTTTCTTGGCTTGGACCAAGATAAACGTCGATGTGGTTGTCCTTGATGAGGCCTCCCACATCAGCAGCGAAAAAATATCCATCATGACGTGTTTGGGTGCCATCGGGAAGAGTGATTTGTAAGCCTCGCGCCTGCGGCACAAACACAACCGAGCCTGTTTGAATCACGTCGGGATCAACCGCAATGCTGCGAAACGGAACGAGGATATAATCTCCGACACCATCTCCAAATTCGCCGCGTGCTTTGCGAAAACGAGTTTTACCAACCTCATGTTTGAAGTATTCCGTGCAATCCACTTGGCGAACGTCTGCGCTGCCTTCGTAGTTGTAGGTTGTGGTCGTGCCATCGGCTCCGCGCACAGCAACGCTTCCCTCCATTGCCGCCGAACACCAGTCGCGCTTGCTGAGTCGAACCCCTAGCGACCTACCGAGCATCGAAAGCAAAGGAAATCCATCCGCCACTTGTTCAACCACGGGAAGATTGTACCAAGTCGCCCAGAACGCCATGGTTTTCACTTTTGCCGATGGCTCAGGCAAATTCCATCCATCCGTTGACGCGCAGCCACTCGCACTCTGTCCGAGAGTCATCCCCGTGAGGAGAGCAGTTGTGAATCTCATGACACCCCCTTGTTAAGGGAGGTGTCGGATTCACAAGACACGCAGATAAATTCAGTACAGGTAGGTTTTTCCGATCTGCGTCGGATTCGACACGAAAACGTTGCAAAAGTTCACAAAATAAGCTTCATATCTCCCGCGTTCTTCGAAACAATATGACATCCTCAAGACTTGATCCTCCAGGAGTTCCAGATGGTTGCTCTGTTGCCGCTTGCAGTTCTTCGTCTGTGTGGAATCGTTATTATTTCGTTGACCCTCACCCTGTTGTTGATTGTCTTGCCGCTTTCAACACAGAGTCGGGCAAAAGTTGCATCCTTCTTTTTTAAATTCGTTTTATGGCAAAGCGGCATCCGCGTGACTACCGCAATCCAGGACCCGCCTTCGCGCCATTCAGCGCGTGTGGTGATTGTCGCGAACCACGTCAATTATCTCGATGTCGTATTGATGAATTCGCTGCGTCCGTGCGTCTTTTTGGCAAAAACTGAAATCGGACAATGGCCTTTGTTTGGTTGGGTTGCGCGCTCTTTGGGTTGCGTTTTCGTCAAACGAGATTCACTGATGGCACGCGCAAATGCGCTGCGTCATTGTTTAACAACCGTCCGAAACAGCGACCTCGCTCTGTTTCCCGAGGGCACAACGACACAGCTTCGCCTTCCGCAGTTGCAAGCTTGGACACGCGGGCATGCGTGGGTCGCCCGGAAGGCAGGAGTTGATGCCGTGTTGTGTCTCGCGCTTGAATACGAAGACCATGAGCAGTTGGCTTGGATCGACGACATGAGTCTTTTTCCGCATCTCATGAAAACATTGTCGCGGCCTACAACCCGGGTCAAAATTACCGGAGCTTGGGTTCCGGTGGCTGGCTCACACACTGCAAAAGCTTTGGCACTGTCAACTCACAAAGCGTTATGCGACACTGTCTTAAATGAATGCCCTTGTTGAAATCAAAAAATTTATCGACCAGTACCGCGGTGCAATTCGAGTTGAAACTCTCGAAACTGTTTATTGCGACGTAGGTACGTTTAATGTCGAACTTCTTGAACTTTCAGTTGATAAGCGGCAAAGAAACAAACCCTTCACTTTGTTGTTGGTGGCGGGTTGTCACGGGCTTGAAGCTATCGGAGTCACAGTTCTCCTTCATCACTTTGCACATGTGCTCGAGCTGACCCGTTGGAATCATGCTTTTCAGCAATCCCTGCAATCGGTTCGGGTTGTTGCAATTCCTGCGTTGAATCCCTGCGGGATTGCCCTCAGTCGCAGAGCCAACGCCCAGGGAATAGATCTCATGCGCAATGCACCGGTGCATGCTGAATCGCCGGTTCCTTTTCTTGGCGGACAAACACTCACTCCTATCCTTCCCTACTACCGTGGCAACGGTGAACTTGCCCCCGAAAGTCGAGCACTCATTTCTGCGGCGCAAAAACTTCTTAGCTCCTCGAGCGGGATGATTGCTCTTGACCTGCATAGCGGATTCGGAGCACGCGACCGAATTTGGACACCTTGGTCAATGTCTTCAGCACTTCCACCGCATTGGGATCACTACGTCGCACTTGAAAAAGCATTAAATGAATCTTTTCCTGATCATGTTTATACATTTGAGCAACAGTCACACAGCTATCAAACAGACGGAGACCTCTGGGATTACATTTTAATGGAAAATCTCCGTCAACAAGGCCCGCTGTTCTTGCCACTCACACTTGAGATGGGTAGCTGGAATTGGCTCAAGAAAGCCCCATGGCGGGCGTTCAGCAAAATGGGCTGGTTTCACCCGGTGTCACCGCACCGTGTTCAGAGAGTCTGCAGGCGCCACATCACTTTGCTCGATTTTCTTGTCAGCGTCTCAGCAAACGCAGAAAGCTTCTTCAAATTTAATTGAAGAAGCTTTCAACACATTTTTCGTCACACGCTGCGAAATTTTTTTTGAAGACTCTCAGCTGAAAAAACTTCTTTTACAGCGTTCCGACATGCTCTCGGTTGAAAAATGCATCAAGAAATCGTGGCAATTGAACGCAGGGTCGTGTGCCGGGCCACCGAGAATTTTTGCACCCAACATCAAGTATGAGCGGAGCAATGGAGGAACGAGGCTCTTACAGTGCCCGGATTCTACCAACGCATTCAACTCGTGCTGCTGCTCGCATTGTTCAGCATCCACTGAATGCAACGGCAGACAGCGCATGTCTTCACTGTAAACATTTGTCCTTTTGAAATACTCCAGAATCCCCGCAGCTTCGAGGTGTGAACAATTGAAGACACTGACACAACCAACGGCATCTGAACGGCCCTGATCCATCATGTATTTTGCCAAAGCGCTCCAGAGCAGTTTTGGAATTGAGCCATTGCGATGCGCTGGATGCACGCAACTCCGCCCCAACTCAACTGTGCGTGAAGGATTAATTCTCTCCATGAGAGGAGCAATTGCGAATTCGCTTGCTGCATACAAAGACAAGCCTGCATTCAAAAGTCGGTCGGTGGGCAACATACGGTAGGTTGCAACAATTCGCCCTTCGGCCTTCACAATAAGATGGTCAGCATGCGCATCAAAAGCGTCGACATCACGCATGTTCGCGTGTTGAGTGTCAGAAGCGGAGAAAAAAACATCATAGCGCAGAGCAAAAACCTCATCGAGCTCATAAGGCTGTGCCAAGCGGACTTCGTATGGGTTAAGGGAGTTGTACTCATGTGCAGCTGGACGTTCGAGCTTCGCAACTGCAGCTCTGTGCGTGCGTGGCAAGAAAGTTGTCGAGCTTGAAATAGTTTCGATTTGGCTCGAGTCGACCATGAGAGTCTCCTTTTGCACAGCATGTGCGACTGGATTTTTTCAAATCTCCGCGGTTGTGAACAGCAAAAGGAATTACGAAAGAGTGAATGATGATTGGCAATTTAATGATGAAATTGTGACAAGCTGAACTTAAGGCGCGAATGTGTCACTTTAGAAAAAACAGTTGCATTCAGCCCAGGCTTTACCGACCTTTTTGTCGAAGATGTGCTGCCCGCAGGGTATTTAGAAGCAACATTGCGATTGTCATAGGGCCAACTCCTCCGGGCACGGGAGTATAAAGCGAGGCAACTTCAGCAACAGCAGGTTCAACATCTCCGCACAATTTACCATTCGGCAAACGATGCATCCCAACATCAACCACAACCGCACCGGGTTTAATGCAGTCTTGCGTGACAAGGCCTCTGCGCCCTGCAGCCACAACAAGAACATCAGCTTGGCGGCATATGCTCTGCAAATTTTCGGTTTTTGAATGGGCCACCGTCACAGTTGCATCTTCATGCAAAAGAAGTCCGGACATGGGACGACCAACGATACCGCTGCGCCCAACCACCACGGCATGTTTTCCCGAAAGTGAAACTCCATAGAGACCGAGCAGCGCAACGACACCGGCCGGAGTGCAAGGTAAAAGAGCTTTATCAAGACGCCCCTGGTGCAACAGGCCAATGTTGTGATTTGCAAATCCGTCGACATCTTTATCAGGGCGTATACTTTCAATGATCCGATTCTGGGAAATGCCCTGTGGCAGCGGCAGCTGAACAAGAATCCCGTGCACCGCTGGGTCATCGTTCAACTGACAAATCAACTCAACAAGACCCGCTTCGCTCACCTGCTCTTCCGGCATTTCGAACAATGAGGAGCTCATCCCTGCTTCTTTGAAAGCTTTGATTTTATGATTGACATAGATCCGACTTGCTGGATCATTTGATGCCAGAATCACTGCAAGATGCGCCGGACCCCATTGCTTTGCTTTTTCAGCGCATAAATGGCGAATCCACTGCGCTGCAACGCGACCATCAAGGCTCAAACAAGAGTTATCAGCAGAATGCGAAATTGCGTTGCCGTCTAAATGCAAGGGCTTTGCGGCGAGAGCGGCTGTGTGAAATTCAAAACCATCGTGCTTGAGCGCTTGAAAGAGCCGCATGTTTATCGTCCCTCGAGTTCGCGTTTGCTGAGGGGCTTATCGCACGGGGTGGCTTTTTTCAAACACTCAAGGCCAGACCGCACAAGACGACACAGAGCCCTGCGACTGTGGCCAGGCGTAGCGGCTCGAATGCGCAAGTATCATGGCCTTGCCATCGCCTAAAAACTCGCCGAGTTCACGATGCAAATCTGGAAGCCACGGCTTGGGAAATGGTAGATCGGTGGGTGAGAACATCGAATGACTTGCAGATTCCTTCATCACACAAGCGGCTTCACGATGGGGCCCAGCCAAACCTTTGCTCTCAAGCATTTTGAGTGTGGTTAATGGATGGGCCACTGGATCATTTTCAACCAAAATCGTTTGCACCTGAGTGTTCAAGCCACGCATATTATCAAGTGTAAATTTGGCAAATCGCGCCACAGCCACAAGATGACCAATCCGCACTCGACAGTATCCAGCTCGCCCGAGCTGCTTTCGCTCAACGTCTTCACAGATCTGCAAATCCTGAAGAGCGAACGGCACGTTCATTCCGGAATCAATTTTAACCACATCACCAATGCGTCCCAACAAACGCCCAATGCGCCCGAGGAACACATGAGACACCTCAAAAAAAGGACTAAAAAGAACTGCGCGCGAATAAAGGTTTGGTTCCATTTCCATGGCGCGGGTCGCAATCGTTCCGCCCAGGCACAGACCACCAATATGGATTTCTCCGCCACCCACAGCCTTCGCCAAGGAATTTAGCCAATTTGCAAAGCTGTTGTACACGTACCAATTGCCCGAGCTCGGAAGAAATGTTTGCTCGGCAAGCTCATCGGGACCCGCCCGCCCATGTCCGGGCAGAACAGGAACAAGAACATGATAGCCACGCGCAGTGAACTCTCCGGCCATAGCGCTAAATTGCTTCGGACAGGACGTAAAACCGTGCAGAAGAATAATCACACCCCGGTAAGGCGTATCAACAGTTGGGCGATGCTGCATGGGCTCGCAGCCGGGTTGATAGTCGTCCGTAGCGAGCGTGTTGAAAACATAGTCATCCCATATCCGCTGAGCGGGCCCAGGGATTGAAGCCACATAGTTTTCTGATTCGGATTGGTAAGGATTGTTTGCAGCCAGCAGAGGACCTGCAAAGGCGGCCTGATAGACTAAAGAGAGCACCAAAAAGAGCCAAAACAGCCCAAAGGGTCTAACCATCCGAATACACTCCAAAAAACAACAAAAACTTTCGATTATTTCCCGGCAGTATTCACATTTTTACACGTTCAGGCAAGCAACTTTCTTGAAACAACAATCACCCAATCAATGCAGCGCTTTTATTGGCAACACGGCGAAACAAAATCAGTTCATCATTTGAAAGACCGCGTGGGCGGAATCAATCACATTTTTCCACGACTCAGGGGCGAAGGTGAAGTGATCGCCCAACGTGAACCAGCCCGCGGGAGTCATTTTAACTTCAGTGGTTGCTGGCAAAGTTTCATTGCGTGGAAGATTATAACCCACGGGCATTAGGCTAATCCGTTCACGCATCAGCGTGACACCTGGGGCTGCAGGACGCGCTTGTTGCGCTGCTTTCATGTGTGGTTCCGAGAGCAGTCGCAGCGCCGCTTTGCGGCACCGATTGAGCGCTTCACGCACCGACTGTGCATGCAATGAATCTTCAAAATCGATTGACGTGAAAAAGCCCAGCTGCCCATTGCTCAGCAACACCCCTTGCACACGTTCGACGGGGCAGATGATTCGGACCCCTGGCACAAGCCATTCACTGTTGACCTGATTGCTTAATGCCTGCTTCCATTGGCCATATTCAACCCACACCAATGAGCGTGGCCGATGTCGGGCCACCAGACGAGATTGCTGGGCATGGAGTTGCTCGCGGGGAAGAAGCGAAAGTGTGCGCATGAGCGGGATTGCAAAAGCAATCTTCTGGGCGCGCATTTGCTGGGGTGTCTTGGCGAACATATCGGCCACTTGAACGGACGTGGCCTCGCCCTTTTTTTCGGGAACCGCAGCCCGCATGAGTTCAGCTTGAGTCATGACCCGCACGCCGCGCGACAACAAGATTACTTCAAGCGCCAACTCAAGTCGGGAACTGCGCAAGAACCACGCCGGTAATTCTGATTGGTGTGATTTCACAAACGCCTGCACAGCGCTGTAAACCACCGAACTTGGTGTACGGTCGAGTGTCCAGCCCAAAATTGTTTCAAGGAGCGGAGTCAGCGCCTCGCGTTGCGCTTTTGCCAATCCTTGCCAAAAGGCGCTCGTTTCAAATGGCCCGTCGTTTTCAGGGCTCACGCTTTCGCCTTGCGACATCTGTAAAAGTATGTCGGCTTCTTTGCGTGTCAGCATTTCCGATGAACCGGAAATAACTTCTGAGAGATTGGTAAATTCCTTGCGCACGACGTAGGTGTGCCGCAGCAAAGGTGCAGCATTTTGCAGGCGCTCTGCAACAAACGCATCGAGGAATTCTTGCTCAGTATCGCTCAAGAACATCCGCAAATGGCGCTCGTAAACCTCAAGCGCAAGCGGATCAAAAAGTTCAAATCCTGGTCCACTGCAGTATTGAATAGCCTCAGCAGAGAACTGCGATGCAAGCGCATCAATTCGCGAAACTCCGGGGTTCGAAGGAGGCGTTTGAAACAAGCGGCCGCCCAATGTTGGGCGCGATTCCAACACAATGAGCGACTCTGCAGCGTGCGCATTTTGCGCCGACGAAACTCCCTCCGCAGGTCTCGACATGCGCAACGCAAGAAGAGTTCCTGCCAGCCCGCCGCCAACAATCACTTGTCCACGAGCAACATCAGTGAGCGGAGTTTGCAAAGGCGAGAGCAGCCGATTCAGAGCCTCAGGCGCAGGACCCGTGCTTTGCAAAGACAACCAATCGTCAGGAGTCAGAGTCACTGTTCTTCATCCTCCGTATCAAGCGCTTGCTGGGCTTTGAGCTTTTCATCACGCGCCTGAGTGCGCGCTTTTATATCGGCAATCACCTCTGCTTCAGAGGAATCACCTTCTCCCTCTCGAAATGAAATACCTTTGAGAAGCCCCATGAAACTTCGATATCGTTCCCTCGAAATGCGCCCCTCTTCAACCGCTGCTTTAATGCCGCACTGCGGTTCGTGATCGTGCGTGCATTCTCGGTAGTGGCACTTGTGTCCACGAAATTCGGGGAAGCATTCGGTCAAGGTAATGCTGTCGAAACCCTCCACAGAAAAAGACCGCACCCCTGGCGTATCAATTGCATAAGCTCCTATACCTAATTGCAACAAAGAATTGTATGTGGTTGTATGACGTCCCTTGTAAAAAATATCGGGATTCTCATCAACAATCTGCTCAAATTCTGGCTTCATCAAGTTAAGCAAGCTGCTTTTACCGACTCCCGAATGCCCAGCAAAACCAATCAACTTGCCTTTAAATGCCTCGCGCAACCTCTTGACTTCGGCTTGCGTTTTGCGTGGCTTCAATGCGCAAATTTCAAACACATCGTAGCCAATGTTTTTGTAAATCGACACGCGCTTTTTGTAGCGCTCGAGAAAATCTTCTGTGGCGAGTTTTGGGTTTTCAAGCAAATCAACTTTGTTGAGAACAATTGCTGCAGGCAACCCTTCAAGTTCTGCTTGCACCAAAAAACGGTCAATGAGTCCCCAGCGCACTTCCGGATGAAAAACCGAAGCCACAACCACCAACAGATCAATGTTGGCAAGCATCACGTGTTCCCATTCGGGATTCAACGGATCGCGCCGAGCAATTCTGCTGTGACGCACAAACGCATGCTGAATCACCCCACGTGGCAGATCGGTTTCCTTTGGCTGGCCTTCGGAATCAAACGTAACATCGGCATCGGGCTCAAACAAAATTCGATCGCCGACAACAACAAAATTCCGTTCTTTGTGCGCACGCTGAAAATGCCTTTTTGCAACCGAACAAAGCCACAGAAGCTCTGTTTCGGGTTGACCCTCTTGGTTTTCCTCGGCAACAAAAATGTTCCGCTTGTGAACTTCAATCACCCGCCCACGTCGCTGCCCGGCAGACGTGAGTTGTGCAAGCCGCTGAGCAAATAACTCTTCGCTTTCGTCGCCCTCTATGAGCGGGCCATCCACAAGCCAATCGTCCACCGTACGACCACGCACAGAACGCTTTTGTTTTTTGATCTTTTCGATTTTCACAAGCCGGTCTCGACGGCGTGTTTCAGACTCGTCGAGATACTTGCGCCAGTCTCTTGCCATTGAGGCGGTTTCCTTTATCTCTGGCGTAAATGAGTGTGCGTTATGCTAATCAATCTGGCGGCCTTTGTCGCGTAGTTGAGGCGCAAAAGGCTCTTTTTCGGGGTTCATGCCATGTCGAGTAGCTATCAACCTAATCCCTCCATTCACCCGCACGGCGAAGCCGAGTGGGATAGAGACGCTCTTCTTGCAGACGCACTCGAGCGTTTAGAATGGGGGCGGCTGACATCTGCGCTCGCCGAACTTGCAGCCCTTGAGCACACAAAAATTCGCCTTAATGCTCTTCAACCCTGGATCCCAGAGAGTGAACGCAATTGGCTGGTGCGCGCCACCGAACGCCTGTTGCACATGCACACCGCCGGGGAGAGCATTTCTTTGCTTTCTTTTGATGCAACTTATTTTGCAGACGCACTGAAGCAAGGAGCACTTCTCAATGGCCTTGGGCTTTTTCACCTTTCAGTTTTTTGTTCGCAAATCGAACGCCTGGGCAACAAAGCCCGCAATGACGCCCGCAAAGGTGAGGCAAGCCCACTCGGTCACGAACTCTCGGAGCTGCTCAGCCAGCTCAAACCACAGGCCTCATTGGCGCGTAGGCTCACTCTTGCCGCCGACGAAAGCGGTCGGCTGCTCGACACCGCATCATCAGAACTCAAAGAGGCCCGGCAAAAACACGAGGCACTCATTCGCAAGATGACCCACAGCCTCGAAAACACCTTGAAGATTCCGACAGTCAAAGAGGCGCTGCAAGATTCCGTCTGGATGATCCGCGATGGGCGTTACGTTTTGCCCGTGCGCGTTGATCGCAAAGGCGATGTTCCTGGGATTCCGCGCGGAGTGAGTTCAACCGGTCACACCATTTTCGTTGAACCAGCGGGTCTTAGCGAATTACAAATGCAATTGAGCAATGCAGAAGCCGATGTGATGCTCGCAGAAAATCGAGTCCTGCGCGCCTTTTCTGATGAAGTGTATGGCATCAGAAGCGAACTCTTGGCCGCTCTTGATATACTAGAAACCTTCGACGAAGTTTCAGCACGTGCCCGCCTCGCTGCGCGCTTGCGTGCTGTGTCGCCGGTGTTTCATGCCGACGAACAGGGTTCACGTTTCGAAATTTACGACGCACAACATCCACTTTTTGTGCTTGAAGATAAGCCCTGCATTGCCAACAACCTCCTTCTGCAAAAGCAGGCCGGTAAAAACACCTGCCCACGAGTTTGGGTTCTCTCGGGTCCGAACGCAGGCGGAAAAACTGTTGCCATGAAAACCGTTGGTCTCCAATGCGCGATGGCTCTTGCGGGGCTGTTTGTTCCAGCTCGCAAAGCAAGCTTTTTCAATTTCGACTCTATTTATGTTGAAATGGGTGATCGGCAAGACAGACAAGAAGATCTGTCTACATTCTCCGGTCATCTCTTGCACGTCAAACGCATCTGTGAACTCACCAACGCACGCGCACTTGTTCTTCTTGATGAAGGATTCGTTGGCACCGATCCAACCATCGGCTCAGCCATGGCACAGGCGACTTTGGAAACGCTCGCAGAACGCGGCACAACCACCATCATCACGACTCACTTTTCCTCACTCAAAACATTGGCCGACAAACAACCCCTGGTGTTCGCCAATGCGAGCATGGAATTTGAGCCCGAACGTTTGAAGCCAACCTTTCATTTGCTCAATGGTGTTCCCGGACAAAGCTTTGCAATTGAACTTGCGCGCCGACTCCACTACCCCGAAGACTTGCTACAACGTGCTGTGCGCTATCGCGGCGAGCGCGAAGTTGAACTTGAAAACATGCTCGCCGAGCTGCAGAAAACCCGCCACGAATTGCGCGGGCAACTTGAAAAGAACCTGCAACTCAATTTCCAACTGGAAGACGAAGTCAACGCCCTGAACAGCCAACGCCGTGCACTTGAAGGTGCACAAGAACAGCTGATGAACGACTTCACCAGCAAGATGCAAAAGCGTTTTAATGCCTTTGAAAACCGCCTCGAAACCAGAGCTCGACAATTCGAAAAAGCACAGCAGCAAATTCTTCATGAACAGAAAACACTTGCGGCACTCTCGGCAGCGGAGTCTGCGCAAAAATCAGAAAGCACGGGCCTGACACAGACCGAGCAAGATGATTTTGTTGGCAGTGCTGGCACTACAGTGCGCCCAGGTCACGAGGGTCGAACTCCTTCGCGTGCGAACGAACCGGCAGACAAACGTAAAGGCAAAAGCCTCAGCGATTTTTCTCAGCTTGCGAATATAAAAATGGAACTCCCCGCAAAGAAAGCCGCATGGGAAGAAGCCGAGGATGAACTCGAATTCCACAAAGCACGCCGACCTGCCCGGCTCAGTCAACGCGATTTACTTGATGAAGCGAAAGAGAGTTTGCAGATCATGCACAAATCTTTCGGCAAAGCAGGCGCCGAATTTTCTGCCCGCCGAACAGAAATCTCGGGAAACCTGAGCGCAACCAAGAGCAAAGCTGAAGAGCTTGTTTCGCAAGTTCGCGAACAGAAGGCAGTGGACGCGCAAAGGCCTGCTGCATTTTGGACAGTCGGCAAACGTTGCAAAACTCCACAATTTGATGGCATTGGCGAAGTCCTCCGCGCCGCCGATTCTAAAGGCATGATTGAATGCCGGTTTGGTCTGCTAAAAACTAAACTGCATCACTCAGCGTTGCTCACCATTGAAGAGGCCGCCCAGCAATCAAAAACTGCGTCTGCAAAAAAAAGCCAAACGGCTTTTGCAGCGCGCGAAAAACAGCAACGCAACTCCCTCGACATGAGTATCGACTCGGTGCTGCCAACCCGCGACAACACAGTCGACGTGCGAGGACATTTGGTTGATACGGCTCTCGAACATGTTGAGCGCTTCATCGATAAAGCTTGGCGCGATGACGAGCGAGTGGTTGTGATTATTCATGGGCACGGCACCGGACGCATCAAAGCTGCGTTGCGGGAATTCCTGCAGAACTGTAGTTACAGTTTACGTTTCCGACCGGGAACCTCTGGTGAAGGTGGCGACGGAGCAACCATCGTTGTTCTCGATTGACTGCTCTCTTGCTGCAATCTTTCCAGTTGCGAAGAATTGTCCCGCTCAAGACTTTGCTCTTCAAATTACAATCCAGAAATGATGCAGCTCTGCCGAGCTCATGAATTGCTCAACAGAGGTCTTCCGCCTTGGAGGTGCAAATGAGCAAGCCAGACATGATCCCAGAAAAAGAAGTCAATCCTCTTCCAAAGAAGAAAGCAAAGCACCGCAAAATACAGACAGACATTAATCCTCATCGCCATATCCAAAGCATGGACGAACTTCCAGTTGACCTTGGCAAGGAGTTAGAACGCCGGATGGACACACGAACCAACGCGCATTTGATGGGAATCACGGGTGGTGTTGGGCCTGGGATCGACTCTGGGAGCGACCTCAATAGTCTGAACCCGGGAGAGAGCGATGAAACAGAATACGAGCCGATTACGGATGGAAATCTTTTGACCGAAACCAGTTACATCAATGCCGTATTCCAAGATCCCGCGGTGCTTCACGAAGATGAAGTGACCGCGCGACAGCATCAGCACAAAAAAAGAACTGTCAGCAACAAACTTGAAACTGATCGTATCGACGAAATTCCAGCAAGCCACAAAGAAGAATCTGCCTACCGTTCTAAGCCAGGCGCAAATAGGGAACTGCCAGAACAAAGCGCTGCGGAAGAATAATTTGAATTTCTCGTCAACCGAGTGACTCTCTCTGTTTTCAACAAACACATACAATTCATGGATTGTTAGTGTTTGTTGAAGATAGGGAGGTGGTCATGCTTTTGCGCTTAGGCGGTCTGCT
>RGDM01000221.1 GCA_009918675.1 bacterium
TTGGATTCTTTGGCGAAGCAAACGCTTTCGCCAGAGCTGTTTGAGGTTGTGGTGGTTGACGATGGTTCGACAGACGCGAGTGCTGACAAGATTCGCAATTTCAAATCGTCTTTTGCATTGAAATTGGTTCAACAACGCAACGCTGGGGTTTCGGCGGCTCGCAACGCCGGTGCAGCATCTGCAAACACACCAATAATTGCGTTTCTGGATAACGATGCAACGGCTGATGCGCGTTGGCTTGAAAATGCCTTATTGTATTTTGAGAAGCCAGAATGCCTTGCGATTGAAGGACGAATCGAAGCTCGCGGCGGAATTAATCCTCCCACGCCTTTCACTCACGTCCTGCAGAACGAAACCGGGGGCAGGTATATGACCTGCAACATGATCTTTCGAAAAAAGACTTTCGATGAGGTTGGCGGGTTCGATTCACGATTCCCCTACTTTCTTGAAGATTCGGATCTGGCATTCAGCATTCTCGAACGCGGTTACTCGATTCATTATGCAAGAGACGTGGTTGTGTACCATCCGAGAATTCACAAACCGTTTCGCTACCACTGGTGGCAGATGACTGGGCTTGCCTTTCGCATCCCACTGCTTTTTGCAAAACATCCTGAGGTGATCCGCCATTGTCGGAAATACGGAATCCCCTGGCACACTATGACCGCTTGCCCTGTGTACTTTTATGGCTATTACGCAGCGGTTTTACTCGCGGCGGCAAGCCTCATGGCGCCATTATTTTTTCCTTGGCCGCTTGGAATGGAAGCAAAATGGTTTGGCCTTTCGTGCGCGTTTCTCGGGTTTCTGTTCAGCTACGCGTTCACTCTGTATGCCCGCTTGCGCAAGCGCGCTTGGGTGTGGAGGGAGGTGTGGCCTCTTCTGATCGCATATTTGGTGATCCCCTATGCCCGTGTTTACTGGCTTGTACGCGGAGCAATTCATTTTCGAGTCCGGTATCCCTTTCCTTGACGCAAAAATTGCCGACGAAAATCGCCAAAGGCGGGCCGCATGGGCCTCGCAAAACGGTATTCCGATGTTCTTTTCTGGGTTGAAATTCCGGCTAAATGAACGGCTCTAGGTCGGT
>RGDM01000222.1 GCA_009918675.1 bacterium
ATATCTTCGTCGTATTTTAATTTGTAAAAACAACGCAAACAAATTAAAATATCGTTCAACGAATTATGTAAGTTTTTTGCTTCTGTTTGCCTGAGGCGTGTTTCAAGCCAATGAGGTCAGAGAACAGCCTGTACAGGGCAGACAGTGCAGGTTGTTCTGAAACCTCATTTTGTTGCCGATCCACGGTTTCGCGATCACCCCGTGATGCCGGTCCGGTTTGGCGTTCATGAAGGTTTGAAGCCTCCATAAAGTCGTTCCAAACCTGTTGCAATATGGGGCCCAATAAGCGCGGATCACCACCTTTTGACTTGAGCCATTCACTGGTTTCTGCCAAAAGAAAAAGGGAGAAGTTGGCTGAGCCCACTGCCGCAACATGGTAGGCCTGTCTCAATGTGGCATTCGTTTGAATCACCACATGTGAAATGCTGCGGGCGAGTTCAGCAATTTGGTTGGTTGCCTCTGGATCTGATCCCTCTACAAACAATGGCGTCGCCTGCCATTCAACACCGCGTTCACGCCTGAGGGTGGCCAATGGCCAAATGATGCCACATCTCTTATGGGGCGAAAGTTGATTTAAATGACCCGAACCAGAAGCGTGCAAGATGATTTGATGGGGGCGAACAGCAATGCGTTCTGCGCATTCAGAAATTGCCGCATCACTCACGGCCAAAAGCACGAAATCCGCTTCCGGCCATCGTTCCGGATCATCGCCTAGTGGCGCGGCAAATAGCCGGGTGGCAAGCGAGTGTGCCGAAGTAGGTTTTCTCGACCAAACACCTACACATTTTGCACCATGATCAACCAATGCCTCACCCATTTGCCATGCCAAATGACCACTTCCCACAATGATCAATCGAGCCGGTGGGCGACTATTGCCATGGTCAACCCTTGTCGTCATTTTTTGAAAAGGCAATCGATGGGGGGCCATTTTTCTCGCAGTGTCGAACCACCACGGCCATGGATAGTCCCAAGGTGGTGAGCACGGCGCCCAACCAAAGTAAATTAATCATGGGGAAGCGCAGCGCCTTCATGATGATGTAATCTGTCTCTTATACACATCT
>RGDM01000223.1 GCA_009918675.1 bacterium
CAAACGCTCATGGGGCTACCATTCATGTCAGAGACGTCATAGGCGGGGGGGCGGAGTTTGAGCTGATTCTGCCGGTCATGGAGCGCGAGCAGCAGATGCAAGCATCGCAGTCGGCTTAGGCGCGTCTTTTCGGCGTAAGTAGATGGTCTTTTCTACTTCAGCGACGATCTCTCTAGTTTGATCTAGAACCTGAACCTGAAAGTGAGCTTCGCATTTTCCTTCGCGGTCCACTCGCGCTTGGATTTCCCGGATTTGCTCCTCGCTCAGAGTAAATCGAGCAGTGACCACTCCTTTTCCCGGTCTTTTGAAACGAATGGCTGCGGCTTTATCCCACACAATGTAGTGAGGGCCTAAATTCTCAATAAGCATGAGCATGTAAAACGGATCGGTCATCGCGTAGAGCGATCCACCAAAATGCACACCCACGTAGTTCGTATTGAACCACGATTGTTTGAGCTCAACCTCGATATGACGGAAATCTGGAGTCATCTGGCGGACGCGAATGCCCGAGCCCAAAAAAGGGGGCCAGTAATTCACAAGCTTCACCCGCCAGGGTTTCCACTTCATGGGAGAGCTGCTGCGAGTTATTCCCAAATCTCGGCTTCGCCCTTGAGCCAAGCTTTGACGTTGGCCGTGGTCACCGACTTTGGTCTTTCAATCGGAAAGCTCAGTCCTCGTGCCCAGATCAGTCCGGCAAGAACTCCGAGTGCGCGGCTCACACCGAAAAGCACGGTGTAGTAATCGTACTCTTTCATGCCGTAGTGAAGCAGAAGCGCTCCCGAGTGGGCATCGACGTTTGGCCAGGGGTTTTTGATCTTGCCCATGCTGCCCAAAATCGTGGGAACGGTTTCGAAAATGTTCCAAACGGTTTTGACCATGGGATCATTGGCCATGTGCTTTTTGGCAAACTCCGCCTGCGCCGTGAAGCGAGGATCGGTCTTTCGAAGCACGGCGTGTCCGTATCCCGGAACGACTTTTCCTTCGGCTAGAGTCTTCTTCACGTACTCGGCAATCTGCTCGCCTGAAGGAGTTTCAGTGCCGAGGGCCTTTTGCATTTCGAAGATCCACTTGATGACCTCT
>RGDM01000224.1 GCA_009918675.1 bacterium
TAAATGACTAGCAAATATAAATGATATATTTTTTTCTAAAAAGAAATTAATAGATGCACTAATTATTGAAATTGCTGAAATATTTTCAGTGCTATTTAAAATTTCATCTCCCAATACTAAAGAATATTCATCTGAATAATTTAAAATAGTTTTTAATTCTAAAATTTCAGATTCAAATGATGATAATCCTTTAAATAAATTATCAGAATGATCAATACGAGTAAATAAATTTGAATAAGGATAATATTTAAATTCAGATGCCGAAACATAACATCCGATTTGTGCCAAAATAATATTTAAACCTACTGCTTTCATTAAAGTAGATTTACCAACCCCATTTGATCCATATAATAAACAACCTATTTTATTATCATTTAATGAGATATCATTAGTAACATAATTATATTCTTTATGTAATTGTTCTGATATAGGATGTCTAATTTCTTTACATGCAATAAATGACTTTTCTAAGTCTATAATTTCTGGTTTATTATAATTATTTAAAATCGAACATTTTGTAAATGATTTAATTAAATCAATATAACTAATATAATAATTAATATAATTTAATATTGTAGAATATTTATTAAATAATGACATACTAATATCTAAATATTTATTTTTCATTATTGTTTGAATTTTTATATTATTATTAACAATATTATCTGATAGTTGTTTAATATTTTTAGAAGTTATATATGTGTTTGATTGAGTTTTATTAGAGAATTGAATTCCTTCTAATTCTTGATCATTTATTTCTTGTGATTCTAATATTTTTTTTAATTTATTTGCTCTTATTTTTGTTAATGATAAAAAATATCCATCTCTATCTGTATATTTTAATTCTATTTTATCATTATTAATTAATTGAGATAATTTATTGGTAATGTTATTTAAGTTATCTATATAATTATTACAAAGATTATATAAGGTATCTAATTCGGTGACTACTCCATCATTAAAAATACTATTAAATAAATTGGATTGAAAATTTGTATAATTATATAATTCTAAATTTGAAATATTAAAATAATGTAAATATTCATTATAATATTCTGTAAAAGTATTTAAAATATTAT
>RGDM01000225.1 GCA_009918675.1 bacterium
GTAGGTAGTGAAAACATCGCGTCCAAAAGGATGGCTTCCAAAATCGACCGAAGTCCGCGGGCGCCTAATTTCAACTCCATGGCTTGATCCACCACAAAATCGAGCACCTCTTCGGGCACCACCAAACGAATGTCCTCAAGTGAGAACAAATGCTCATACTGCCTTAGCAAAGCGTTTTTTGGTTGCGTTAAGATGATCTTAAGTGATTCCTTGTCGAGCGGATTGAGGTAAGTCACGACAGGAAGTCGTCCCAAAAGCTCTGGAATTAACCCATACGACTTCAGGTCGACAGGTTGAACGCACTGCAGCAAATGTGCAGCCTCCGAATCCTTTGAACCACCATGGCGCAGATAACCTATAGCGCTTACACGTACCCGGCGCGCGATAATCTTCTCTAATCCATCGAATGCGCCGCCACAAATAAACAATATATGCCGGGTGTCGACTTGTACAAACTTTTGTTCGGGATGTTTCCGACCGCCTTGGGGTGGAACATTCACCACAGTACCTTCCAACATTTTTAAAAGCGCTTGCTGAACACCTTCTCCGGATACATCACGTGTGACGGAGGGATTATCAGCTTTTCGGGCTATTTTGTCGATTTCATCGAGGTACACAATTCCCCGCTGCGCCGCTTCCACATCATAATCAGCCGCCTGAAGCAAGCGCGTTAAAATACTCTCCACATCTTCACCCACATATCCCGCTTCTGTGAAAACAGTCGCATCAGCAATACAGAAAGGCACATTCAATAGCCGGGCAATGGAACGAGCCAGAAGCGTTTTACCTGTTCCGGTCTCCCCCACAAGCATAACATTCGACTTCTCGATTTCAATGTCTGATTGTTGGCTTTGGTTGATCCGCTTATAGTGGTTGTAGACTGCCACGGCCAAATGCCGTTTGGCTTCGTCCTGACCGATGACATAAGTATCCAAATGCTCCTTGATGAGGGTTGGACGAAGGTTGGCGAATTGCCGGTGACTGCTCTTACCCGATTTGCCCACATGCCGTTCCTCCTGCGCGCGAACTATTTCGCCAGCCTGAACCACGCATTGGTCGCAAATGTGGGCCTCCATTCC
>RGDM01000226.1 GCA_009918675.1 bacterium
CCACTCCATCTTGAGAGCGATGGCTGTTGCAGGCACTCCCTACATTGCATCACTGGCCGAAAGTGAGGGCAAGCTTTTGTTTAATTTGATTCAAACATCTCCTGCAATGGAGCATCTCAGCAGCATTCCGGTTGAGGATGCGAACAAATGGCTGAAGGAGAACCTCAGCCTGTTTCAGATGGGCGAACGGGTTTATGCAACTCTGGTTTCACAGAGTGGTGTGCGGGTGGTGTCCATTCCAAAGCCTGGAGTGGCAAAATGAACAAGACACAAATTGACCCAATCCGTGATCAGGTTCTGATCGACTACTTGCCCTTGGTTGTGTTTGAGGCGCGACGAATGTCCGAACGATTGCCACCCATGGTGGACGTGGATGATTTGATCTCGTGCGGAACCATAGGCTTGATGGACGCTTTGCGGCGCTTCGACCCAACTCGAGAGGTGAGATTTCGAACATACGCTGTGCACCGTGTTCGTGGTGCGATGCTCGACTTCCTGCGGTCAAACGACACCTATTCCCGAACCGTGCGAGAATTTGTGAAGGAGATGAATCAAGCGATTGAAGTGTTCACAAATGATAAGGGACGTCCGCCTTCGTTCAAAGAGTTGGCATTTTTGCTCAAACGAAGCCCAGAAGAGCTCGGAAGAAAGCTTGCAACACTGCCAGCAGGTCCGATGCTTGAGCTGATCAAAGAGAATGGTCAGGAAGTTGCTCCGATTGACGAGTTGAGGGTTCCAACAGGGGAAGATGTGTTCGACGTGGAAGAACGACGGACTGCGCTGATTGAAATTATCAATTCGAGCCTCACAGAGCGAGAAAAGATCGTTCTTCAATTTTACTACTGGGAAGAGATGGGGCTTCGCGAAATCGCCCTCATCTTGGCCATCACTGAGTCTAGAGTTTCACAAATACTGACACAGGCGAAGAAAAAGATGTTTGTTAAACTTAAGAAAAATGAGCTTTTTTCAGATGCAGCTTAGCTTTGAAGGGAATTGATTCACTCCTGGTTCTTCGGGTTTTCCAACGTTGAAAAGCCCAAACGCTGAAGTGTTTCTGCCCTTGCAAAGATCGTGAGTGC
>RGDM01000227.1 GCA_009918675.1 bacterium
CTGCGCTTCCGTGCTGTTTATGCTGGCGCAAACTCAACCAAAGGCTACGACTCACAAGGTAATAAAGTTGAAAACGGCCTCAAGGTCAGCGTCAACCGTAGTGTTGCAGTTCTCGAGTATGGCCTCACAGATATGATTTCGGGCCAATTCCTGATGAACTACTCATTGGGCGGCAAAGTTCAAGTTGAAGATGAAACGAAGTTCACCACCGCGGTTGTGAATCCTACGATTGAGTCGTTGGCTGGCGCAACAATCGATTCAGGTGTTTCTGATTTGAAAAAAGCCATTGCTGCTGGTCTTACAGGAAGCTTGGGTGCGTTGTATAATGGTTCAGTCAATCAAGGCTTAGCTCCGACGGGTGGAGTCGATCTAAGCAAGGTCAACGCAAAGTTCGCCGGAGTGACCATTCCTGAGGGCGCAAATGTGAAAGACTTTATTGACAACAAATTGCGCGGAGTGCTTTTCAGCGGCGCGGTTGCAGCAAACAGCGCAGCTGTGAAACAAAAAGCAGAAGGCACCGAATTCCAAAAAGGCCTTGGCGACATCGAAGTGGGCGTGAAAGCATCGCTCTCAACTGTGAGCAAGCCTTGGTTTGACGGAATTCCTTTCTACACTTCTGCCGGTGTTGGCGTGCGCCTTGACACCAGTAAATACAAAGATGCTATCAAAGACGGCAAAAAGCCTGCAGGCCGTGGAACAACCGACCTGGGGATCCGACTCAATGCCGACTACGAGCCGCTCAGTGGCTTGCAATTTCAGGCTGAAAACCAAACCGAATTGCAGCTCGCTAAGGGCAAGTCTTATGCCAACGGCGCCGAAGTTGATTATTCTCGCGAAGGCATGCGTGAAGTTGGCTACCTCAAGATGGTTCTCGCACCAGGAACATGGATTCCCTCTGCAGAGTTCCTGATGCTCAACGCGCGCTACAACTGGGACAACGATGCCAAGACCAAAACTGGCGACGTCGAATCAGCTGGCACCGTGGGACGTTCGGCACAGGCAGGTTTGAGCCTGGATGGTCTGAAACTGCAATTGCCAGTTCAACTCGATTACGATCACGTCTTTGC
>RGDM01000228.1 GCA_009918675.1 bacterium
GTACAAGGACTGCTTTCAGGGATTTTTCCACGGTCTGTTGGTAGTGATAACAAGCATTTTCCAGCCTGACACCTGCCGCCACCAATGCCCGACCTGAAGCCAAATCCGCATCGGCCAAACGTAGAAGTTCAAATGCGTACTCAGGCAGGTATTTTCTGTTCTTGACCAATTTCCATGCCCTCACTGACAACAAAAGAATAAAAGTTGCCCGATGTGCGAACTCTCTCGTCAAGAAATTCGTTAGGCACGACAGTGATGTCAAGCGGCCAAGTTGTGCGAGGAATTGCTAAGATCCGACGCCGAAGGGCCTTAAATGGCAGCAAATTTGGAACGCTGACGAGCAAGTCGATGTCTCTCGGGTTTTTCACTGATTTATCAATCGATGAACCAAAAACGAAAATACGTGCATCCGGACAAATCTTCCGGATCTCTTGGGCACATCGTTGAATTTCCATTCTGATTTCAGGATGCATTAATGGTTCGCTCCATCCAATCAGGTTAGCACCTGGCCAATGAATTGTGAACTCGATTAGATTTTCAATATTTACAGTTATTTTCTGCCTCATTCAAACCGGCAGTCTTGCCCACCCCACGGGCTGCTTATCCACAACCTTATCCACAACCTTATCCACAATTCCCGCGAGCTCGTTCGGTGAAAATTCTCCGTTTGAAGCGAGCAGTATGCAGCCGGTGAAGCCCAGCCGACGCATTTCTTGCGCGAATTAAGTTCCGGTCAGCGCTCAGACTCATCTCATTCATCCTGATGGAGAGGAACGACGAATGGGGAGGAACCAAGAAGTCTGTAATCTTCAACGTGGAGTGGCCCGGGTAAGACAACCGGTTATTTTTCAGCCAACAATACTTCCAGCTCGTCCAAGTTCATATCGTGGACTCTGGCGATGACTTCTTTGCTCAGGCCTTCAGCCAACATTCTTTGGACGGTTGCACGGAGTTTGCATTTTTCTTCCGCGCGAGCTTCTTCACGTCCTTGAGCAAGCCCCCGTTCGATCCCTTGCTCAATCCCTTCCTCTCGCCCCTCTTCCTTCCCGC
>RGDM01000229.1 GCA_009918675.1 bacterium
AAGGCTCGCTCTTTAAGAGCCCAAGCAGACGCAGCGAAAGCTCAAGCAGACGAAGCGGAAGCTCAAGCTCGCCTGAATGCTGCACAACAATCAACGGCTGTCGTGACTTCCACACCACGCGCAAGACCTGGTGCAACGTCAGACGGTGGCAATTTCGTCACTCACGATGAGTTCAATAAATTCCGGAGTGAAGTGCAAACTGGGTTTACCCATCTTTCGGAACAGAACCAGATGACACACAATGTCCTGGCACGTTTCGTGAATATGATGAATCCTGGTCTTCCTGCTTCGGCAACAGCCCCTGTCAGTCGCCAAATTGGCAACAGTCCGCAAGAAGTTGTCGAACCGCCGCGCCAGAGCTACGGTCAAAACGCCGGTTGGAACCCCGCCGCCGCGGAGAAACCCGGATTTGCACCACAATCCTCATTTCGCGCTTCAAGTGCGATTGCATGTGGTGGTGATGCACATTCTTTTCACAGAGAACCTGTGAAATCATCCACTCCAGTCCATCGCGGTTCAATGCCAAATTTTGAAGCTGCTGCTGCAAGGTGGAACAAGAAGAACAACGCAAACAATTCGAAGATTCTCGATGCAATCCGTCAAATGGCGCGTGGTAACGACGACATGGCGTGCCTTCTTCTCGCGTTGGTCAATGGCAAAACTCTTTCAGAGATTGTCAATATGTACAGCGCTGAAGTTGGAGAGCTTTTGTCAACTCGCAACACCTCATTTTTCCAGAGATTCTTTACAGCTCTGTCCAGTTGTGGCTTGCCAGCCAATTTTGACGTCAAGGTCGACTCGTCCAAGACCAATTCAGGTCATGGATTCTGCATGACCTACCAGCAACTCAGCCAGGCACCTGGCAATGTCGACAAACTTGTTATGATCCTTCGTGGTGAATAATAAGCGGACGGCTTGAATTTGTCTTTGTGCAATGTGAAAAAATTATAAAAAAAATTGATGGTAAAAATGAGCTAAATTTTAATGTAAATACCCCGGTCGGTTAGTGCCGGGTAGCTCCCAGCTCCAGCTCCCAGCTCCCAGCTCCCA
>RGDM01000230.1 GCA_009918675.1 bacterium
AACAAGTTCACGGTGGTTAGCTTTCTCAAATGAATGGAGCGAAGGTTAAACTGGGTTCCAAGAAAGTATCAATGGAACGAAAAAAAACCAAGAGTTTTAACAGCAAAAAAACTAGATAACAAAAACCAGTGAACCTCAAGTCTGCAGTCATTGATCAAAATTTTCTGGATCATAAATGCTAAGTTCTACGGAGGGATTGCCTGAGCCGCAAGGCAATGAGCGCAGTAGAGACCTTAACCATAAAATGCGCCGATTTGAATCCGGAGATACTGGAAACACCCCCTGCACGCGCTTGCATGCTCACAGGTACTTCTTCAACTTTCATTCCAGCCTGCAAAAGCAACGCAATGCTTTCTGGTTCGGGGTATTCCTCTGGCATATGATCAATGAGGTAATTCAATGCTGCGCGAGAGTACACCCGAAATCCGGACGTGGGATCTTTTATGCGCGCATTCCGGCCAAATAAACCAAGCGTGAGAGAGATAATACGACCGCCAAACCACCGCGTGAGCGAAGTGGATTCGAGCGGCGGCGCAGAGAAGCGCGGCGTGTTGGTATCGGTTTCACCCTCGCTCAACTGCGTGCGAACTGCGAAACGGCTGCCAATGAGCAGGTCTGTTTTGTTGCGCTTGGCATAAGCCACGAGGCGCGGAATATCGGCGAATGGGTGCTGGCCATCGGAATCACACTGCACAACGTATTGGGCACCCAAATCGCGCGCGGCCAGAAAACCTGTGAGCAGTGCGGCCCCTACCCCTGCGTTCGATACATGTGAAGTGTGATTGTGAGCAGCATGCTTCTTGAGAAGAAAAAGAGAAGAATCGCGCGAGCCGTCGTTCACAATGCAATAATCAATTTCAGGATGTTCAATCTTTAACGTATTCAGAGCTTGGATAGTTGCCGGCAAAACTTCCTCTTCATTGAAGCAAGGCGAAACAACCAAGACTTTAGTTGGCACAGCCTGATGCCGTGTGGCCGAGGACTCAGAAACTTTCTCAACAAAGCGCTCTGCAGCATGAGCACTGATGATATCGCGGAGCTTGCGTGGC
>RGDM01000024.1 GCA_009918675.1 bacterium
ACAGAATTCTGGCCAAAAAGAGAAAGTGAAGAGCTTACTCAAGACACATCCGCCGACGTGCGTCAGCAATCCTCACTTGCGCGATTTCTCAAACTGACTCCATTTTGGTCCACAGTCATTGCCGTCGAACTTATGGATATCATGTTCTCGATTGATTCCATTGGTGCCGCTTTGGCCATCAGCAATCAGGAGTGGATTCTCATTGCCGGTGCATTCCTGGGAATCCTGATGATGCGCTTCGCGGCAAGCATCTTTATCAAATTGATAGACAGTTTCCCCGTCCTCAATAAAACTGCATTTTTGCTTGTCGGTTTGGCTGGATTCAACATGATCCTGAAGCTTAAAGGCTTGCCTTTGGGGCCGTTTGGCGAACTGACCATCGACAAAGAAATTCCCGAACACATCTTCACACTCAGCCTGGCGGGAATATTTTTTGGATCAATGGCCCTCAATGCCGTTTTTCCGGCGTGGTTTAAGGCCCAGACTGCCGAATAAGATGCTCATCAGCCGCTTCGAAGCACTCGTTTGCGCACGCGAGTGAGTGAGTTGCGCAGCGTGTCAGGGCCCATCCACTGCACCAAAGCCAGCGAAGAGATTAACCACACGACACCCAAACACAAAAGCCAACTTGCAGACGAGAAAAACCGACCGGAGGTTCCCCAGAACGACCAAAGTGTCGACCCGGGACTCCACAGCGACTGAGCAAGAGCAACCCCTCCTAAGCCAACGATAAAAGCGCACACGCCGAGAATGACAAGCTGGCGCCGCAACCCGCGCCCAACTGAGCCATGCAGGGCATCCATTGTGAGCTCACGGTGCTCTGCAACATGTTTAAGAAAATACCAGTTGACGACAAAGTCCATGGCCGCAGAAACGCTGTTTGAAATTCCCAGCCCTATCACGCCAAACCTGGGCGCGAGCAGAGCACTTAAAGTTGCATTGATGGATAAATAAATAATTGCACTGATGACCGAGCGACGCACATCATTCAAGGCATAAAATCCTTGGATGAGTACTTTATTACCAGAATTGAATAACATTCCGATCGAATATGCCCCGACTGCAACGGCGTTCATCACAGAATCAGTTGCCGTGACTTTTCCGTGTTCTAACAGGGCTGCGCAAAATGGGACGCCCATGAGAGCAAAAGCGAAAAGCGAAAGCCAAGAGAGCCAGAAGGCATTTTGCAGGCTGTCTGAAAGCAACAGAGCAAATCGTTCGCCATTGCGTTCTTGAATGGCTTTGGTGAGTACAGGCAAACTCGCAAAGCCCGCCGCCACACCAAATAAACCCACAGGAACGAGGATGATCACCTGCGCGTTGGTGATGTAGGTGATTGCGCCCTCACCTGCGGCGGTTGCAAAATGAGTGTTGACGAACAAAGCAAGCGACAGCACGCCTTGGCTCACAGCACGCGGAGCCATCATCAGAAGAATATCGCGCAACGGCTGGCAATTAAGGAAGGCCCGCGGGGAAAAGGTGGGAAATGGAAAATCGCCCGAACGCGCGAGAGGAGCGACCTGATAGAGGAACTGAAGGAAACCTCCCGCAAGCGTGCCATAAGCAAGCCCCGCGATTGCGTCGAATCCGAAGGTCGCCGAAAGAGTTCCGCCAAGAAGCGCACCTGCAATGGTTCCAACATTGAAAAACGCTGAAGCGATGGTTGCACGAAATGTTTGCCCACGCGTTCCTAAGAGACTCATTGCCAACGCAGAGATCATCGCAATAGGTAAATAAAAAACCAAAATCTTGAAACACAAAACCGCGAGCGCAAAACCGCCGCGTTGGTGAAAAGATTCTGAGGTCACCGCAGCAACAATGGGTTCAGCAAAAAACCAACCGGCACATGAAATAAGCAGCGTCACAATCAAAAAGAAGCCTGTCACCACCGAGACAAGTTCTCGCAATTGAGCATGCCCAGCGCTTTCGGCCTCAACAAGTTCCTTGGTAAAGGCAGCAGATAACGCTCCTTCGGCAAATAAATCGCGGAGCACAGATGGAAAACGCAACGCCACATTAAATGCATCGAGACGGGTGCTCGCACCAAACACGGCATTGACGACTTGTGAGCGAAAGACTCCAGAAAATCGCGACAACAAAACCCCAAGTGAGGCAAGTGCAGTTCGTTTTGCAAGTGTGGCGCGGTCGGTGGTTGCCGATGGACTCGTTGAACTCATGTGGAGAGGGTTCCTTGCTTAGGCTGCGCCGATGGTCGGAATTCTCTGCGATTATTCCAGACATTTGCAAAAATTCAAAGCGCGACAAGGTGAGCGTGTCTGAAGCGCTTGAGTCGTGCTCACTCAGAATTGCCGCGCAAAAGTCAAGCAGGGAAGGCGGTGACCCGCGCTTCCCTGCTTGTGAATTATCCAGAGATGACTCAACAACAATTCAGATCTTGGTTGCCTTAAACATGAACTTTTGTGAGCGACCTTGTTCTCCACCCGTTTGCGCACTGCACGCTGGGTTGCGATCAGTTGAACGCATCGTTTGAACAAGCTCCATCTGCATGCTTGTGTCTGTGAGCTTGGTCATCGACAAGGTGATCGACTTCACAATCTTACAGTTCACGAACCCTTCGTTTTGTCCGTTTTTCACTTGCATACCACGGAATTCTTCACTCTCATCGCGGATAGAAACAGTGTTTGCTCCGCTATAATTGATGAGATTCATCACATACTCACCCACAGCACGCGTTGGGCCATCGGTGCGGGTGACAAATTTGCTCGCGTCATCCGTACCCCAGTTGAGTTGAACATCGCGAACACATCCTTGAGCGCTGTCTCGGTTAGCAAAATAGTAATCCGCGTAGCACTGAAGTTGTTGAATCCCGCTGAGGCTGCTGCAACTTGTATCTTTTGCAGTTGAACTGCGTGTCAATGATGTTCCCCCAGTGATTGTAACCTTATTATTACTCGAGTCGAGAACTCCTCCTGTGCCTTTGCAGGTGATCGATTTGCCGCTTTTGGTAAAGGTATTGCTGCATGTTTGCAGGCCAGGAATCTTCGCGAATTCAACGCATGCTGCTGAACCGGCAGTCCATCCGCTCCAGTCCTTCATGTCGACAGGAGAGCCGTCGGAATTTTTGCAACCCGATTCGTTGGTGTTGACATTCACTTCATAAACAGTCGCACTATTGTAGGTCGCGGAGCACTTCATCACCGGCACACCATTGATGTTACCAGGTGAGCAAGGGCGCATTTCACGTTGTGATGTTGCAGCTACATTTTTCCATCCATCAACCCCCCAACTTGAATTCCAAGTAAATGGACCATCGGCCAGGCCCGAACCTGAGAAATCGATACCCACTTTAGCCAGTGCCTCGCTCGACTTAATTCCAAGCGCAGAACCGCAGGCCTTGAATTTATCTTCCGATTCCCAAATCTGCGCCGCGAAAACATCTTTGCCTTCTTTTTTACCTGTAATCCGTTTGAGAAAAATTTTCTCGCCATCGTGTGGCCCTTCGCAATTCTGCTGCCCTGGAGCACAAATCGAGCCATACCCCTCTGGAACAGAATCGAGTTTGGACATTGCCCAAGTCCCAGAAAAATCGAATCCTGCTCCTTCAAAACTGCGCACCTTTGCCTTGAAGTTATTCACATCGGCCTTGGCTTTTCCAGTTGCAGTGTCGAGCGAAATCTTGCCCATGTTGGTGTCACCAGAAAACGCGAGGCGAGAATCAGATTTCGCGGCGCCATCGACATTTTTTGCAGCCGAATCTTCGAAGGTCATGGTTGCAACAGTTGTTGTGCCATTTAGAACAAAACAGCCAACTGCAACATCATTGGCTTCAATACTGAGCGAGAAGCTACCATCAGCTCCCACAGTGCCAGTTCCGGCTTTTGGAGGAAAAGAAAAAGACACGCAGTAGACTTTAAGATCTGTCAGCGAAACGTCTGTTGCATTGAGTTCATCGCCTGTGAGAGAGACCGACGTTTCCGAACTTGCCAAAGAGATCTGCCCAGAAATATTAATTGCAGCTCCTTCAGAGAGTTCTGAAACGCTTGTTGATTTCTTTTTTCCACATCCGGATACAAACGCAGTCGCGGTCATGAGCCCCATCGCAGCAATCGCAAAACGATTCATCGTCATCAGCAGTCTCCAATCCACAAGAAGTTGAAAAAACGTATCACCATCACGAACTGAACCGAGGACGATTATCTTCGAATTGGATGAGCTTCAAAAAGCCTTTGCCAAGCCTTTGACTCATTAAAGATTGCCAGTAACTCCATGCCGACAACGACACTTTCAAGAAAAATATATACTTTTTAACATGTTAATGACAAAAAGATTCAGAACCGCAGAAAACTCTCCGATAACGTTCTGAGAGAGGAACGACTTGTGTTTGCGCGAGTTTCAACAAAATTATTTTCTGCAGCGGCCATCGCGGCCTTTGTTCTGAACGCCTCGTGCGGGCGCACGGCGTTTGTTGGAAGTTTCAAAAATGATGGGCAAAAAACTCCGGTGGTGGGAGACGGTAAAAAGACAGCCAATCCTCAACCCACAGTGATTCCTCCTGTGCCCGTAGCGGGCTCTTATTTGACGGGTGAATTAAACGCCTCCAGTGGTCAACCACTGGCCAATGCGCAGTTGAAGATTCAAATTAATTCATTCATCACAAATACGGATACGAATGGTGTTTTTAAAATACCTGCCAATAAGATTCCAGGGCCCACTTTTGAAATGACTGTGCAACACCCCGGAAGCGACTTTGATAAAACTGTTGAACTCAAGATGCCCGAGGATCTCATTGATTTGTTGCAAGCAAGTTCAACGTCATCAACCAACACCGAGTTGGCAAAAAAATTATCACTCGCTTTGCCCTCGGCTCCCACAATGGTCAGCGATGGCAATGGCAAATTCATCGAAAAATACAGTTTCAATTCGACGTCTTTGCCGCTCACGACAACACAAAAATTTGAACTCTTTGCCGATGCAGTGAATGAATCTGCAGGAAAATATGCTCGTTACCAATTGAAAAATATTCCTGCCAATGCAAGCGAGGTTAAACTTGCTTATTCGATCTCTGAAAAAACTCTGTTGGATTGGAATGGCTCAAACGAATCTCAATTGAGCTTGCTCACCCTCTCAGACTTTAGTTCCTGTTCAGACACTTCTTACAGCAGCGCAGCTGGGCCAATGCGCGCATTGCCGGTGGGCAAATGTGGCGTAAATCTGGAACTCTCGCCGTTTAGCTCGACTCAGCCGAATTATTTTAGAATCGCTGTTGTAACGCCGCAAAGCGTAAAGCTCTCTCCGGTCCTCTCGTGGACGTCGAGTCCGGGGCAATGGCTGCAGTTTCACACTCAAGTCCAATCTTGTTACCCAGACTATTTTGGCCCAGCCGTGGGTTCGAATTATGGAAATACCCCACCCGCCTGCACTGCCTCGATGCTTGGGCAGGCCTGGTGCACTTCAACAACTGATGGCTCTCCATCAAAATGTCAGTTCTGTGAGTCAAATTTATTCATCTGCCAATGACCACCTGAGTCGGCAAAAGAACATCACCACGGACAAGCGCGGTGATATTCTCCAGCACCTTGCCGCCCATCGCTGCTCGAGTTTCCAAAGTTGCCGAGCCCAAATGAGGAAGAACAACCAGATTCGGAGCGCTGCGCAAGACACCCGAGAGAACAGGCTCGCCACAAAACACATCGAGCCCTGCACCAAATAAATGCCCCGACTGGAGTGCCTCGGCCAAGGCGATTTCGTCGACAACATCGCCACGTGAAGTATTAATGACAATCGCATTTTTCTTGAGTTGAGAAATCCGCTTTGCATTCAACCAACCACGGGTTTCTGGAGTCAATGGACAGTGCAAAGAAAGCACATCGATGGACTTTAGAAACTCCGACTCTGCGAGCCTCGGCAGGGCGTCGTGAGCCTGCCGACTGGATTTCAGCGCAACAACCCGCATGCCCAAAGCAGAGGCCCGCGTTGCGAACCGTTGTCCAATATCTCCGTAACCCACGATACCAAGAGTTTTTCCGGCAAGGTCCAGGCCCAAGTTGTAGTTTGGCGACCAGCCCGGAAAAGCACCTGTGTCGCGAATTTCAAGAGCTCCTGGGAAAACGCGACGCGCCACCATCAAAAGCAAGGTCAGTGCGAGGTCAGCTGTTGCGTCACCAAGAACACCCGGAGTGTTGCACACAGAAATTCCTACAGACGCTGCGGCGTGAATGTCAACGTTATTGTAACCAACAGCATAGTTGGCCAACAATTTGAGTTGCGGCAATTCTTTCTTAAGCTCAATGAGTTGAGCTTCCCTCACGGAGTCGGTGAGCATGGTGACAATGGCAACAGCCTTTTGTCGCACTTCCGGCTGACAAGCGTGTATCCGCTCGAGCAAATGCGCACCACTCGGCAAAAGCGAAAATTCGATATACTTCCCTGCAAGAGTTTGGGTCCCCAAGCTGAGTCCGGGACATTGAGAGGAAAGAAGGACGTTCATAGGTTGCTTTCCTTATTCACGTAAGAGCATTCAAACCAACTGACCGTTTTTTTTTTTCACACATCGGAAAAAAGATCTTTGATAGTCTCAAGAACCTCAACAACCGGATTCGGAATTTTTCTGTCGGCCGTGCACAACCACACCTCTTCAACAACCCCTGTGAGTTGCGAAATTTTGAAAAGCTTATTTTCATTCAAAAGATCTTCAACGGCTGCATCGGCAACTGCAATAAGCCCAACAGCCGAGGCACCCAAGGATTTTTGTACCGCAGTGTCTTGCGCCTCGACCACAATTTGCGGAGCAACGCGATTGTCGTGAAACCAACGTTCAACATCATGGCGGGTGCGGCTGTGTATTGTTGGCAGGACGATTGGCTGACCAGCGATAGACTGCGGAAAGCCCTTCTTCAACTTCGCGAATTTTTTCGCCCCATAAAGTGAAACTTGCATTGAAATCACGTGCCGCGAGCGCAGTCCTTTGAACTCCTCGGCAAATGGCATTTGGTTGGAAATAACGACGTCAAGGTTGTGTCCAGCTAGTTCAGAAAAAAGAGTGGGCGCATGACCTTCAACGATCCTCACGCGGCAAGGAAACAATTCTGTCATCCGTTGAACAATCGACACAGCAATGGTCTTGGGGAGACAATCTTGAATACCAACATTCACCGCCACTCGCTTCGACAGTGCTCCGTCAGCCAACACCTGCAGCAACTCGCCACCCAGTTCAAAAATCTGATTTGCATACGACAAAACCACTTGCCCTGCTTCGGTCAGCACCAAACGCCGCCCGGTGCGTTCAAAAAGTTCATGCCCAAGGGTGTGTTCAAATGTTTTCAATTGCGCGCTCAAGGCAGGTTGCCCAACGTTGAGTTTCTCCGACGCGCGCGCGATGCCACCCTCGATTGCGATGGTGCGAAAATAGAGAAGATGGTGATAGTTTAACCAGCTCATCTGCAGCCCCTTCGATTTAATCGAAGATAAAATATACATTTATGTCATTTAATCAAATCTAAATCTGTCGATACTCCCATTAAAGGTTTTCGCCGGCGTGCATTGAGCGAGTTTGCCCGTCGGCGAAGCTGATTCCTCAGCACGATTCAATTGACGAGGGTCCCCATGGGCGACGTAAACATGATCTTCTGGGTAGCCTTTCACATCTTTATCATAGCCATGCTTGCACTCGACCTTGGGGTGTTTCACCGCAATTCACACGTGGTGTCCATGAAGGAAGCGCTCACTTGGTCGGCAGTTTGGGTTGCGCTTGCACTCGTCTTCAACGGATGGGTTTATTTTGAGTTTGGCAAGCAGGCCGGAGTTGAATTTTTCACTGGCTATCTTGTCGAGAAATCGCTCAGTGTCGACAACATCTTTGTCTTCACCATGATTTTTGCAGCTCTCAACATCCCACGCATCTATCAGCACCGCGTGCTGTTTTGGGGTGTATTGACGGCTCTTGTGTTGCGTGCGGTGATGATTCTGGCCGGAGTGAAACTGATCGAGACATTCCATTGGTCGATCTACGTCTTTGGTGCATTACTTGTGGTTACCGCCCTCAAGATGTTGAAAGATACAGAAACCAAAGAACTGCATCTGGAAAACAGCTTACCGCTGAGATTGTTGCGAAAGGTGATGCCAGTCACACATAAACTCGATGGCGAGAACTTTACCACGCGAGTGGATGGCCGCTGGTTTGCAACTCCACTTCTCGCAGCTCTGATCTTGGTTGAAGCGAGCGATGTTGTATTTGCGGTTGATTCTATACCCGCTGTTTTGGCTATCTCGAAAGAACCGTTCATCGTTTACACGTCGAATGTGTTTGCGATTATGGGCCTTCGCTCTTTGTATTTCGTGCTCGCCGACCTTGCTGGACGCTTTGCGCATCTCAAGTACGGACTTGCCGCTGTCCTGTTTTTTGTCGGTAGCAAAATGATTGCAGTTGACCTGATCAAAATCCCGCCGTTCATCTCTCTCGCCATCATCAGCTCTCTGCTGGGGCTCTCAATTCTCAGCTCCCTCCTGCACTCCTCCCGCCAACGCAAAAACCCTGTGTTGAAGTAAATCAACACAGGGTTTCTCCTGCCATTCGGTTCTCAGATTTTTTGGCTCAGCCAGCGAAGTTCTTTGCAACAAAGTCCCAATTGACCAAGTTCCAAAAGGCCGCAACGTAGTCGGGTCGGCGGTTGCGGAAGTCGATGTAGTAAGCGTGTTCCCAAACATCGCATGTGAGGAGTGGCTTGAGGCCCTGTTTCATTGGGTTGCCGGCAGCGCCTTCCTGAGTGATCACAAGCTTGCCCGAAGTGTCTTTTGCAAGAAACGACCAACCCGAACCAAAGATACCAACAGTTTTAGCTGTGTACTCTTCCTTGAATTTGGCAAAGGATCCCCAGGTTGCTTCAATGGCTTTGAGAAGTTCACCAGAGGGCTGACCACCACCATTGGGCTTCAGGCAGTTCCAGTAGAAGGTGTGGTTCCAGATTTGCGCCGCTTGATTATAAATAGGGCCATCGGCAGCAAGAATGATTTCTTCAAGGGATGCATGCTCGAATTTGCTGCCAGGAAGCAACTCATTGAGCTTAGTCACATAGGCGTTATGATGCTTGCCATGATGGAATTCAAGAGTTTCCTTTGAAATATGCGGTGCAAGCGCGTCAAGCGCATAAGGGAGTGCAGGAAGAGTGAATGCCACGGTGATTCTCCTTCAAGAAATTATAAACGGACGAATGGCTTGTTGGCACAAGCACCAAAAGGTAACTGGATTGAAAACGCGGTGCAAGCCGGCCTGCCGGCGTTGACCAGTCTGCTGACTGTTTGCAATACTCACGCGTTCTGCTGACTTTCGCCCAGAAAACTGCCACAATAGCGGGCAAGTTTATGAGCCGAGATTCAAAAGTCGACCGAGAAGACATCATTTTCCGCGGTATGCTAAAATCGCCGCGCAACTGCTTTATTGGAGAGTAAATGAAAAGCCGCGAAGTCCGCCAGAAATTCATCGAGTTTTTCAAGAAAAAAAATCACACCTTCGTTCCTAGCAGCTCGACAATTCCGGTGGGCGACAAAACAATCCTTTTCACCATTGCTGGGATGGCGCAATTCAAAGATGCGCTGACAGGTGTTGAAAAGCGATCGTACAACCGCGCAACAAACTCACAAAAGTGCATCCGCATTGGTGACCTTGATGATGTGGGCAAAGACGGCCGGCACTGCACGATGTTTGAGATGCTCGGCAGCTGGTCTTTTGGCGACTATTACAAAAAAGAAGCGATCGAGTGGGCACACGAGTTGGTGCGCGACGTCTATAAGTTTCCTGCCGATAAACTCTGGGTCAGCGTACACGACTCCGACAACGAGGCCGCTGAACTTTGGCAAAAGTCGGGAATGCCCAAAGAGCGCATCGTTCGCTTGGGCGACAAAGACAACTTCTGGACAATGGGCCCGACCGGCCCGTGCGGCCCTTGCACCGAGCTTTATCTCGACCAAGGCCCTGAGGTTGGAAAATGCGATGTCAAAGGCTTTGATTGTAAAGCCGGACCGGGTTGCGATTGCGATCGCTACCTCGAGTTCTGGAACCTGGTCTTCATGCAATACGACAAAAAGGAAGATGGCACGATTGAAGAACTGCCCTTCAAAAGCGTCGACACGGGGTCTGGGTTAGAGCGCGTGACCGCGCTTCTGCAAGGCAAAACGTCGGCTTTTGAAATCGATTCGTTTGAAGGCATTCGCTCCGCCATTCTCAAGCGTGCACAGATTCCCGATGCCCGCACCGCGCATGAAAAAGAAAGTTTAAACGTTGTCTGCGATCATATCCGAACGCTCACGTTCGTCCTCGCCGACGGCGCGAATTTCAGCGCTGAAGGACGCGGTTATGTGTTGCGTCGCGTGTTGCGGCGGGCCGTTCGCCACGCGCATCGACTGAACCCATCGCTCCCGAAAGGCCTCTCTTTTTTGGCAGACGTTGTTCCTGCTGTTGTTGAAGAATTTTCTGATTTTTTCCCAGAAATTATTCAACAACAAAAACGTGTCCAAGAACTGATCCGCAACGAAGAGGCTCGCTTTGTTGCAACTCTGGAAAGTGGCCTGTCCAAGTTCCAAGGTTTCGTCAATGAAGCACGTGCGCAAGACCGCAATATGCTCATGGGCGAAGAGGTCTTTGTCTTGCATGATACGTTCGGTTTTCCATCCGACCTGACACGCGTGCTTTGCGAAGAGTCTGGACTCAAGGCCGATCTCGATGGCTTCGTCAAATGCATGCAAGCGCAAAAAGAGAAGAGCCGCGCCGAGGCAAAATTCTATAAGTTCGATCAAGACGACTCCGCATGGATTGAAATCAACGACATTCCACAGAGCGCGCTCAAGACCTTCGCCGGATACGGATTCACTTCTGCCGACAGCAAGGTCGGTGAAACGCCAACTCGGAAGGTCGACATTGCGGGTCAAAGCATCGCGCGCGTGCGGCAACTCAAAAACAAATATTTCGAACTTTGGCTGGCGCAAACGCCATTTTATCCGGAAGGCGGCGGTCAGGTTGCCGATTCAGGCTGGATTCGTGTCAAAGCCACCGACGGCCTCGAAACCGATTTTGAAGTTGTTGATGTGCGCAAATCCGCTGCGGCAATTGTTCACCTGCTGCGTCACCCAGAGTGGAGCAGCGAAGAAGCCGAACCACTCGCGAGCGAAACGCTGCGCGGACTTTTTGCACACGGTGTCACTGTACTCATCGATATGAAGAACCGCTTAGCAACCATGCGCAACCACACAGCCACGCACTTGCTGCACAAAGCATTGCAAGTTGTCTTGGGTGAAGGTGTGCGTCAGGCCGGTTCGTATGTGGGGCCAGAAGGTTTGCGTTTCGACTTCTCTCACCCCACCGGCATGACCCGCGAACAAATTGCCAGAGTGGAAGAGTTGGTGAACGAAGAAATTCTCAGAAACTCGTCGGTCAAAACCCATGAGAATGTCAAACTGGATGACGCAAAAAAGATGGGCGCCATGGCTATCTTCGATGAAAAATATGAAGATGCTGTGCGCGTCCTTGAGGTTCCTGGATTCTCATTGGAATTGTGCGGCGGCACACATGTTCCAGCCACAGGTTCAATTGGCTTGTTCCGGGTGACTTCGGAAGGATCCGTAACAAGTGGCGTGCGTCGAATTGAAGCCGTCACGGGTACCGGAGTCTTGGATGTTCTATCAGGCTTAAAACTGCAAATGCACAACGCTGCCGACATGCTGAAGTGCGCAGAAGCAGACGTTCTCGAGCGCGTGCGAACTTTACGTGATTCGCTTAAGGAAACAGAACGACAACTGTCGACCGTGCAATCTCGCCTCGCCAACAGCGTTGTCGAACAATTGGTTGGCAAGGCTGTGCAGGTTTCAACGAACGTTCGCGTTGTTGCCGCACAAGTTGATATTTCAAATGCGCAAGAGCTTGAGCTTTACGCCGACCGTATCAAGGAGCGCGGCATTGAGGTTGTCATTGTTGGTGCTGCAGTGGAAGGAAAGGCCATGCTCCTTTCAGCCGTTAAACCAGATGTCACCAAAGCGCATAAAAACGTCAGCGCTGGGAATATCATCAAACAGCTCTCTGAGAAGGTTGATGGCAAAGGCGGAGGAAGACCAGACTTCGCTCGCGGTGGCGGCTCATCACCGGCAAAACTCCCCGCTGCGCTTGCGACAGCGGAAGAGCTTGTCAAAGGGTTGATTGGCTAAACGAGATGCCAGGAAAGGCTGATTGCACTTCCTGGCGGTCAATCGACACTCGAAAAAAAGAGCCTTGAAAAAGGCTCTTTTTTTTTATCCGATCTAAATCACCTTCACCCTTGAACGAGTGAATCAAACGGAACGAAACTATAAGTTGGTGCATCGTAGGCCATCAGCTCGCCCCGCTTGATGTCGAAATACCAGCCATGCAATTGAAGTTTTCCTTCTTTAACCCGCCGTTCGATTTCGGGAAAAGTAAACAGGTTGCCGAGAGAATTTATGATTCCAATCTTTTCATAAAATTCATCGTGCAGTTCAGGCTCCAGCTGATTGACCTGAGCCTCGAGTGGGGCAAATTTCTCGTTGAGATGACGCAGCCAAACACTGAGATCTTCTAAATGCTGCCCTTGCGGGCCACACATCTCATTGCGCCGTGCGGCCTGCACCCCGCCACAACCGGAATGCCCACAGACAATAAAATGCTCAACTTCCAAAACCTCAATTGCAAACTGCAACGCCGCCCGGACTCCCCAAGCCGTCTCACTTGTACGCTCGGGAATCACGTTGGCAACATTGCGCAAGACGAACATTTCACCCGGTTTGGTATTTGTGATGACTGCAGGATCAACGCGTGAATCGGAACACGATATAATTGCTATCCGTGGCTTCTGACCAAGTTCTGCCAACTGCCGATAGAAATCACCTGATTCGGAGCAGAACTGCTCGCGAAAGCGCAGGTAACCCTGGGCAATGCGGTGAATGGTTTTATCCATGGCTTGTGCCACCCTCCGGTCGGCCAGTTCAGTACAATATTGGGCCAGCCGCAGAGATTAAGTGGATTGCAGCAAAAGCTCAAACCTCTTGAGCGAAAAGCTCAATGAGAGGGCGGAATCACCCGACTCCGCCCCTGCCCTTCGGGCTTGACGAAAATCTGTACTGCGATGCGTTCGGACATGTCGGGAACATGCGAAATCACGCCAACCTTGCGCCCTTGGGATTGCAAAGCATCCAGTGCCTCAAGAGCAATTCTCAGCGATTCTCCGTCCAAACTGCCAAAGCCTTCATCGATAAACAGCGACTCAACCTGAACGTGCTCGGAAGACAACGAGGCAAGACCCATCGCAAGGGCAAGCGAAATGAGAAACGATTCGCCACCTGAAAGCGAATACACGGAACGGAGCTCGCCACCACTTTCGAGATCTTCAATCAGAATTCCAAGTGCATCTGGCATGGCACGCAGTTGATAACGCCGCGCAAATGACTCAAGTTGATAGTTTGCGTGTGAAAGAAGAACTTCCAAGGTAAAGCGTTGCGCTTCCTTGCGGAATTTCGCACCCGTTGCGCAGCCGATCAGATCCGAGAGCTGATTCCAACTTGAAAAAACATGTTCCAGTTGGACAATTTTCCGAGCTGATTCTGCCGACATGTCTTGCGCATGTTTATCAGCATCAAGGCGTGCACGCAAATGGCTCTCGCGCTTCATCGATAGCTGGACATCATTTGAGAGCGCATCATGCCATTGCGGAAGTGAAAGAATTTGCCAATCCGGAAAAAGCCGTGCGCCCCTTTCGATGATCGATTGTTGCTGATTTGAAATCAAAATCTCGAGGCCTGTGCGCTGTGAAAGAGTTTCCTGCAGTCGTGTCTCCAAGCGCACCTCACTCAGTGCATGCGCCTGATACTGCTCAAGTGCAATCTGCTGGGCCTTCTCAACGTCCTGCTGTTGCTCTTCGAGCTCACGTTCAACCTGCGAAACCTCCTGCCCACTTAGCAGCAAGGTTCGCTGTTGCAAAAGTTCGCTTTGCTTTTCTTCTAGCAGAGAAGTTTGCTTCTGGCCTTCGCTTAATTCGTCTTGAAGTGAAAGCTGTTGACTGTCAAAAAGTTCAATTTGAGAAGAAATTTCTGCAAGTATTTTCTTTGTCGAATCAATACTTTCAACTTGGCTTTTCCAGCGTTCCACATCACGGCGGGTGAGCCCGACGATGCGTTCTGGGTCTTCACGCCAAGCGTCTTGCCACCGTGAATGCCCAGCAACTGAATCAAGCCTCGACAAATAGTTTTGCAGTTCAGCATTCAGGTTTTGCAACTGGTTTTGCTCATTTTGCAGACGCTCACAGAGAACTTCAGATTGACTCCTCAGCGCAATCTCTTCGCTCCGCCGCACATCATTTTCACGTTCCAGACGATTGTCTTCACGAACCAGGCTCTGCAGCCGCTCTTGCCCGGTTTGAGCTTTTTTGAGTGCTGCAGAGAATTTTTCAGCACTCGCAATAAGTTCACTTTCCTGAACATGCAGACCTGCCACAACTTCATTCGCCACTGGCCATTGCAAGTGCGAATTTTTCGCTTGAGCACTTAAAGACAACTCTTTCTCGCGCATGACCTGCAACTGAGTCTCGCAGGTTTTAATGCGTTCCTTTGCCGTCGCCACTTCCATCAATCGTTCGCGCAGTTGCTGCTGGATTGTATTGATGACCTGCACATGTTGCGCACATTCACTCTGTGACTCATCCAAAAGCTTTTTTAACGGTTCGTGCGCACGCGCATGTGCAAACGGATGTTCGACGGCACCACAGACGGGGCACTCTTCCCCGGCAACCAACATGGCTCGCAAAGACTCAACACTTTCAGAGACACTGCGCTCGAGCTTTTCCTTCACGCGTTGGGCAATTTCCAAAAGCTGGTTTGCCTTTTGAAGTTCAGCGTCGAGTCGCACAACCGCTTGCTCAGCGGCAAGTGATTGCTGCGCGCATGCATGATACAGCTCTTGGTGCCGCTGTTTTTCTATTGCCAGTTGTTCAGCTGCTTTTACAAGATCCAGGGAATTGCGAACCCGCTGAAGTTCGTTTTCAGCACCCTTCCTTTGCGCATCGATATGCGCAAGGTTCACTTGCGACAACTCAATTTCAAGATTTTGAATTTGCGCAAGACGCCCAGTGCGATCCAAATCACATTGCGCAAGGATTTCAGCGAAAGCAAGGAGCTGTTTCTTGGTGGCATTAAGTTTCGCTTCTGTTTCCGCGCGCGATAGATTGAGCTTGTGCTCTTTCTGCAGGGCTACTTCTGCGCGAGAAAAAATTTCCTCAAGCACCGGCCAATCATTTGCCCACGCGCGAATTCTTTCGTGTGTTGCGCACCACGAAAGCGCTTCACTTTGCTGTTTTTCAGCTGCACTTTTCTTCTTGGCAAGCTCTGTTTGCTGAGCCTTGAGAGTGGCAAACTTCTTCTCGCGGAGAGCTTGAGCTTGCTTGGCAAGAGCAAAAATTTCATTTTGCGTTTGGATATGCCTATCGAGCTCACGGGCTGAATTCATTTCTGAACTCAACAACGTTTTTCTCTTTTTAAATTCCTCAACAAACGCTTTCTTCTCTTGCACTGCAAACTCAAGAGCCAACTTAAGGACAGACGATTGAGCAATTTCATGCTGCAATTTTTCGATCTGTTCATTCACCTCAATTTGCCGACGCTCGCTTTGAGATGCCTCTTTAATTAGCGCAAGAAATTCATTTTTTTCGCTTAAAAGAGCACTGAGCTGGTGTGACTCGGAGCTGATTTGATTGCGTTCTTCATCGCTCAGTATTTGCAGATGCTCAAGAGCCTTGCGTTCGATTGTGAGCTCTTTTTCCAGCCTCTCACGCATGCGAAAGACGTGCATGCCAATTTTTGAGAAAACATCAACACCTGTGAGTTTTTCTAAAATCGCAGCGCGCTCATTGTCGGGTGCTTTGAGGAAGCTGGTAAACTCGTTCTGTGCAAGCATCACTGAACGAGTGAATTCAACAAATGTCAGACCAATCCGCTTCACATTTGCGGCCGCAACTTCCCGTGTCGCATCGCTAAGAAGTTTCTGATCAGGTAGAGTCCGCAATTCAACATTGACGCTTTGCATGCGTCCACGCGCAGCTCCGTGCGCGCGCTTCACACTCCAACGTGCTCGGTAGCTCTTTTTATCAACACCAACAAAATCAACTTCAGCGAAACCAGCCACGGCGCCGCGACGCAGCAGAGTGCGAGAGTCGCTGACGTTGAGACCTTTGTCGTCGGCATCAGGGACATTGACATCCTTCGATGGTGCTGCAGCCAAGCGAGGTGTGGTGTGGTAAAGAGCCAAACAGATCGCATCAAGAAGCGTGCTTTTACCTGCTCCGGTTGGGCCACTGATGGCAAATAAGCCTGCACTGGCAAGAGGCTCGCGAGAAAAATCAACCTCAAAAAAGGCCTGCAGTGAACAAATATTTTCACCCCGGACAGCAAGAATTCTCAATCTATGCCTCCGCTATTCACTTCACGCAACGCCTCTTCGAAGGTCCGTTTCAATTCTGTAGAGGCTTCAGTTGCAAATCTGCGCAAATGTAAACTTTCAAAAACATCAGCCGGGTTCAATTGGCGCAATGCATCCAGACCTGCAAGAGCTGGTCGCTCGCGAGTTTCCGCACTCTGCTTTTTGCGGGAGACGACAATCCGTCCGAGACGGACATTTTTCCCCTTCAACGCCTCATCGATCCGAACCCGCAGCTCGGGAGTTGGACCCGAGAGAACAACTGGCACTTCAAGGAAGGGCTGCTCATCGACAGGACGCTCCGGGCAGCTCAAGCGCGCGAGCGCCTGCAGTGCATCATCGAGGGAAGAAGGCTGCTCGGGGCAGCGGAGAATTTCAACAAAACGCGGAACCCGGAGAATGTCTATTTGAACGCTAGCGTCTGCAGTTGTTTGCAGTTCGACCAAGGCAACCTGATGGGGATAGTTGAGTTCAGCAAAGGACATCGGCAACGGGCTTCCCGAATAACGAATGTGCTCGAAGCCGCCGACCCTTTGTGGCATGTGCAGGTGCCCCAAGCCAACATAGGCAAACGAGTGCGCAAGTTGGCTCAATGGAACAGCCTCCTCGCCGCCTATCACCAGTCTGCGTTCGGAATCATCTGATGTCGATCCACCACGCGCGTGCATGTGGCCAAGGGCAATCAGCGGCAGTTCTCGTCCCCAATTTTCTTTGCCAACTTTTCGCGCTGCATCGACGCCTTGCTGATAAGTCCGCAGCACACATTCGGGATAAGATGATTGATCGGCGGGCCATTGCACGTCGCCCGACTTTAGAAATGGCAGCGCAAGACAAAGAGCTGCGGGCTCGGAGCTTTCTTTGCCGAACAGCGGAAGAATATATCCTTCCGTTGATTGAATGCCTTCGGGGTTACTGAAAACCTTCCCCACCACCGTCACTCGAAATTCCTTCAGCAGGGCGGCCGGAGCCTCGAGGCGGGCTCCGGAATCGTGGTTGCCGGCAATCACAACGATCTGCAAGTTGGGTTGCGCGGCATGCGCACGACGGAGAAAGTCAAAGAACATCTTTTGCGCGCTTGCAGGCGGATTTGTGGTATCGAAGACATCTCCAGCAACAAGCAAGGCATCAATCTTTTTTTCGCTGATCACCCCAAGCAACCACTCGAGAAAAAGCCCGTGCTCGGCTCGCCTGTCGTGTCGGTAAAAGTCCTGGCCCAGGTGCCAATCCGACGTGTGCAACAGACGCATTCGCCTCTCCTGTGGGTGTCAAAAAAAGGTGTGTTTAAGAACGAGCTCAAACTACACAATGCCAGCGATTTGGTAAAATCGTCGCAACCCATTAGAAAGTCGAGGTCGTCGATGACAAATACGCAAAACCAACTCAAAGACCGCATCTGTGTCGTGACGGGCGCAAATTCAGGTATTGGCAAAGAAACTGCGCTTGGATTGGCGCGCATGGGTGCAACTGTTGTGATGGTCTGCCGCGATCGTTCTAGAGGTGAGGTCGCAGTTGCGGAGGTTAAAAAAGTATCCGGCAGCAAAACGGTCTCGCTGTTGACTGCCGACCTCACTCAAAAAGCGGATATGATCACCCTCCATGCCGATGTGAAAGACAAATTCGGGCACGTGAACGTGCTGGTGAATAACGCGGGGGCGATCTTTGGTGAACGCAAAACCACCGACGATGGACTTGAACTCACCTTTGCTACCAACCATCTCAATTATTTTATGATGAGCCACCTTTTTCTTGATTTGCTAAAAAAAGGCGCAACCGAAAGAAAGGCCATTTCAAGAATCGTGAACGTCGCTTCCGAGGCACACAGGCAGATTCGCAGTGAAACATTTGATTGGCAGTGCGAAAATGGCCCGTTCAATCCCATGTATGTCTATGGCTTAAGTAAACTTGCAAATATTCTTTTCACGCAAGAGCTTGCGGCGCGGCTAAACCCAAACGAAATCACCGTCAATTGTCTCCATCCGGGAGTCGTTCGCACCGGCTTTGGAACCCAGTCCGACTGGGGACTTCTCGGAGCTTTGTTCAATATGGCCAGGCCATTTTTCCTCACCCCAGAAAAGGGCGCACGCACTTCGCTGTATTTGGCGTCTGAAGCAACAATCTCACAGCTCACCGGCAAATATTTTTCAAATTGTGCAGAAAAAAAGCCCTCGTCGCTCGCGCGGAGCGAAAAGATGGCAAAAAATTTATGGGAAACAAGCGTAAGAATTTCTGGATTGGGTAGTTGATTCTTCGAGAGCACTGAATGCAGATTTGCCTCGTAGAAAAATCTGCAGAGTTCTTGAATGAGTCGAAACCTGCAAATCTGTTTTATTTTTCAAGAGCGATTATGTCGTCCCATCCCAGCAAGCGGGTTGCTGGCACAACCCGAATGCCGAGCCTTTTCACCAGACCAGCTTCCATAAAACAGGCATTCTGCACTGCCAGCTTATTCACAACCCGCTCGATCCGTTCGCGTGAATCGAAGGCACCGACAACAACTGCAGAGTTATTTTTCAGAGTCTTGAGATGAACCGCGCAATCGCTACACCACGACGAGAAAAACACCAACTCGAGTTTTTTCGCTTTGTGCGGGTTGATCAATTTCTTGAGTGTTTCAACTTTTAGATCAGGACACGCTGCCGCGCTGGCCAAAGCGGGCCACAACAAAGACGCAAGCAAGAATGCAAAAGACTTACGGCACTTCAACGGGAATCTCGAGTTCTTCGGTTGTGTTGTTGACCTTCGCCTTGACGCGCAGCTGCCAAGGTCCGCTCATTGTAAAAAAAGAGCATCGCTTCATCCGAAAATTCTCCGCGGCAAAATATCTAACAAAAAACCTGCATGGACGCGCCAATTTTCAGGCCCATATCCACCTGCCATCACGTAAGCCTGCGGCACTCCGCGCTCTTGCAACCAATCATGAACAAGCCGCGTGCGATCCACACACTGCTCGAGACTCAGCTGCATTAGCTTGGCACTTTGCAGCACATCCTTTTCAAAAGGATCGCTGCCATCAACCACCAAAGCCAGATCTGGCAAGCGTCCGCCAGCGCACACTTCAAGTTGTTGCAAGCCGTGACGCAACAGCTCTAGGTAGGCCGACTCTGCTCCAATAGGAACCGGAATATCGACCGTGCTGGGCCAAAAGCAACGCTTCAATTGCCCCTGATCATCCAAAGGCGACTCATCTAGTGGCCAGCCCTCTTGCATATGAATGCTGAGTGTCAGCACCGACGGATCTGCTATGGTGATTTCTGCCGTGCCGTCGCCTTTATGCGCATCCAGATCAATCACCCAAACGGTTTTGACCTGTCCTCGTGCCTGCAATTCACGCACTGCGATAAGCAGATCATGAACGAGGCAAAAACCACGCCCTCCGGTGGTCATTGCGTGGTGAGCACCACCTCCTAAGAAATAACAAAAGCCTTGCGCGAGTGCAGTCTCACATGCAACCAATGTTCCTGCCGCGTGCGCTAAACGCTTTTCAACCAACTCGCTGAGCGGACGATTGTTTTCATGCTCAACAAATCGTTCATTGAAGTGGCCACCCGAGTCGATAAATTCAAAAACTTCACCCATGACACGCAAAGGGTTTTCCGACAGCAAGGCCTCAACGTAACTTTGCGTGTGCACGCGAAGAAGCTGCTCTCGGCTCAATGGCTTGGTATTGGCCGTGAGCAACCATTTGTCTTTGCACTGCGAGAGTTTTGCATGCTGCTCCAACGCTTCGAGTGTCTTTGTGTAACGTTCGGCAAGCAGCGGAATCTGGATTCCGTAATCTTGTAAGCGGGCATTTGAGTTTTCAATCGAGAGAATCACAAGAGTTTTCTTTCAAAATTCAATTTCATCATCGAAGCTACGACAGTCTTTGCTTTGTAAGGCTTTGCTTTCGCCTTCAAGTAAAATTCCTTCTGCATTTTTGAAGACAGACAAGCCCGTCCAATACTTTAATTCCGAGTTTTTATAATCATCGGGATCAACAAAATAACCCAACCACTCCTGCCCGAGCCCCATCCACACAGGTCTGCGCCCCGCATAAACCGAAGGATCAATTTTGCGAATGACTTTTGGAAATGCCTCACCAGGAATTGACGTAAAGACTAAAGGACCAACTGAGATAGCCGTCACACGGGTTGCAATCTCGCCATGCTTGATGCGTGTTTCTACCGCTTTGAGTTCGCCCGCGAGTTTGAAAAGAAAATTATCAACCGGAAACTTCACTGGCACATGACAAACATTGATCCCGCTGCTGGCAAAATCGGGCATCGAAACTTCAGGAGAACTCAGAACAGCATCTGCCAATCGAGCGCCAACGGTCGAAACGATGCGGTAGCCATCTTTAACATCTGGGTCGTGGCTTCCATTTGGAAAGAGGTCGGCAATCAACGTCGGGTCATCGGCTTTTGGGATGAGCGGATAAACCTTACCAAGAGCACCATTGACATAAACGTGCGGCACGCGGGCAAGTTTCTGGCTCAACGTTTCACGGTAGGCGCCAATATAGTCCGAAGACAGTGCGTTGTTTTCCATTCCTAGAACAGTGGGATGTGCCGACCATTGGGTGAATGTCCCAAGCAACTGGCCGTCTTCCAATCCATAAAATCCAAGCCACAGAAAATCATCGTTTACATCAAATGAATTTCGCGCTGCAGAGGAGTCGTTGGCGTGACGCCCGACCCGACTGCTCACTTTGGCCTTTTCTCGCTTCGCAAATGCCTCGCGCACAGCTTGCACTGTTGCTGTTTCGAGTTGCGCACTGTAACGCGAGTCGCGTCCCGTGCGCGGAATCGAACCCCACAAACCAAGTGTATCGGGTGAATGGTGTGTGTGCGTCGCAGAAATAATAATTTCAATTTTGCTATCAACACTTTCACGCACAGCCTTTTCAATGCGCTCAATTTGGGTGCCCGACAAACCCACCGCATCCAAACTCACCAGCGCAGCGAGTTGGCCCTGCGCTGATTCAATGACAACAGCACTTGCATAAAGTGGATCGTGAATCCCTTCTGAACTGAGGCGGGGCGTTTTCAAAACGTACGTTCCATATCCGCCCATCGGAAGAATGTCGCGGGTGGCGATATTGATTTGCGAAAACCCAACGCGCAGCTGACTCATTTGAATGTCACTTGCAGCGCTGTTGGTGGGTTTGCTTTGAGCGAATGCAGAAGACACAAAAGCAAACAGCGAAACGAACAAAAGGCCACGTCGATGCCAGCCACCCTGGCTTCTGGCATATTGAATGCGTTCAGGTATGCTGCTTGGCAGATTCACATTCCGGGAGAACCACATATGTTCCGTTCCTCGTCTTTTGTGCAACGGCTGAAGGAAGTAACAAAACTCTCTGGATTTGTCGCTACAAGCTTTTCCGCACTTGTCGGCGCAGGCTTAAGCATATCATGGCAACAGCCAGCCATCGCCAATGAACCATCATTTTCTGCTGGTTTTGCTCGCGAAAGCATCACTCCTGACGTCAATGATGCGAAACATCCGATTTGGATCGCCGGCTTTGGTCAGAAGCGACAAGCCCGCTCCGTGCACGACAACTTATTTGCCAGTGCAATTGCGATTTCTGATGGCACCCGCAGGGGAGTGATGCTTGCCCTCGATGTTATCGGCTTTATGTACAATGACATAGCTGACATTCGCGAAGTCGTTCAAAAGGAACTCAATCTCGATTTCGTCATCGTCTCGTCCACGCACACGCACGAAGGTCCCGACTTGATTGGAATCTGGGGACCAAGCTTTTTCAAAACTGGAGTTGATGCGCAGTATCTTCAGCTCGTCAAACAGCAATCACTGAAAGCCATCCGCACGGCCGTGGCTCGCCTCGAACCTGTGCGTATTCAACGCATGGAGCTAACAAACGTTGGAGCAGACGTGGTGGTTGACACCCGCATGCCACAAGTCTTTGATAACAATGTGCGGGTTTTGCACTTTCGCGGCAGCAACGACAACCAAACAAAAGGCATGCTTGTCACTTGGGCCAATCATCCGGAAGTTCTTTGGAATGCCAACACGGCCATTACCTCGGATTTCGTTCATTACGTCCGCGACGGCATTGAAAATGGCATCCGCTACGACGCAACAACACTCCATCCAGGATTGGGTGGTCAGGTGGTTTATATCAACGGCGCCGTGGGCGGGCTGATGACCACTCTTGATTCAACCCCGGTGGTTGATTCTTTTTTGCATCAAACCCTTGTTACACCAAGCTTTGAAAAAGCCCGCACTGTTGGCTACCGAGTTGCAGACGCTGTGCTGACCGGAATTTCCAACGGACAAGAAACAGATCTTTCAGGTTCAACACTCAGCTGGACTTCCAAATCACTGCTTTTGCCTGTCGATAATATTAAATTTCGCGCCGCAGCTTTGCTAAAAATTATCCGTCGTAAATTCGAAGCAGGATTCAAAACCCGCAGTGAAGTGGGTTTGCTGCGCTTGGGAGACACCTGGATAGGTACCATTCCGGGCGAACTTTATCCGGAGATCGCAAACGGCGGAATTGAAACTCCTGCTGAAGGCGATTTCAAACTCAGCACTCCTGTTGAAGTTCCGCCTTTACGTCAGTCGATGAAGGGGCAAATGAATATGCTGCTGTGTCTTACCAATGACCAAATTGGTTACATTGTCCCTCGCAGTCAGTGGGATGAAAAAGCACCTTTTGCTTACGGCGAAAAGAGCGCTCCGTATGGTGAAGAAAATTCATTGGGGCCGAATACAGCACCCATGATTCACAAGGCATTAACCGAGATTTTTACAGCCGCAGAAACTAACGAATGAAAAATAATCACGGACATGACATGAAACTAAAAGCATTCGCAACATCGATTCTTTCCCTCTGTGGTGCGTGTGTCTCAGCGCCTTCGCAGAATGAAAATTCTCAGCCGCAGGTCAATAATTCTTCTCCACAAGCAAAAGTGTCTGCAGACGCTGTTAAAGGCGCGCTCGATCTTCCATTGAATGAAAAGACTCTCCCCGCGCAGGTGCGGGTCAAAACTTTCGCATTCAAGCACCGCAGCCCTGTCGGTACAGTGTTTTATCCAAAAAAGTTTTCCTTCAGCGAAGGCGGCTGGAGCGCTGCAAGTCGAGTAGAGAAGACTCCTGGGAATTTTGCCGCCAATGAGATTTGGACGGTCAATGATCGTGGCCTAAACCTCTATCTCGAAGCCAAAGACTCCAAAGGCAATGTCAAATTCAAAGATGGTGATCGCTATTTTCCCGTTCCTGCATTCAATCAATCGATTTTTCGCCTGCAGCTGAAAGACAACGGCGAAGGTGAGATTGTTGAACAGATTGGCTTGAAATATCTTGGCGCACCCACCAACGGATTGCCTTCTTCACTTTTAGAACTTGCCACCGGCGAGCATGGCTATGGATTCAAACCAGCCAAGGGTCCATTCTTCAGCCTCACGCGGACCCCGCGCGGATTCGACTTCGAAGGGCTTGCTCAAACTTTCAATGCCGAAGGCAAACCTGAATTTTGGCTCGTCGAAGAATATGGCCCTTCCATTTTGCGCTCCGATGCACAGGGCAATATCAACCAGCGCTGGAGCCCATCGAAACAGGCTGATATTGAAGCTCACTCACTTCCTTGGGTGCTCCGTCATCGTGCCGACAATCGCGGATTTGAAGGACTCACCGTCAGCGGTCGCTATGTCTTGGCGGCGTTACAGTCCCCCCTCGATGCAAAAGGCGGGGCTTCGGGTGAAAAAGGCCACGGCAACAAAGACACTCCAATCCACCGCATCGTCAGAATCAACCGCGACAATGGCAGCGTTGAACAATTCGCATACAATCACAGCGAGAAGGCGGCGCTTGGAATCAAACATAAGGATGTTAAAATAGGGGATCTTGCAGCACTGGACACCTCTGGCAATCGCTTTTTGATTCTTGAACACTCCAACAGCCGCAAGCACCTGGTCTTGATCGAAGCGGTCATCAACGAGACAACAACCCGCTTGGGCAACAGCGTCGGTTATGAATCCGGAAAATTGCCATACAAGCCATTGGAAAGTCGGGTGATAGCAGACTTGGCTCCGCTGCTGGTGGGGCTCGAGCTTCCGGAAAAAGCGGAAGGAATTACGTTTTTCAACAGCAACACGCTTGTGATTGTATTCGACGATGATTTTTGTGTGGACGCAGCTCTTGCCGACAAACCTGCCGCAAAAGAGTGCGAAAATTTAGCAGTGACGATTGAGTTCCCCACTCCGCTCTTTGCCTCTAATTGAGACACTTTTAAACTCTGAGATATGTGACAAAGCCTAGCAAATTTGTTAGGCAACCGCAGCTTTGAGGTGAGGTTTCCAAATGAAAAAGGTCACCGTGTATTCGACACGTGCTTGTCCGTACTGTGTCGCAGCGAAAACCCTGCTGACCAACCTTCAAATTGGTTATGAAGAAGTTTTTCTCGACAATCAACCCGAGCTTTGGAGTCGGCTGACTTCTGAAAACAATGGTTGGCGCACCGTGCCAATGATCTTTGTTGGTAGCGAATTTTTGGGTGGTTACACTGACATCAAGTCGTTGCACGACTCCGGACAGTTGCTGCCGAAAATCTACTCGCCGGTTTGAGGAACGTCGTGGTGCCCATGGCTCGAAACACAACAACCTCTGATGCCGTCTGTGCTCGCATCGGGGCCGCTCTCGCTGTGTCGCTCGGATTATTCAGTTTGTGTCTGCAAGCATGCGTATATCGCCTGGCCAACAAAGAACGTGTGTTAAATGCTCAGCCGCGAACTTTGTTTGTTTCGGCTATCGATGATTCTTCATCGCATGCCGGACAAGCCGCAAAACTTATGGCTGCGCTCAAGCGAATTCTAACCCAAGACCGTGCCTTTATTCTCACCGATTTGAAAACGGCTCGCTGGGGTATTGAGGTGCATATTATCAGTTCTGGACGCTCCATCTCGCGGGTTGAAAAATGCGATCAAGGAAATGAAATTCTTGCCAGCGGAGCTGTTCCTTGTCAGCGCGTGGCTCTCGAAGGAAAATTACCTGATATCTCGGCGGAAGAAGAAATCGCGACCCTTGTGGTGAGTGCGCGAGCCATAGACCTACAAAACGGCGCAGTTCTGTTTCAAAATCAATTAAACAATCTAACAACCGCCCCCTATCCAGTCGTTGGCGATGGATCGGTTCGCGCTTCGCTCAGTGCAAAGCAAGATCTTCATGTGATGCGCTATTTGGAAAACAGTGAAGCTGCGATTGAATCACTGGCACAAACCGCAGCCCAACGTATCTACGAACAACTTGTTGCTATTCCACCTTCAGCACCCAATTTGTAATTGACAGGAGTGTCCATGTTTGTTGAACGCGTTCGAAGCCATGAATCGCAACTGAAAACTATTGCAACGGCCGTCCGCTGTATGGGTATGGATGCTGTTCTCAAAGCAAAGTCTGGACACGTTGGCCTGCCTCTCGGCGGAGCGGATATTGGTACTTTCCTTTATTTCGCCGCAATGCAGCATTCACCCGAAGATTCTCATTGGCTCAACCGCGATCGTTTCGTCTTGTCGGCAGGCCACGGCTCGATGCTGCAATACGCACTTCTCCATTTGAGCGGATACAATGTGAGCTTGAGCGACATTAAGAATTTTCGCCAACTCAACAGCAAAACTCCAGGTCATCCCGAATTTGGACACACTGAAGGTGTTGAAGTAACGACCGGACCGCTTGGGCAAGGCATTGCAAATGCCGTTGGAATGGCTCTTGCAGAACGCATGCTTGCTGCTCGCTTGAACGTTGGAAACCACCAGCCCATCAATCACAAAACCTACGTCTTGCTTGGTGATGGTTGTCTCATGGAAGGCATTTCAAGCGAAGCGTGCAGTTTGGCTGGGCACTTGAAGCTCGACAAACTCGTTGCTTTTTATGATGCAAATAACATCACCATCGATGGCACAATCGACATCACCTTTACCGAAAATGTTGGTCAACGCTTTGAAGCGTTTGGTTGGCGTGTTCTGCATGCTGATTCTCATAATTTTGTCTCGCTTGCACAAGCAATCGATACTTCAGACAAGGAAAACAACTCCTCGCCTCGCCCCACTCTCGTTATCTGCACGGGTGTCGCAGGAAAGGGTTCTCCGAAGTGGGAAGGTCAGCCCAAAATTCACGGCAACCCGATGACTGCAGATGATGTGATTGAGGCGAAGAAAAATCTTGGCGTCGGCAATTTTGAATCTTTCTACGTTGACGAAGCAGCCTACATAGCAGCAAAAACGTGCCTCAAAGACTTCGCCCTTCCTGCCTACGAAAAATGGAAAAAGAACAGCGAAGCAATGCTCAATGAATGGAGCAAACAAAATCCGAAAGCATTAAACACATGGACTGCTCACACGGCGTCGCAGGTTAATGTCGACGTTGCAGATACGCTCTGGGATGCCTTGGGAACAAAGATGGCAACACGAGTGGCCAGCGGAAAAACCCTCGCTTGCCTTGCAGAAGCGAACCCAACCTTGATTGGCGGAAGTGCAGATCTTGCGGGTAGCAACAACACAACTCTTGCCAATTCTTCATTCGTTCAGCCTGGAGAATATTCGGGGAGAAATATCCATTTTGGTGTGCGCGAGCATGCGATGGCAGCCATCAGCAACGGCCTTGCGCTGCATGGCGGATTCCGCCCGTACTGCGCAACATTCGCAGTCTTTTCCGACTACATGCGACCCAGCATTCGCCTCGCTGCCCTCATGAAGGTCCCAACCATTTTCGTGCTCACTCACGATAGCTACGCGGTTGGTGAAGATGGCCCCACCCATCAGCCCATTGAGCATGCAGCAAGCTTGCGCTGCATTCCTAACCTTGAAGTTCTGCGACCCGCCGACGCGCGAGAAACTCTCATGGCCTGGGAGCTCGCACTCAGCCATTCAGAAACTCCAACAGCGCTGCTGTTAACTCGGCAAGATGTTGCAAATCTCGATGACACCTTAACCACCCCACGAACCGCAAAAGAGGTAGCGCAGGGTCTGCGTGCGGGTGCATATCTCTTGAAAGATTTTGATGCTCCGCAGCATGCGCAAAAACTCACGTTCATTGCCTCCGGCTCAGAAGTTGCAGCAACATTGCAAGCTGCGCAGTGGTTGCAACAGCAATCTCTGGGAACACTTTCGGGAGAAGGAGTTCAACTCAACGTTCGGGTTGTGAGCTGCCCTGCTCCACAGAAACTCGTCCGCGATCCGGTGACACTGGCTCGCCTTGTTCCGGAAAATATTCCCACCATTGCCGTTGAAGCAGGCTCTGCCTTTGGCTGGGGCGACATCGTTGGCCGCAGAGGGGCTATTTTCGGAATCAATCATTTCGGAGCATCAGCTCCCGCAGTTACACTCACACATGCGTTCGGCTTAACCTCCGAAGCAATTGCTCAACGAGCTCTGAATCATTTGAAGCTCCGCTTGCGTTCTGAATAATCAGCGCAAGGGTGTCGAATCCTTAGACACCCTCGAACTCGCTTCTCTTGGGAATAAATCATAGAATATCGGTTTCCATTCGTTGACCCGCTTGGCATATCAATTGCTCGATTTGCTCTTGTGGAATTCGGACGGACTCCCGGAGGTTGACCATGGCTAAAAAACTCAACATTGATTTGAGCCCGTTTGCAGCAGCACTCCTGATTGGTCTGCCGCTAGCCTGCAGTCTGCCTCCCGTGAAGACCTTCGAAAAATTACCCGACTCTCCACCGGCGCAGGGACGAGGAAATCAAGCTGCCGATACGGCCTCCCAGTCGCCCTCCACAGATTCCAATTCACGGCACTGGATTCAAATCAATTCGAACTACGACACCTATTTGAAAATTGACAAAGTCGACTCGTCTCTTCTTTCGAATGAAGAAAAGTGTTTGCTCCCACGCGGAACTCGCCACAATTTGGCTGCACAACCCGAATGGACAGGCTCATATGCAAAAATAACCCTGGAAAATTTGATGGTCGGTTGTTCTTTCAAAACCGGTTATGTCTATGAGCCACACATAGGTTCTTTCAGCAATTCCGAATCTTCTCCGCGCCCCAGCAACAACGTCTACAGCGTTCAGACAACCCTCTACACAACAGAAAATAACTCGATGGAAGGCGGCTCAAAGGATCGCTGTGGCCGACCTTTGCACACGCTCGACGATTATATGAACTGGGATGCAAACGAAGTGAGCGTCGCAATGGACAAATATGCGCTCCCCTACGGAACAATTATCCGGATCCCTGAAATTGAAAAACGACTCAAAGTGAAAGACCCGATTCCCTTCAAAGTCGTCGACACTGGTGGCGCGTTCTACAATCAGGGCACCAGCCGAATGGATATCTGCGTGGGTCATAGCCAAAGCACGATCTACTCATCCAAATACAGCTGGATAAGTCACGGAAAATTTGAATTTGAAGTGATCAGCCTCGGCAAATCGATCGATTGTCACTAAGGCCCGACATCTTTTCAAGCCCTCGATCCTACTTTTAACAATCTAAAATCACGTTATTTATTAATGACACCCGTTTGTCAGCACGAAACTCTATTTTCTTGAAAATAAGCCGATACGGAATTCGAGGAAGAGCAGCGATTTATGCCTCTTTTGGTTCTAGAGTTGTTGCTTTTTACCTGGAAAAACAGGGTGTTCGTGTCGCGGGGCTGGGCGAATGAAAAAACCACTACAGACATTCTTACCACTTGCATTCGCGTTGTTGGTTGGCTGCAGTGTGGAAATTGAGAATCCTGCGAATCCAACCCCGATTTCACCCAATAAAAAAACCGCAGAAAGCGATCGCACATCTTCGGCAGGCAACACGAACGGAACTTCGGCAAGCAAGTCGTTCGAGATCCCCGCTCTTTCTTGCAACGTTGTGACGAACCGCGGAGCTGCAAACTCATCTGGCAAAGACGGAGCAGGGATTGTGGTTGCAGATTCAGACGCGACCCGCAACGGTGACTTACTTATTCGCCTCAGCTCAACGGGAAGTTTTCAGGAAGTAAAAGAGCAAACCTTCACTTCCGCGCAAAGCTACAATTTTGAATTTCGTCGCGCTGACGGGGTTGGCTGTTTGGTTCAAAATGTGTTTGTCAGCCCAGATGACGTCAACAACAAAGTGTTGCTCACACTGCAAGTCACATTCCCTTAATTAAGACTTTTAGCTCATTGCCCGCGTGGAATATGTTGCTTCAAAATATCGACAATCTCTTGTCCATCCGCGCGCGGATCACACGTCCAGGTCAGCACACGAGCCTCAGAGTTTTCAGCACCAACCAGACGAACGCTAACAGCGCCGACCGGACAAATATCCAGACAACTGCTTTCAACCACACGCAGCTGCCAGGCGGGTGATTGTCCATTCAAAAAGGCGTTTTCGATGTGTTGCTTCAGCAGATGAGTGGGATGGTTGTCAGCATTGGCGGCAACTTGATCAGCCGACGAAATGCAGGTGTCGCCACAGGTTCGACAAAGTAACAAATGAGCATGCTGCGAGCGACGTACCAATTTGATGGTCATTTCTTTAATCCTCGGCAGAATACCATTTTCATCTCATCATCAGACGAGCCTTGTTGCAAAATTAAGGCGCGGAGGACTGACATGATCACTCCTGAACTGCGCGAAAAAAAAAATGCGGTTCAACTCGCATTTGAACCGGGTTTGGGTTGATTGGTGATCTTGGAAATCAACTTCAAACAAAAAAGAGTCAGCTCCGGGGTGCGTTCGCTAACAAGCAGCAGTGAACCCAAACGATGTGCCATGACTGCCGAAAGCTCTTCAACCGGAATGTGTTTCTCAAGCACCGCTTTACGGATGAGCTCATCAAATTCCTGCGAGATCCACCACAACTTAACGCTCTCGGCATTCAATGTTTCCTTCTTGGCAGAGCGTCTTTTCTTAGGAGCCGCCTCTGCCTTTTCGCCGGGCTTTTGTGTTTTAGGCTTGCTTTTCGCCACGCCGGATACCTTCTTTTTCTTACTAAAAGAGAGAACTTCACCCATCACACGCCTCACTCATTTCGGCAGACATGAATCAATCAACGCTTTGCGCAGAACCCTGCTCATATTCTACCACAGTCCGTGGGGTTTCTGCGCCTCTCGCCAGGCCTTGGCTGCCTGTTTAACAGTTGGGTTATCGGCCTCTTTTTCCAAGGTCTTGAAAAGTTCTTCAAGCTCCTGTTTTGAAACCAATCCTTCCTTCGACCAGCGAGTCCCGAGCGCTAACCAAGCTTCTTGCTCTTGTTGTGCTCCGCGTGCTTGCAGCCAGGGCCACAGAAGGTGCCTATCGCGCTCGAGTGAAGGCAGGGATTGCGCCGTCTTCAATGCTTCTTGGGCCAACTGAGTTTGACAAACGGTCGTTTTATCAGCAGGGCTCGGCGTTTTATCAGCAGCGTTCGGCGTTTTATCAGCAGGGCTCGGCGTTTTGTCAGCAGGGCTCGGCGTTTGATCAGCAGGGCTCTCTTTAACCACGCGCAACCAGTCCAGCCATTGCCGGGTTGGAATTGCCATCACAAAACGATCCCACTCGCGGGCCTTTAAAGATGCTGAGTCCAAAAGGAAGCGCTCGCACTGCTCTTGCCGTCCGGCGGTGAGATCTGGCTTTGCAAGCAGTTCAGAGCGCAACATTTTCTGCAACTTGGGTTTCTTTTCCGCTGGGTTTTCAAGATCCCATTGCACGATTCGAACGGCAGCAAGCTTCTGCCAAAAATCATTGTCATCGATTGTTTTAGACTGCTGACTTTCAACTGTGCGCACGTTCGGTAACAAAGCCTCTTGACCACGCCTGCGCAATTCGCCAAGCAGCGCCGCCGCGTTTTTATCAGAGGGCTGATGAGACATGTCGATCGTCAGTCGAACCAAGCGTGCATCTGCTGTTTCTGCTGCGCGGGGAGTCTTTTTCTGATTGCCCTTTGCCGAAGCTTTCGCGAGCATGTGCGGAGCAAGTTTCTTCAGAAGATCTTTCGAAGCAAATAAACTAGCGCAACGCAGCAGGCGATCTTGTTCAACGTGAGTCCATTTCAATTGTTGCAAAAACTTGCCGCTGTTACTTTTCAAGGTCAGAATTTTGCTTTCGTTTGCTTTGAAAAATTCCAGCGCAGGACCGCATTGTTTGTAACTCAAAAGATAAGGCCCGAGGGCGGCTTGCAGCGTCAACTTGCGCTCTTGAAGGAATCGCAAGTACGAGCTGTTGGGAAATTTCTTCTCAAATTCCTCAATCAAGCCCATCTGCAACGCTGCATCGTCGGGAAGAGTTTTTGTCTCGTTTTTGGAAAATTTATCTGCATCAAGCACAAGTCCGTTCAAGTGACAGGCGCGCACTTGCTCAACTTCGCCGTCTTCCATTTTTGGAAACAGTTCCTTTAAAGCTTGGTATTCCAAATATCGCGCGCGGGGTCCGGTTTGCGGCGCAGTTATACAGAACAATCTGCGCCGCGCGACGAGTCCAGCCGGATGATTTGGCTGCAGACGTTGCAATTCCTGATAAAGAATCGCGGCTTTTTCTGGCCCCTGAGACGTGTGGGTGATTTCCGCCAATCGCAAACGCACCCACGGACCAATTTGTTTGTCGCCGGCCGCAAGCAAATATTTTTCAAATGCAGCTCTTGCAACCGAAGAATCGCCTGCCCAAAATGCGTTCTCGCCGCCGGCAACCAGAAAATATGGGTTCTGTTGATACCATTCGAGATCAGCAAATGCCTCGGCAAAACCGTGGAATCGGCGCGCATACTTTGGATATCCGAGATCATCATAAATATTCCCAGTCAAAGCAAAACCAATCGTTTTGAAAGCAGGAACATCAGAATTCAAGATAATTTTAGCGGATTCTTTCAGCGCCATCAGCGGGTCTTCGGCAAGAAATTGTGCCTTGACCCTGAGCATGCGAATAATAATCTTCATTTCATGCGGCGTGCGCGGCCACATCATTATAGGCAACGCGCTTGCTACGCCCGGTGGAGTTGTGAAATTTAATTCAGTTGATCTTTTTGCGGTTAATTTTTTGTCGAGTCGATCAAAGACCTCTTCAAACTTCTGACTTGCTTCAAAAACTCGAGTCCAATTTTTCGCATTCACTGACAATGATGCCACGTTAAACAACGCTGGAAGGGCCAGTGTGCGGACAAAGCGAGTCAGGTCGATTGGACGAGCTGCAAGCTTGGGCGCATCAAGATGCGGCGGATATACAATTTCATCACGGAAAATCGCCGGACTCGCTAAAGCTGCTTCAAACATTTCCTCGTCGACAGCATTATCGATGTTGGTCACGTATGTTGATAATTCAGTCGATCCTAAAGAATCCCACAGTGACCCTTGTGCAGGACCATATCTTTCAAGCGGAGCCTTTGCTTCGGCGGCCGCTTGCAGGTCAAGAAAACCAAAAAGCAGAGCGACAGCTGTGCGCTCTAAAGTTCCTCGCGGAACGGTTTTCTTATCTTTCTGTAATTTGTTGCGCATCGCCACAGCTTCGGGAATTCGCCCCAATGTCCACAGCCGAATCACTTCATTCAGGTTTCGGACAAACTGAGTGTCGCCATTGAGATACGCAACTTCACGCAGGCGCAACATCGGTACTTCTATTTTTAATTCGGGACGAGGATAGCGTCGGGTCGGGCCAAGTGTGAGCGCGCTGGATCCATTTGCTTCGACTGTCCACCAACCCGGAGGTGCAGGAATGGGATCACGCATGGTCGTGACCGCCGGCAAACCGAACTGCTCAGAAATTCTTTTTCGCAAGGCCGCATCCGCATAATCAGGAATCAGCGCGCTGCCTGGCAAATCTTCTGGCTTGAGAAGTGTCAATCGCAAAAAATCTCGAGCGAGCAAAGAATCTGCGGGAGTGCGTTTTTTTATGTTGAGAAAATCGGGGCGGGGGATTTCTGTGGGTTCTGGCGTTGGTTCAGGGGTTGGCTCAGGCTCTTTGCCACCTGCAGCAGATGCAACCAGAGTGACCGTCGCCGCCAACAGGGCAGCAGCGGGGCCACTCCAGGTTCGTTTCAGTGTTTGCGAGCGCTGCGCGATGCCCACTTGGCTTGTCCATCACATTGATTTTTTGAAGCCGTGATTCCCCAGCTTTCCAAAGTACCAACATCACGAGCTGCGACATCTTTCACTTTGAGCTTCCAGGTTCCACCGAGTTTCTCTACTCGAGAGTCTACCTGAATCGACTCGTGAATGCCCGTGTCAGAACGACCATCAGTTTTGCTGCTACGACGTCCCTTGAGCGAATTGACGCCCGGATACACGCGCAGCTCTTTGCCCTCGGGTGTCACCAAGCTTACGCGCAAGTCGCGCACGTAAGGATGTTCAATATCGAGACGCACTTTGAGCGAACTTGCCGATCCTTGGTCTGAACTTTCAAGTGCAGATTCAATGCCGCGCGGATCGTTGTCCGGAATGCTTGCTTGCGCTGTTACATTTCCCTGCTCAGCCTCAACAATTCGACCCAACTGAAGTTCGCGATTAAGGTCAACTGAACCTTGGTCGCTGGTTGCTTTTAAAGTCAATGCAACCTTTTCACCGCACTGTGCCGAGTTGGCTAGCTTGAACACGAAAGGTGCCTTAGCTTCGCTCGACTCACCTGCGTTCATATCGTTGAAGCCAGTGCTGCCATTAATGATTTGCACGCTGGAGGATGCGCTTGAGAGCACGCCTTGAATATTTGTAGTTGCCTTCACAGCTTTATTGGAAAGCTTGAAGAAAGCCTCAACAACTTCGCCAGGCTCAATCACGCCATTATTGTTACCTGTTTGCTCTTGGTAACGCGCGTCCGAATACTGAATCGCAAGGAAATCGAGCGCAGGTTTGAACCAGCACAGTGGACGCACACCGGTTGTATACCCAGCGGCGGTCATGCACGACGCTTGCGAAGCAAGAAGCTCAGCTGCTTGATTGGTTTGTCCGCCCGAGGTGTTGCGACCCGGAATGACATTTTTGTCGAACGAAACAGGGCAAAGTGCGCCATTGAAATAGGTGTCCAGTCGGCACTGCGCTTCTGGGTGTCCTATGTATGTCGATGTTACTTTACGAGGATCAGGAGTATCGAAGCGTGGTACAGCTGAACCCGAGCGCAATGCACCCAAAAGTGTTGCAAGACTCTGGCCCGCAGCCGAAGTGCGATAGCAGAGATCTTGTTCTTCAACTTTATTCCACACTGCATCACACTTTTTCTTTTCGTAATCACCAACCAATGAGCGATAACGGGAGTTTTCGGTCAGCTGATTGCGCCAGATTTCACGCGCACAAGATTGAGTCGCAAAGTAATCTGCTTGCCCTTCGGAAGCAGCCCAATCAGAGTCGCCATAATAAGGAAAGCCACCCAGGTGGTGTCCAAGTTCATGACAGACAACCATCGCAAAACCGTCCGGTGTTACTTCTGGACGACGCGCCAAACCACCATACATATTAATGATCCAGTTGGTGCCGCTTTGCTGAGCACTTGCGTTGACAGTTGGGTCTGTCCAGAGGTTATTCGAGGTCAGGCGTGCGCCCTTGCTCGCAACGATGGGCCGATAATAGTCGACGATGGTGTTGACGATATTGTTGAAGTCTTGTTCGCTCATATTTGCAAGAGAGTTAACGTTGTCTTGCAAATGCAAATTATTCGGAGGAAGAATTGAAGCGTTTGCGTTTTGCGCAAACAAAGCACCAGCAATCAAACATGCTGAAACGCCCCAGGGAAGCCATTCTGCCGCTTTCCGTCCACTGTTCCGAGTCCACTTCGCAGGCACCATCTTATTTTCCTCCTTGAGTGCTTGTGCACCTCAGAAGATCATAATCTGGCCAGCTGACTGATCGGATGTAACGATTCCGTCACTTGCATCCAAACTTTGACGACTCGTTACTGCTTTGACACCTGTTCAGCGCGAGTCTCCACTTTGATTCCATTCGTCTCAAGTGAGTTGCCCTGCCCGCGCAAGGCATTCACTTTCGCGGCAATGTCTTCGGGAGTTTCGCGAACAATGATCCGCGCGCCACTGAGAAAGGTTATTGCTGTGTCTGGGAGTTTCTCAATCCACTGAATGTTAGTCTCGTTGATATAAACTCTTGCTCCGTCGAGGCGAGTGACCTGAATCATGGAAAACTCCTTCATCGTCGTCCGAATGAAAATCCGCCCATCGGCATCAACTGCGCATATTCACAAATTGCAATGGAATTTTGAGTTGGTTTTGCTGAACTTTCAGAAGGGCGATGACCTCCTGCAGGTCATCGATTTTTTTACCCGTCACTCGCAATTGCTTATCTTGAATCTGAGCTTCCACCTTCAACTTTGAATCTTTGATTATTTTAACAATTTGTTTCGCTTTATCCTGTTCAAGGCCCTGCTTAACCTTCAGCGACTGCTTGAGCATCATTCCACCCGCCGGCTCGCGTTTGCCTATTTCAATAGCACCTAGTTCGATTCCGCGCTTCAATAGTTTGCTATTCAGAATATCAAGTATGCTCTCGAGGCGGCTCTCAGCATCGGCGCTCATCTTGATTTCTGTGCTCGCGCGATCAAAGGTCAAGTCGAACTTTGTTCCTTTGAAGTCGTAGCGGGCCTGAATTTCTTTTTGCGCTTGATTGACGGCGTTATCGACTTCTTGAACATTGACTTCCGAAACAACATCAAAGCTGGGCATAAGTTCTCCTTTGCTCACCTGAGCCAATTGACTGCGAGGGCCGCTAAACAACCCATGACTTCATCAACAGACGTGGCCCAAAATCAAGACAACGCGATAAGGCGTTATACTCTTCTCGCGGTCTTTCTGACAATATTCCTCGACCTCGTCGGATTTGGAATGTTTGTTCCAATTCTTCCTGCAATCGCTCGGCAAATGAATGCAAGCAGCTCGCAAGCCGCCTACCTGTCGACGGTGTTCTCTATAGGAACCCTACTTTCGGTTATGGTCCTCGGGCGACTTTCCGACAAAATAGGCCGACGTAAAATTCTCATCGGCACCGTTTTTCTTTCCATGCTCGCCCAATTTGCCACAGGCTTTGCCCCTGCGTTAGGCAGCTATCTTGCTCTCGCTTGCATACGCTTGTTTGCCGGGATAGCGGCAGGCAACATCGCCGTCGCACAAGCAACCATTGCCGACATCACCCCTCCGCACGAACGAGCGCGGTCGATGGTGATCATTGGAGTCGCCTTCGGCGCAGGCTTTGCCCTTGGGCCCGCGATTGGCGGAGCGGTCACTCTGCTAGCCCCCGAAAACCCTATTTTCCCAATTGCCATGACCGCCGTCGTTCTCAATCTTGTGAACTTGCTCTTGGTCTTTTTTCGCTTCAAAGAAACTCACCATCGCTTCGCGCCACCTGAACTTAAAAATATTGTTGCGGCAGCGCGGGCAGGTTCAGACGGCGGCACGACACAAACTACAACTGCTCGTGGAGAAGCTTTCAAACTCCTCGCTCGTCCGCATTTTAAAACAGTCCTGCTTATGCAATTCATACAGGTATTTGGTTTTGTTGGGGTGGAAACCATTCTTCCGCTTGCTCTTGCCGATGCCTATCACTTCGATCAACCCCACATTTATCGAGCATTTTTGTTCATAGGAATGGTAGTTCTTCTTGCCAATGCATCTGTCTCGCGTCCCCTGCTGAGAAAATTTGGGGAAGTTCGCACACTGAACTTGGGGCAAACCCTACTCACGTTCGGCATTTTCTTGATTCCCTGGGTCTCACCCAGCAGCAGTGCACTTTTTGCAGCACTCGCAAGCATGTCGATAGGAACAACTCTTTCGAATCCAGCCCTCGGCGGACTCACCAGCCGACTCAGTCCTCATGATCGGCAAGGATTAGCACTAGGAATTGCACAAACCGTCTCCTCAGCGGCGAGAATTTTAGGCCCAGCGTTTATGGGCCTCATGTATGAACACCTCAATGGCGTACCATCGCTTTATATTTCTTCTGGTCTTTTGCTGGTTGTCACTGTTATCGGTATGGCCGGAATGCGTGGGGTCAGAGCCAACGCAACTGTGACTGGTGGCTAAAAAAACAATTTCTTCCGGAGATTCTCCATGAGTTGGAAACTTCCCCTCAATCAAGTTGGATCTGGCAGTACCTTCACCCTAGGCGCACCAGCACAACCCGCACACTTCAAGGAGGTTCCCCTTCAACTCGACCAACATCCCTGGCTGCAGGACATTCTCAATGAATTGAGCTGTTCCAGCGAAGGCAAGCAAGCAAATTTTTCGCTGACTCTGGATGTTGAAAAGCAAAGCCAGTCGTACCGGGTGAAGGGCCACCTCAAAATGATCCCGCAGCTTGAATGTGTGCGCAGCTTGACTCAATTCCGTTCTGTGATTGAAAGCGAAACAGAGGCGCTTTTTTTCCGAGCCGCTGAGCAAACCCCAGGATCTGAGCACGAGCTTTCTGAAAGTGAAATGGAATCCTATGAACACGATGGAGCTGGTTTGCTCTTGTCGGAGTTTGTGACCGACCTCATCTACACGAGCTTGCCCGACTTCCCACTCTGCCAACCCGGTTGCAAAGGTCTCTGCAGTGAATGCGGGGTCAATTTGAACGAGGCGCGCCAATGTCCCAATGCCGGTCAGGAGACTGCACGCGGCAGCTGCCCAAACGTTGACATGTTCAAATAGTAAATCTTGAAGATGCGCACTCGTTCAACCACCGGTCATCAATGAGCGCCAGAAAACCAAAGCCATGACAATGGCTATTGCGGCCGACACAAGCAAAACTAGCGTGGGTAAAGATTTGAGCAAGAGCTCTTTAACGAGAGCGTCACGCTGTTGCATGAAGGTTTTTTCAAGAAGAGTTGCAAGACCAGCTTCTCTGCCGTGCAGCACGCCGGCCGCAGATGCTTTTTCCACAATGCGCAGTCGCAACGCAGGCCAGCTTTGCCGAGAACGCAACAGTTCTTCCAGACTCACCTGCGACAAAACAAACTCTGTTGCCAATACGTCTCGCCGACCTTCATCCAACTCATCAACGATGCGCCGACTGAAATGCGAGTAGCTGAACCAAGAGCCCAGCAGCGACAGCCGGGACCAACTCAAAGAGTTGAGCAACTCACTGCGAATAGAAACTGCCAAAGAGGAATTTAACCCTGCAGGCGACTCAACGAGTGTTTTCAGACAACCCAATCGAGCCAATACAAGAAGTGACGTCGCAAGAGGCTGCGAATTTAGAGCTGTTTCTTTAGAAACAACTTCTGCGCCCGCAGCGCCGACAACCAGCTCAGGTGAAAATGCAGTCACCCTCACCTCCCAAGAAAGGTTGAATTACATCAGCTCCATTTCGCTGAAGCTTGCAAAACCACCAAACTCGGGCATGTACTCGACATCGTTCTTGGGAATGAGAATCTGCCGTTCACCAGTGCCGCCACGTTGGTACGCGGCAAAGCGCTGACACGACTTGAAGGTGTCGTTGTCAAAGGGTGCGTATGTGCAGGCAGCACCGCATGCTGACTTCACACCACAAACATCACTCAAAACCAGCTTGCCTTCCGCATCAACAACGCCTTGTTTTACATGATACGGACAACGCTGTGCTTTCATCGCCTATCCTCCTTGATGGCAAAGTGGGCACCGAAGCAGTCAAACCTGCTGCTGATATGTAAACTTATGTTTGGTTTTACGCCTGGAGTAAAACACGGGGTCCAAATTGTGTCAACCCGCCGGCCAGTCAAGCCCCCGGGTTCAGTCAACTTTTCGCCACTTCGACACATATGCAAACGGACGAGTGAGCCGCGTCACACCTACAAAATAATGGGAGTTGACCGATTATCGTAACATTGAATTATTTTTTTTGATCACTCACTTCAGCCACTCGCTCGCGAGACACCTTCGTGACACCTCTAAATGTGAAAACGGGAATCCATCGCGACACATTCTTTCTACGAATCAATTGAGGGAGAGTTTTCTTGAAAGACACACACACGTTGCAGAAAAATGAGCTTGAACATTTATTAAATCGTCCGCTGCATACAGATTTTCCGTCGGCGTTACGTTATCTCGGAGAGCCCAACATTCTCAGCCGCAAGCGTGTTGCCATCATTGGCTCTCGCCATCCTACTTTTTACGGACGCGAACAGGCGGCCCATTTTGCGCGTGTGCTTGCTGGCGCGGGGGTTTGCATCGTCTCGGGGGCGGCGATTGGCATCGATACTGTCGCCAACTGTGTCGCACATTCTTACGGATGCACTGCTGCAGTTCTTGGCAGCGGACTTCTCGCACCCTACCCACGCTCGAATATGGGACTTTTTGAAACCCTTCACCGTTCAGGACGTGGTCTCATTCTCAGCGAGTTCGCCGACACCCAACGCGCAGAAAAGTGGAATTTTCCCCGCCGCAATCGCGTGATCGCTGCTCTCTGTGACTTTGTCTTGGTTGTTGAGGCTGCGCTCGCGAGCGGCTCGATGATCACCGCTCGGCTCGCAGCCGACCTGGGTGTGGATGTCGGGGCCATTCCGGGTCCAGTTCACAGCTCAACAAGTCAGGGGACCAACCTCCTAATAAAAGAGGGAGCTTTTTGCATTGAACGACCCGAGGAAATCCTTGAAAGGCTGACCATTTTGGGCCATCTGAGAGGCAGCCTTTGGGAGACATCAAGGCATGAATCAAATTCAAATCAACCCAGCAACCAACCCACGCACAGCACCGCTAGCTCGGGCAGCCTTTTCGAGCCCGCTGAAAATTGCTGGCTTACCTATTAAAAATCGGATCTTTCTCGCGCCGCTTGCTGGCGTTTCCGATGTGCCCTTTCGCAGGATCTGCCAGCAGCAGGGCGCAGGACTCACCTACGTTGAGATGCTCTCCTCGACGGCAATCCGCTACAAAAACAAACGCACCTTTGAAATGATGGCACGCCATCCACTTGAGGACGTCTTGGGCGTTCAAGTCACTGGACCCAATGCCGAAGATGTTGCTCAGGCTATTGAAATTCTTGATGCAGCAGGCTTCGAAACCATTGACATCAACATGGGTTGCCCGGTGAAAAAGGTGACCGGTGCAGGATGCGGAAGTGCCATTTTGAAAGATCCTCTGCGGGTGCAGAAGACCATGGAACTGGCGCGCGCCAGCACTTCGCTCCCGCTGAGTGCAAAAATCCGCTTAGGGTTCACCAGGGATGCCGTGAACGTCTCCGACACCACAAGCCGCATCGCTTTGTCGGCGGCAGACATGGTGACCATCCACGGCCGCACGCGATCGGAATCTTATTCAACTCCTGTCGATCGCAGCGGCGTTCAAGAAGGAGTTCGCTCCGCCATGACGGCAGCTCTTGCCGCTGGACGCTCTCCGCCGGTCACCGTAGGCAATGGCGATATTTTTGATTTCGAATCAGCAGCGCGCATGCGCAGCGAAACCGATTGTGATGCCGTGATGGTTAGCCGTGGAGCACTTGGAAACCCATGGATCTTTCGCGAAATCCTGAACGAAAAATCCTACCACCCAAGCTATGAAGAGTGGCTCGATGTTGTCATGCAGCATATTGATCTGCATGAAGCTCACTATGGTCACACAACCACCGCAGCTGTGCTGATGCGCAAACATCTTCTCTGGTACGCTAAAGGCTTCCCCGGCATAAAGGCGTTGCGCGACTTTCTCAATCGAGTCGAATCGCTTGACGCCGCGCGTGACATATTGAAAACCTACAGTAAGAGTGTTTCGCTCTCAACTCCGCGCTTTACATGGACCGAAAGCGAATACAGCGGAGAAAAATTCATGTATGATCCGAAATATGAAATGGACCGACAACTTGACCGCGGTGTGGGCGATGAAGGCCTGGTACAATCCGAAGAAGGACACTAAAAATGCATAACGGCGACAAGCACAATCACAGCAACCACAGTCACGCAGGCCATAGCCACGACCACGAACATGAGCATGGAAGCTGCTGTGGCCACGATCATTCACACAGCCACCACGATCACGCAGGCCATAGCCACGACCACGACCACGGAGGGTGCTGCGACCATGACCACGGTCATGCGCACAAACACCTCAGCGCCCACGATTGCTCGACGCTTGTGAACAAAGCGCAAGGTGTTGCAGACAGCAGTGCGGCAATTTCTTTCTTGCTCGAAGCGGGTGAAGGCTACGCTCACCTCGCAGATGCCGTTGGTACCTCAGCGGTTTGCGGACTTTTGCAGGAGCGCGTGTCTCGCGGAGCATCTCTCTCGAAACTCGACTCTGCCCGTTTGGCCGCGCTCACAGCCATTGAACTTGGACTCAGCAAAAACAGCGAAAAAGCCAAAGAAGCACTGACGCAAAGTATTGCGACACTTGAGGACTTCAAAGGCGATGAGCGTGAGGCTATAAGCCAACTCTTAGCAGATGTGCGCAAGGTTCTGGCCAGCATTCGCAGCACTGGATTGAAATCTCTTTTGAGCAAATTCAAATTCTGAGACGGCTCGGAACATGCAATTGAGAACAAACCGATGCGCAAGAATCTCGGCTTGCAGAGCAAAAGTTGTAAATTAATCGAGTGCAGCATTCCACGCGAACAGCTTGCGCTTGTCTCTTTGTCACTCGCATGCCTGAGCTTGACGTCGGCCTGCTCTCTCACCCTTGCGAACACAACCGAACCGATTGTTTTCTTCCAAGACAGTGTCCAAGTGTCTCCCGTGGCTTCACCGCGCACATGGCTCGAAAACTTAAACTTCAACGATCCACTTTTTGCGATGCAATGGTTTCTCGAGAATTCCGGACAAATCTCTCGTACGGGAACGATTGGAGTTGTTGGTGCAGACATTCGCCTTTCTGAAAATTGGACCACGCACACTCTCAAAGCACACACGGTTCTCGCACTGATCGACACAGGTGTGGATTTCACGCATCCCGATCTCAACATCAGCAAAATCTATCGGAACCCTGGTGAATCAGGCCTCGACGCGCAAGGCCGTGATCGGGCAAACAATGGAATCGATGATGATGGCAACGGACTCGTTGATGATTGGCAAGGATGGAATTTCGCAGACAACACGCGAGAGATTCACGACTCTATTGGACACGGCACGCACCTCGCGGGATTATTGATAGGACAAAGTAACAACGCAATTGGTATTGCCGCGCCTTGGGATCAGTTTCTTCTTTTACCCATCCAGATCTTCTCGGGAGCACATCCGGCCGTAAGCGCTTCCGTGATTTCCCAAGCGCTACGCTATGCTGTTGATCAAGGAGCGCGGGTCATCTCAGCAAGTTTTGGCACCCCCTCCGAGTCAAGTGAGATTCTCGCGGCACTGAAATATGCCCGATCTCGCGATGTTTTAGTTGTTTCAGCGGTGGGAAATTTCCGCACGAACGTCGACACGCAGCCAAACTATCCGGCTGGTTACCGGCTCGAAAATCAAATTTCAGTGGGCTCCTCAGACCGACGCGATCTCGCCTCAACATTTTCGAGTTTTGGTCGCTCTGTCGACATCTCCGCCCCGGGAGAAGACATTGTTTCAACTTCTCCTCAAGGCGCTTACGCGGAGCGATCGGGAACCAGCCAGGCGTGCCCTTTGGTGGCAGCCACTGCCGCTCAAATTCGCGCTCAATATCCACAACTCTCCGCACAAGAGGTTAAGGCTCGCATCCTTGCGGGAGCTGATAGTTTGAGCGGATTGATTGGATTCAACAGCGCAGGTCTTCGTTTAAACGTCAGTCATGCACTCGCAGGTACGCAAGGCGCACGTTTGCCTGAAGCACCACAAAAAGGCGA